>PLHC01000062.1 GCA_003138795.1 Granulicella sp. | reverse complement strand
GCTGCTCCGCGCGCTCGGCATCGAGGTCGCCAGCCACGTCATCCGCGTCGGCAGTGCGGAACTCTCCCGCGAGGCCACCTTCGCCGAGATCGCAGCGCTATCCAGCAGGGAAGAAGTCCTCCTCGCCTGCGTCGATCCCGAATCCGAGGCCCGCATGAAGGCCGAGGTCGACACCGTCCTGCGCAACGGCGACACCATCGGCGGCATCTTCGAGGTCGTCGTCCACGGCCTCCCCCCCGGCGTCGGCACGCACGTCAACTGGGACGAGCGCCTCGACGGCCTCCTCGCCCAGGCCGTCATGAGCCTGCAGGCGGTCAAAGCCGTCGAGCTCGGCCGCGGCGTCACCGCAGCGCAATCGCCCGGCTCCCAGGTTCACGACGCGATTGCCTATGAAGGCGAACCCGCCGCCGGCAGCAACGCCTTCACCAAATTCACCCGCGAGCACAACAACGCTGGCGGCATCGAAGGCGGCATCTCCAACGGCGAAGACCTCATCGTTCGCGGTTATCTCAAGCCCATCTCGACTCTCCGCCGTCCACTCGCTTCCGTGGCCTTCGAAACCCGCGAGCCCACGAAAGCATCCTATGAACGCTCGGATGTCTGCGTCGTTCCCGCCGCAGGAGTTGCTGGCGAGTCCATGGTCGCCCTCACCGTTGCTCGTCTCGTCGTCGAAAAGTTCGGCGGCGACAGCCTCCGCGAACTCGAGCGCAACTTCCGCGGCTATTGCAACCAAATAAAATCATTCTGAATCATGCCGACCCACGCCAAACTCGACACCGCCGCCGAAAAGCGATTAGCCCGCCAGGCCACCAGCGATGCTGTCCGCAAGACCGCCCCGAAGCTCCACACGGTCATAAAATATCCCGACCCCGTCCTCGCGAAGAAGGGCGAGCTTGTCACCGAGTTCACCCCTGAACTCGCGCAGTTCGTCGATGAGATGTTCGACAGCATGTACGCCGCGCAGGGCATCGGTCTCGCCGCGCCGCAGATCAGCGTCTCGAAACAGATCACCGTCATCGACATCAGCTTCAATGAGCGTCCCGAGGAAAAGATCGTTCTCATCAACCCCGAGGTCATCGCCCGCAAGGGCAAGCAGTTCGAGGAGGAAGGCTGTCTCAGCATTCCCGAAATCTTCGAAAAAGTGCAGCGCGACTCATGGGTTAAAGTTCGCGCCCAGAATGTCAGAGGAGAATTCTTTGAAGTAGAGGGTGAAGAGCTCCTGGCCCGCGCCCTGCTGCACGAGATCGATCACCTCCACGGCATCCTCTTCATCGACCGCCTCAGCCGTCTCAAGCGCGAGCTCGTCATCCACCGCATCAGGAAGCTGCAGAAGAACGGCGAGTGGTAGCTCTGAGAGCGCGAGGTAGCGCATGAAACTCGTCTTCTGCGGAACCCCTGAATTCGCCGTCCCCAGCCTGCAAGCCCTCGTCGACGCCGGCCACGAGGTCGCGCTCGTGCTCACCCAGCCCGACCGCCCCGCCGGTCGCAAGATGGAGTTGCAGGTTCCAGCCGTCAAGCAACTCGCCACCCGGCTCGGCCTCCCCGTCCTGCAGCCCGAGCGCATCAAAACCAATGCCGACCTCCGTGCGCGCCTCGAAGCCATAGCTCCCGACGCCGTCGTCGTCGTCGCCTACGGCCGCATCATTCCTGACTGGATGTTGCAACTCCCGCGCTTTGGCAACATCAACGTCCACGGCTCGCTGCTCCCGAAGTACCGCGGAGCCGCTCCCATCCAGTGGGCGGTCGCCAACGGCGAAACCGAGACAGGCGTCACGACCATGCAACTCGACGCCGGCCTCGACACCGGCGACATCCTCCTCATGCACAGCATTTCCGTCGCTCCGGACACAACATCCGCACAGCTTTATCCTCAGCTTTCGCAGATCGGCGCGAAGCTGCTCCTCGAAACTCTCGAAGGCCTCGAGCGCGGAACGATCCACCCCACCCCGCAGAACCCCGCCGAGGCCACACTTGCCCCCATCCTGACCCGCGAAGACGGTCGCTTTCTGCCCGCCGAACAAACAGCGCAGCAGATCTACAACCGCTGGCGCGGCTTCACCCCCTGGCCCGGAGCGCACGCCATCTTCCGCGGCAAGCGCTTCCTGGTCCACAAGATGCACCCCGTTTTCTCCAGTACAACCCTCCAGCCCAACCATCTCGACGCCTCTACCGGCGAACTGCTCGTCGGTGCGGCAGGGAACACGCTGCTCGCGCTCGACGAGGTCCAGCTCGAAGGCAAACCCCGCCTGCCCGGCGCCCAGTTCGCCCGCGACTTTCAGCTCCACACCGGTGAGCATCTTGACTAAATCCACAGGCCCCCGCTCTTCGCAGCGCCCATCGCAGCCCCACCCAGCAGCCGCTGTGCAAAACTCCGCGCCCAGCCACGCTCCCATCAGCCCCGCACGCTCTGCCGCCTTCGCCATCCTCGACCGCGTCGCCACCACCTCCGCGCACTCCGACGATCTGCTCCACGGCCCCGGCATGTCCGCGCTCTCGCAGGCCGACCGCAACCTCGCGACGACCCTCGTCCTCGGCGTTCTCCGCTGGCAGATCGCCCTCGACGCCCGCATGCAACCGCTGCTGCAGCGTCCTGATCTCGCCCTCCCCACCCCCGTCGCCACGGCACTGCGCATGGGAGCCTTCCAGCTGCTGCACCTCGACCGCATTCCCGCCCACGCCGCACTCTCCGAATCCGTTGAGCTCGTCCGCGCTGCTGGCCACGGCCACGCCGCTGGCATGGTCAATGCAATCCTGCGCAAGCTCACCCGCCAGGACCCCCCCAGTCAGAAGCTCTACGAGACCACCGCAGCCTTCGCCGAGCGCCTCGCCCACCCCACATGGCTCGTCGAACGCTGGGTCCGCAACTACGGCCGCACCGACACCCTCGGCATCTGCGCCTACGACCAGCACGAGCCGCTGCATGGAACTCTCTTTGCGGCACAAGAATCCACCGAAGACGCCACGCCTGCGCTCCCACACCTCGACGACGGCTCACGCCTCGTCGCCGAGCTCGCCGCCGCCAGCCACCCCACACCGCACCGCATCTGGGACTGCTGCGCCGCTCCCGGCGGCAAGACCCTGATCCTCGCGCGCCGCCATGCCGCATCGGAACTTCTTGCCTCCGACGCCAACCCTCGCCGTCTGCAAGCCCTCGCCGCCCGCCTTCACACCGACGCCCCCAACGTCCGCACCCTCGAAGCCGACGCCACCCAACTCCCCGAAGCCGAAGGCCTCTTCGACCTCATCCTATGCGATGTCCCCTGCAGCGGCACCGGCACGCTCGGCCGCAATCCCGAGATCAAGCAGCGCCTCCAGCCCTCGGACCTCGCACGCCAGGCCACTCGCCAGCGCGAGATCCTCTCTGCCGCACTCTCCCGCCTCGCCCCCGGCGGCAGCCTCATCTACTCAACCTGTTCGCTCGAGCCGGAAGAAAACGAGAACGTCGTCGCCGATGTCCTCGCATCGCTGCCCCCTGCCAGCGGCATCGCCACAGCCTCGCTCGAACCCGCCCTCCTCAAGCTCTCGGAAACCGGAATCCTCGCGCCATACGCGCCCACAACCCTCCTGCGCAACGGCTGTCTCCGCACCCTCCCCGGTGTAGCCTTCCAGGGCGACGGCTTCTTCGCCGCCCTCTTCCAGCGCACCTAGTGCGGTGCGGCAGCTCCCGCCGCAGCAGGACTCGCCGGAGCTGTAGGCTTCGCCGCAGCTGTAGGCTTGGTAGCAGCCGCAGGACTCTTCGGAGCTGTAGGACTCGCCGCAGCTGTAGGCTTGGTAGCAGCCGCAGGACTCGCCTCAGCTGTAGGCTTGGTAGCAGCCGCAGGACTCGCCACAGCATGTAACGTCAGCCGCAGCACGTCACCCTTACTCGCCCGAAACCCCGAATCCGGCGACTGCGCCGTCACCACCCCGCTGGGTGCAGCCGGCGTCACCGGCGCTACCGCGGCCTGTCCCGGCTCCGGCGCAGCAACTATCGGCGGAGCTGGCGGCGGCACGTCGCCTATCGCCGCGACCCGCAATCCCAGCGCGATTGCCGCATGATTTGCCGCGCCAAAGCTCATCCCCACAAACGACGGCAGCACAAACGATGTCGACGCGCTCGCCGACGAGCTGAGCAGCAGATTCACCCGCGGCTGATCCACCCCGGCATTCGGCGGAGGCGTCTGCGCCAGCGTCATCTCCGGATCACCCGGTGCGTCGATATGCGCCAGCGTCCCCAGGTCCAGCTGCATCTTCCGAATATTCATCGACGCCTGCTGCACCGGCTCGCCCACCACATCCGGAATCGTCACCTGCTGCGGCCCCAGACTCACCGTAACCCGCACCTGCCATCCATGCCGCACGCTCGACCCAGCCGCCGGAGCCTGCGAAAGTATCCGCCCCGCCGGCACCGTCGTCGAGTAGAACTTGTTCTCGATATTCAAATCCACGCCGGTCTTCAGCGCCGCCTCGCTGGCCTCCGCGACCGTCATCCCCGCAAAGTCGGGAATCGTCACCTCATGCCCATGCAGCGCAATCCGCAGCGTGATCGCAGCCGCCACCAGCATTACCGCGAGCATCGCAAGCGCCGTCACCGCAATTCGGAAGTAGCGTTTCATATCAGTCTCAGAATACAGGCGCAGCGTCTACGCCAACCCACAGTCCTCAGCGCCGGTTGTCCGTCGCCGGTTCAGGATGAATAAACACCCGCGCCACCTGCGGATGATCGAGCCGGAACTCGCTCTCGAAGTTGGTGATAATCTCATGCACCGCCTCCATCGGCAGGTCATCCGGCAGCGTGCAGTGAAGGTTAACCTGGACGCTGTTAGCCGCTCCACCATGCCCGCGCGTCAGCGTAATCTCATGGATATCCAGGATCTCCGGAAAGTGTCTCGCGGTTGCGCGCAATTGGTTCTCCAGGTTCTGGCTCGGGCCAATCTGCGCGGCATTCGCAATCGTTGCAGGCTCGCTCTCGATATGCGTCAGCAGTGTCGAGATGCCCGGAATTTCACGCCGCATCTCTGTCTCCAGCGCCGTCGCGATATCATGCGCCTGCCGCAGCGGCATCGTTTCCGGCACCTCCAGATGTTGCTCCACATGCAGCGCGCCGTCGTACTGCCGCACACTCACATCGTGGATCGCCAAATTCGATCGCGCAGCAACCGCACGTATGCGATCGAAGACGCTCTCGCCCAGTGCCGCCGTCGGCACCGTATGGATCACCACATCCGCTCCCGGCAGAAGTTGTTGCACGGCCTGCGTCGCCGCGGATGTAATCTGCTCCGAGCGCTGAAACGTAAGATTCCTCGGCAGGCTCAGCGTCAGATCGACGAAGTAATTCGATCCCGAGCGGCGCAGTCGCACGCGATTCACCGCCAGCACCCCGGGCTCCGCCTCCAGGTCGCGAATCAGGTCACGGCGAATCTGCTCCCGCACCTCCGGCGGTGTTGCATCCAGCAGCGAGTCGATGGTCTGCCGCGCCAGTCGATATGTCACCCACAGAATGACCGCTGCCACCACCAGCGCTGCGATCGGATCCGCATACTCCAGCGCGGAAACATGCAACCGCGCTCCGGCAAACGCCGTCAGCAGACCGAAGAACACCGCCGCCGACGACCAAATGTCCGTGCCGAAGTGGATCGCATCCGCCTCCAGCGCATCGCTGCGCTGCTGCTGGGCCACCCGGTGCAGCGTCCGCGACCGCGTGTAATCCACTGCAATTGAAAGCAGCAGCACCGCGAACGGCCACACCGACCAGCGCAGATCAAGATGCGTGTGGTGCACAATGCGATGGATCGACGCCCGCGCAATCCACAGGCACGACGCCACCATCAGCACCGTCTCAAACGCTGCCGAAAGATTCTCCAGCTTGCCGTGCCCGTAGTTATGCTCTTCATCCGCCGGGCGATCGGCAACCCGCACCGTCAGCAGCGTAATACCCGACGCAATAAGGTCGATGAATGAGTGCGCAGCCTCGCTCAACATCCCCAGCGATCCCGTCAGAACGCCGGTCAGCAACTTCAGCAGCGTGATGCCCAGCGCGGCAAACATGGACGCCTGCGCTGCCGAGCGTTTGGCTGCGGTAGAGAGGCTCTGGCTCATGGCTCCTGACTCTGTCTTGCGGTCTCTGACTTCATCAAACGGTGCTCCATGGCCATGAGCATACACGCGCAGCATCGGATGATGATCCGCACGTTTATGCCTTCACGCCGCGATACAATCCGGCGGCACGCAGCAGGTAGCCATCCCAGGCACGATCCACAAAGCCCGCCTCCGCCATCATCTGCAGCATCTGCGGCGGTCGTGGAAACCGTGCAACCGACGTCGGCAAATACGTATATGCCGTACGATCACCCGATATCCATCCTCCCAGCAGTGGAAGCACCTGATGAAAGTAAATACTATAGGCGAATCCACTGAGTCCATCCGGCTGGTTGCACTCGAGAATTCCGATCCTTCCGCCCGGCGCAAGCACGCGATAGATCTCCCTGAGGCCCTCCGCATAGTTGGTCAGGTTGCGAAATCCAAACGCTGCCGTCACCAGGTCGAAACTCCCATCCGCATACGGCAGATGCATCGCGTCCCCCTCGACCCACAGCGCGTTCGCAGTGCTGTACTTCACCCGCGCGCGATCCAGCATCTGGGCAGAAAAGTCGAGCCCTGTCACCGGCTCCGCACTCGCCGGACGCTGAGCCAGCAACGCCGCCGTCATATCTCCCGTGCCGCAGCACAGGTCGAGCACCCGAGCCTGAGGCTGCGTCAGCACATCCCGAAAACTTCGCGCAGCACGCGACCACCAGCGGCGGTCCAGCCCCATCGACAGCAGATGATTCAGCAGGTCATAGCGCGGCGCAATCGAGTTGAAGATCTCGCGCACATGCGCAGCCGCAGCCGCCTCACTCGCCTCGCCCGCGGGGCGCGCACCGGGGTTGACGCTGTCTTCGATGACGGGATTCACGCGATCACCCCTGCCGTGTTCGCCTCGGCGACAATCAGCGTTGCCGCTTCCAGCAGTTCCGCCTCGCTCACATCCCGCACCACCACCGCCTCACCGATCCCCACCGGCAGCACGAACGATCGCGCACCGCTGCGATTCTTCTTGTCCTTCGCCGTCAGCGCAACCAGATCGCTCGCGTCAGCAGTAAAGCTGTGCAGCGGGCCATACGCCCGAATCACGCGCTCCATACGCTCCGCATCCGCCGCGCTCACCATGCCGCGGCGCGTGGCGATCCCAATCGCCGTAATCATGCCCCACCCAACCGCTTCGCCGTGCAGCAGTTGTTTGTATCCTGTTGCCACCTCAATCGCGTGGCCCAGCGTATGACCTAGATTCAGAATCATGCGCACACCCAACTCGCGCTCATCGGCATTCACGACATCAGCCTTCACCCGAACGCTCGCTGCCACCACGCGCGTCAACGCCTCGCGATCACCGCTCAGAACCGCTGCACTCTCTTGCTCGAGCAGATCGAACAGCGTGCAGTCGCGAATAATTCCCGCCTTCACCGACTCCTGCAGGCCCGCACGCAACTCCGCCGCAGGCAGCGTGCTCAGCGTCGCCGTATCCGCATACACCGCCAGCGGATGATGGAACGCGCCCACAAGATTCTTGCCCGCAGCCAGGTTCACCCCGGTCTTGCCGCCAACCGAGCTGTCCACCTGCGCCAGCAGCGTCGTCGGCAGCTGCACATAGCGAATGCCGCGCATATACATCGCCGCCAGAAATCCGGTCATATCGCCGATCACGCCGCCGCCAAACGCCAGCAGAATGGAATCACGATCCGCTCCATGCTGCGCCAGCTCCTCCGCCAGCCGCTCCACCGTCGCCAGACGCTTATGCTGCTCACCCGCTGGAACGCTCAACTGCGTCAACGGTGCAGGGAAGCCCGCAGCGAGCTGCTTGCCCCACAGTCGGTCAATCTCCGGAGACGTCACCACGAACGCTCGCTGCTTTCCCGCGCGTATGCCGCCCGAGAGCAACCCATCCACGCGCTCACCAACAGACGCAAGCAAACCCGCACCGATCTCGACGTCATAGTTGGCGGAGGGCGTTCGTACGGCAATCGTAGTGTTCGTAGCAGTCGTGTTCGTGTTCGTAGTAGTCGTGTTCATCGCCTCTAAGAATACCGTGCTGGAGACTCACCGCGCTTCAGAGCTGGGTGCCATCCTCGACGCGCAGCTTCATCGCGTGGCAGCGGGGGTTGCCTCTCCCGCGAGCAGCGACGCGCCAATCGTCACCCCGATCAAACCCGCAATCACTGCCAGCGACGCCAGCGGACCAATCTCAACCCAATCGGCCAGCAGCATCTTCGCCGCAGCAAACGCCAGCACCGCCGCCAGCCCGAAGTGCAGAAATCGCAGCTTCGACAGCACCGCAGCCAGCAGCACATACAGCGAGCGCAGCCCCATCACCGCCATAATGTTGGACGTGTACGCGAGGAACGGCTGTCGCGTAATGCTGAGCACGGCAGGAATAGAGTCGAGCGCAAACACCACGTCGGTCAGCTCCACGGCAACCAGCGCCAGCAGCAGGACCGTCGCCATTCGCCGCCCTCGCTGACCACTGCTCGCTGATGGCTCCCGCACGAAGAAATGGTCCTGGTTCTCACTGATTGGCCGAAGCCGCGTGAGCCAGGCAATCCACCCCGGAGCCTGCGTCGAATCTGCGTCCGGATTCTCGGGCCGCAGCAGGCGGACGGCGGCGATCAGTAGGATCGCCGCAAACGCATAGCTGATCCAGTGAAAGTGGTTGAGCAGTACCAGTCCACCGGCGATGAACGCCCCCCGCATCACAATCGCCCCAGCGACTCCCCAGAACAGCACCTTTGGCTGGCGCACCGCCGGAATCCGAAACAACCGGAAGAGCAGAAGAAACACAAACAGGTTGTCCAGCGAGAGCGCCTGCTCCAACGCGTAGCCCGCGAGATACTGGGTAGCTCCTGCGACGTGATACGGACGGCTAAGGATGGCGGCGAGGGCCAGCGCCGCACTGACCCATAGGACGGTCGCATAGATCGCCTTACGATGTATATCCGGGACGGCGAGATGCACCAGATACTCGACCCCGAGCAGGGCGACGAGCGCGACGTGGAAGAAGATCCAGTGGGAGATCGGGGTCATCGAGCTTCTAGGTGCAGACTACACGGCGGAGCAGCACGAAACCACGGCAGCGCAGCACGAAACTAGGCTATAACCCCCGGTTTGCAACCCGAAACAGGGCTGTATATGTCCAACTTTCGCCAGTTTCCCCGCATTATCGCTGGTTGATGAGCTTGACGAGGTCAAGAAACAGGTCGGCCGAAACCTGCAAACTGGTCGCGCTCAACTTGTCCATCGTGTCCTGATCCGTATGGTGGAAGGCCTCGGGGTTGGAGGGTGTGCCGTACTCGAAGTCGATGACGTCGAGCACAGGAACCCCGCGCTGAAGGAACGGAAGATGATCATCATCAATAGGTTGCGACTCGCGAAACAAGTATTTTGAGTGGCCTGTATCGCGACCGGCCTTAGACAGAAGATCGAGCAGCCAGGGCGTCGAGTTGCTCTCTTTGTCGATGTTCATGTCCCTCCAGCCGATCATGTCCGCGAGCACGAAAGCCTTGATATGACCGATCGTTCCATCACCAGACCACTTCGCCGCGATATGGCGCGACCCGTAGAGTGAGTCGGAGTCGGTCCACTCCTTGTTGATGGACTCTTCCCCATCGGTGAAGAGCAGCCAGACGGAATAGCCCTGCGGCGGGTGTTCCCGGTAATACTGGCCTAATGCGATGAGCAATGCGGTTGTGCAGGCGCCGTCATTCGCGCCGATGAAGTGGATGTCCTTGAGCCAGTAGTTGGTCTCGTAGTGGGACGCCAGGACGATGATGCCATCCCTCTTGCCGGGGAACTTCACGATGAGGTTGTGCATCATGAGCGGTCCGATCGGCGTGCGCGCAGTGAACCGGTCGTCAATGAAATTCCCTTTGGCCACCTCGGGCGCAAAGTGAGCCTTGATGAAGCCCTCAGCCGCGGCGTGGCCTGGCGAGCCAATGTAGCGCTTGGGTGCAGTATCCACGTATTGCTGAGTGAGCTTGAGGATGGCCTGACCGCTGACGGCGTGAGCCTGGGCGTGCGAAGCGGGCGTGAGCGCAAGCGCGGCGCCTAGCACCAGCGCAGAGTAGCGGAGACTCATTTACACAGCTCCTTTCAGAGCTTCCTTCTTCTTGCGGCGATCCGGGTGCACAAAGAAGGCGACCCCGACACCGAGGAAATAGAGGACCAGCATGGGTAGTGCGAATAGACACATCGCGGTAGGATCGGGCGACGGGCAGATGATAGCGGCGACGAGGAAGATTGCCATGATGGCATAGCGGAAGTGCTTCAGGAGGAATTTGGCGTCGACGATGCCGAAGAGCGCGAGGAAGAAGATGAGGATCGGCAACTCAAAGCAGATGCCGAGGCCGAGGATGACGGCGAGGAAGAACCCGGTGTAGTCATCGATGGTGAGGATGGGATGGAAGGCTTTGCCGAAGCCCAGAACGAGGATCTTGAGGGCGCCGGGAAGGACGTAGCGGTAGCCAAACCAGGCTCCAGAGAGAAAGAGGCCGATGGTCGCCATCATGAAGGGCCAGACGTAGCGCTTCTCGTGCGCATACATGCCGGGCGAGATGAAGAGCCATATCTGATAGAGGATGAAGGGCGAGGCGAGGATAGCGCCACCCACCAGCGAAGTCTTGAGGTAAAGGTTAAGACCGTCGGTGGGGTGCGTGAAGTTGAGTTGCAGTCCGAGGTCGGTGACCGGGCGCTGTACATAGTTGTACAGCCGGACGTGGAAGATGTAGGCGATGACGCAGCCGGCGAAGAGGTATCCACAGATCCAGAAAAGGCGGTTACGAAGCTCCTCGAGATGCTCCATGAGGCTCATGCCGGGAAGTTCGGCGCGGTCATGGACTGCGGAGCGGGCGCGGTCGATAAGCTCAGTTGCCATGCGCTGTCGTCTCCGATGCAGTTTCGGCTTCGGTGGTGTTTTCGGGAGCGGAAGGGATCTCATCGAGCAGACCCGTGAGGGCGCTGTCGCGCGGGCCCGAGGATTGCTGCCGTGTGGGAAGGCCTGTCGAGGGCGGCATAATGCGGAGCTCACCGGATGTGGCGATTGGGAGTGGTGTCCGAACACCATCAACCACTTCATCGGTTGGTTGATACACCGTATCTGGGATCAGTTCGATGGCCGGATTCTCCGTGACGGTCGTTTCGGAGACCGCATGCGTGAACGTGTCCGAGGGTGCGGGCAGATGTGGTTGCTCTGGCTCGGGGATGAGCGGCGTGACGGGCGCGGCTGCTTCCATGGCAGCGATCTGCTTCTGGCGATCAGCCTGCTCGGAGAGGCGGAGCTCTTCTTCCATCTGCATCTTGAAATCATTGGAAGCACGGCGGAACTCGCCGACCCACTTGCCGAGCTCGCGGGCGAGGATCGGCAGCCGCTTGGGGCCGAAGAGCAGCAGCGCCAGGACAAAGAGAAAGATGCTGTCGGGAAAACTCGGCATACAGAATCAGATGATACGGCCTTGGCCGTGCAGTTGGAAGATGATGAGGGCTGCGATCCTGTTGAAGAGAGGCTGGGTGTTCCCTTTGGATTGCCCGTTGCAGGACGTGCCGTCCTGACCGGATGCAGGGTTGGGTGTCGGGATTCGCGGAAAATTGGTTGCAGAACGAAACTGTTGCAGTCGCCGTGCGTCCTACGCATCAGGACCAGAAAAGCAGCATGCACCTGTAACAATAGGGCTGGCCCCGGATGGCAGTCGTGACTGCTTGAGGGGGCATGGAGAGTCTAAGCATGGCGTCTATGAATCGCGGCATCGTTTTTCGTCTGTATGGTGTGCCAGCGTGCGCGCTCGTGCTGCTGTCCACGGTGACGATGCTGCTGAGCGGCTGCGGCAACTTCTTTAGCTGCGAGGGGAAGGCAAGCTGCCCTGTAACTGGAACGACCGGCAGCACCAGCGGCGATTACGTCTATGTCTCCAACAGCACCACAGCCGACACCTATCTCAATGGCTACTCCCCCGCCAGCGCGACCCTCGCCGCAACGACCAGCTCGCCCTATTCGCTCGACTTCATCCCATCCGCCATCGCCATCACTCCCAGTAACTCTTTCATGTTCATCTCCAGCGATTCATCCACCGGCTCCATCTACGGCTACACCATCGGCACCGGCGGCCAGCTGTCCATCCTCAATAGCGGAACCCCCCTCGTCAATGACAACGTCGCCTCCATGGACGTCTCCCCCGACGGCCAATGGCTCTTCGTCCTCGACGCCGCTCCCGCCCAGGAGGTCGAGATCTACAGCATCAACAGCACCACGGGCATCCTCACGTTTTCCTCCTACGTCGCACTCGCCGGCGCCACGAACGGGGTGTTCACGCCGCTCTCTGTGAAAATTGCCCCAAGCGGTGAATTTGCCACCTGCTCTCTCGGAACCGGAGGAGCGAATGTCTTCTCGTTCGACACCACAACCGGCGTTCCAGGAGTCGCCAACCAAATCATTCCCGACAACGCCGCCACCGGTATCTACGCCGCCGCCTGGGACGCCAACAATTACCTCTACACCGCAGGCACCGCCGGTCTGCAGGTTTTTTCCGTTACGTCAGCCGGCGCTCCCACCCTGGACAGTACCTACACGACCGGCGCTGGCGCCAAATCTATCCTGGTCAACAGCACCTCAACCGATGTCTACGTAGGCAACCAGACCGACGGCACCATCACCGGCTACTCCATCGGTACCAACGCCGCCCTTACTGCCATCACAGGTTCGCCCTTCACCGGCCCTCCGACCGTCAGCGCGCTCGCCACCAACAGCACAGGCGTCTACCTCATCGCCGCGGGCTATAAGGCCTCAACGGGAATCCAGCTCTTCACCATCAGCTCAACAGGAGCCCTTACGCTCGACGCCAGCGCCGGCTCCGGAACCACGGCTCCAGTCGTAGTCCTGGGCGCAACGCATTAGGTTGTGGTGGCCGCGGGAACACCATCACCCGCCATCCGCAGCCGCCCGCGGTACTCTGGGTTTGCATCCTTCGGGATAGTTGGCATCACACACATTGTGAAATCGCAAAGACGTACGCAAAGGCATTGCCTGAACATGCAGGAAATATTCTCGAAGCTGGTGAATCGGAGGCTAGCGCTGGTCACGGTTGTGATGGCGCTGTCCTATGGGATGACAGGTTGCTCGCACTTTCGAATTAAGCCGTCGGGGAAATATGTCTACGTGACGGCAAAGCAGACTTTTCTGCGAGATCGTGTGGCTGCAGTGTCGAATCGCACGGGAACAGCCTCGAATGGCGAGAAGCTGGTGGTGCTCGATCGGGCGCGGCGGTTCTTGAAGGTACAGACTCCTCAAGGTGAGGTGGGCTGGATCGAAGAGAGGCTGACCGCGGGACAGGATGTCGCGGACGAGTTCGAGGCGCTCGGCAAGGAACATGAGAAGGACCCTGTGGTGGCAACCGCGACCGCAAGTGATGAGGTCTATCTGCATGTTGCGCCGGGACGCGAGATGGAGCGGTTTTACCTGCTTGCGGAGAACGATTCGCTAAGCCTGCTTGAACGAGCGACCGTGCAGAAGCCGGTCACGCCAGGAGCCGCGCCGGTAGCAAAGCCCGGCGATGAGGCAGGTGCGCCTGCAACTCCAACGATGGAGGACTGGTGGCTGGTTCGCGATGCGAAGGGTCATACAGGCTGGATCTTCGGGCGAATGATGGATGTTTCGGCACCGGATGTCCTGGTGCGATATTCCGAGGGGCAGCGCATCGTGGGGGCTTACGTGCTCGCTCATGTGGATGATCCAGATTCCGGTGTACTAAACAATGGCAATACCGTCACCAGTATTCCTGAGTATGTGACAGTACTTTCGCCATACAAAGCGGGATTGCCCTATGACTTCAACCAAGTGCGGGTTTTTGTGTGGAACACCAAAAAGCACCGCTACGAGACTGCCTTCCGTGAGCACAATATCGCCGGCTATCTGCCCGTGAAGATTGATGAGCGAGCTGACCCGTATGGAAAAGCCGTAAACTCTGCAGAAAAGTTGCCTAGCTTTACCTATCGCGTGCTGGCGGGGGACCAGACGATACCGGTGCCGGATCGGACCACCGGGTTGATTAGGCCTGGAAAGACGATTGAGAAGACCTATCGGCTGGAAGGCAACATCTGCCCGCGATTGATCGCGCCAGGGGCAGAGCCGCCAGCGGAGGCGCATCCGGATCCTGAGGTGGAGAAGAAAGGCAGAGACGAGAAGAAGAAGCGGAAGTAGTGAAAATTAGTAGAAAAGCCGTATCGCTTCGACAACGCTTTCAAGCTCTTCTTCGCGAAGTTCGGGGTATATGGGCAGCGCAAGAACTTCTGTGGCCGCGCGTTCGCTGACGGGAAAGTCGCCCAGCTTATAGCCGAGGTATTGCAAGCTCTGCTGCAGGTGGAGAGGGTGGGGGTAGTAAATCTCAGTGCTAATCGAGTGCGCGGTGAGATGCGCGCGCAGGGCGTCGCGTCGTGGGGCGCGGATGACGTACTGATGGAAGACGTGTTCAGCGCGCGGGTCGGTGTAGGGAAGCACGATGCCGTCGGCGGTGGTGTTACCCACAAGACCCGCGGCCGTGAAGCGAGCATCATAGAGGGCAGCCAACTCGCGCCTTCGGGCATTCCCGGCGTCTACGCGGCGCAGTTTAACCTCGAGGACCGCAGCCTGCAGAGTGTCAAGGCGGGAGTTCCAGCCGATCTCATCGTGAAAGTAGCGACGGCGCATGCCATGAACGCGGAGCATACGTGCGCGCTCGGCGGTGATTGGGTCTCGGGTGGTCACCATGCCGGCGTCGCCGAAGGCGCTAAGGTTCTTGGTGGGGTAGAAGCTGAAGGCGGCAGCGTCGCCGAGGGCTCCGGCGCGCACACCGTTCCAGGACGCACCAAAGGCCTGAGCTGCGTCTTCGATGAGCTTGAGACCGCGTTCGCCTGATAACGCGGTAAGCGCGGTCATATCTGCGCACTGACCATACAGATGCACGGGCATGATTGCGGTAATGCGTTCGCAGCTCGGGGTGTCGGCTAACACGTCCTGGACGGAGTGAGGCGAGAGGTTGAAGGTGCGTTCATCTATATCGGCAAGCAACGGCTTGGCGCCGCAGCGGAGGATGGAGCTGACAGTGGCGAAGAAGCTAAACGGTGTCGTGATGACCGAGTCGCCAGCACCAATATTCAGGGCGGCTAATGAGAGCCAGAGAGCGTCGGTGCCGCTCGCGCAGCCGATGGCGAAGGGAACGCCGCAGGCCACCGCAGCGGCTTCTTCAAAGCGACCGACCTCCGGGCCCAGGATAAAGCGTTGGGATTCGCACACGCAGGCGATAGCGGCGAGCACTTCTTCGCGGATCTGAGCGAACTCTCGGCTGAAGTCGAGCATCGGAACGGGGAGGAGTTTCGGGCTGTTGTCTATCTGGATCATCCCTATCATCGTAACTGTTTGGGAGGCTCGGGGGATCGGTCACTGTCCTATGCCCTTGTCTCGAGTCATCGAAGACGATAGGGTGAATGGTGTAGGTCTGCTTTGCTGCAAGGTTCGACCGCGATCACCTAGCGCGGAATTTCAAGAGATGGTTGAGCGTTATGACAAGAGGAGATCGGCCCATGGATTCCAAGCCGGCACAGAACATTCAGGATACGTTCCTGAATACGGTCCGCAAGGACAAAAGCCCCATTACCATCTACCTGGTCAGCGGCGTAAAGCTGACGGGCAAGATACGTTCCTTCGATAAGTATTCTGTTCTGCTCGAGAACAACGCCCAGGAGCAGTTGATCTTCAAGCACGCAATTTCCACGGTGGTGAGTGGTCGTCCGACGGGGTTTGGCGACACGCGTAGTGAGAGCCGTCCTCCCACGACTGCTCATGTAGAGAGTTCGCTGCCGGCGACAGGGACGACCAACAGCTAGTCGCTCATAGCGACGGTCGTTCGCGAGAGCTACGAGGCAAGGTGTCCATTAAACCAGTAGGAAAGACAAGAACGAGTCGCGAAGCGGTCGAGCAGGATCTGCTGCGGGCGCGGCAACGAACGTCGCGTGAAAGCGCGGTACTGGTGGCCGTTGAGTTTACCTCCGACCGCTTTCGCCCGTCGAGCGTAGCGCAACAGGCGCGCGCCGCTGCAGCAATTATGGGACAAGGCCCAGTAGTCAATGATCACCTCGATCAAACGGCTGAGATTCCGCAGACCCTAGCTGAGTCGCCAGTCGATCTGGACTTTGATGCGTCATTAGCGGAGTTTCAGGAGCTGGCGCGGTCTGCCGGGGCAACGATTGCAGCGGTGCTGATCCAGCGGCGTGGCAGGCCTGATCCAGCGACGTTGGTGGGCGGCGGAAAGCTCGATGAGATCGTCGCTACGGTTGCCTCAACCGGTGCGAGCCTTGTGCTTTTCGACCACGATCTGACGCCATCACAGGCGCGCAATGTGGAGGCGCGGCTACCATGCACGGTCATCGATCGCACGCAGTTGATCCTCGACATCTTCGCAAGGCACGCACGGACACGAGAGGGCCAGTTACAAGTGGAACTGGCGCAACTGGAGTATCAGTTGCCGAGGCTGGCGGGTCGAGGAAAGACTATGTCGCAGACCGGCGGCGGCATTGGAACGCGTGGACCGGGCGAGACGCAACTCGAGACCGACCGGCGCAAGATCAACGTAAGATTGGACCGCATCAAGCAGCAGTTGGAGGCGGTAAGGCGGATTAGGCGACAGCAGCGCGGGCGGCGCGAGGCCGTGCCAGTGCCGACGGTGGCGCTCGTTGGGTACACAAATGCAGGCAAATCCACACTGTTCAACTCGCTGACGGGCGGTGAAGTACTGGCATCGGAGCGAATGTTTGCCACACTTGACCCAAAATTGCGGCAGTTAAGCCTGCCTTCGCGACGCAAAGTGCTGCTTTCGGACACGGTTGGGTTCATACGTAATCTTCCACATGCGCTGGTTACAAGCTTCCGCGCCACGCTGGAGGAGGTGGAGCGAGCGGAACTGTTGCTGCACGTGCGTGACGCCGCTAGCCCGACGCTTGACGAGCAGCGAGCACAGGTGGAGGCCGTCCTCGCCGAACTTGGTGTAAGAGAGAAGCCCACACTGCAGGTTCTGAATAAGATCGATCTGCTGCGCGCGGAAGCGACTTTGGAGCCGGGGCTTCAGGCGCCGGGGACGATCGCGGTCTCGGCGCTGACCGGCGACGGGATCGACGATCTGCTACATGCGATCGATGCGGCGTTGACGGCAGATCCGCTGGAGAGTGCAGAGTTTCGGATTCCGCAGGCGGAGGGTAGAGTAATCGCGGCGCTGGAGCGAGGAGCAACAACTACGGGGCAGAGGTTTGAGGGCAATCTCGTATATCTCACCGTAATTGGCCCGAGTTCGCTGTTGGAGCGATATAGGCGGTATCAGCACCGGCACGCGGCGCCACCTGAGGCAGTCGAAGAATAGCGGTAGAAACAGTACAGGCCGCCTGATCGGGAGCGGAGGTGATGTCCCGTATCACGCGGCCTGCATGACCCGGAACGGGTCTCAGGTTGGTGCGCTTAGTGTACGCCCCATTAGATGTCAGCACGAAGAAAATTATAGTGAAATCTGATCGCGGATTTTATCCAAAGACGAAATTACGATAATCGCTCATTTGGTCCTTTTATCGCTGCGTTTCTTTGACTTTCAACCACCTGCTTTGCTACAAATAATGGGAACGAAAAGTCTAAATGTTTGCGTTGCCTGAGCTAAACTCAAGCTGTTGAGAACAGGCCTTCATTCGCTCTTGGAAGCAAGAGCGTCTGCTTGCCATCCTGAAGAACCCAAGAATCTCATGGAAATTTTGCATCAACTTGGCGGTCTAGTGCTCGGCTCTGTGCCGACGATGGTGTTGTTTATTCTGCTCGTGGCGGCATATGGCCTGCTGGTGCGGAGACCTCTCGAGAAGACGTTAGCTGAACGTCGTGCACGCACGAGTGGCGCAGTTGCGCGTGCGTGCTGTGCGATCGCGGCAGCCGAGGCTGAGACCACTGTCTACGAAGGCAAACTGCGCACCGCGCGCAACGAGATTATGGCTGCACGCGAGCGCCGGTCGCAGCAGTGGCAGGCGGAGCGCGATCAGGCGCTTGAGTCTGCGCGGGTTGCGGCTCAGGATCAGGTGAAAGCAGCGCGGAAAGAGATCGAAGTAATGTCCGTCGATGCGCGCAAGCAGATTGAAGGTGCGACGGCGCAATTGAGCGAGCAGATTTTGCGGGCGGTGCTTCCGTCCGGAACCAAGTTTTCGGAGGCGCGCCAGTAATGACTTTTTCTTGTTTCCCGGCGAGGCTTCGCCGGCTGATTATGGTCGCGCTTGGATTGTTGTTGTTGATATCTGCAAGCGGTTCGATGCGTGCGCAGAGTGCGACGACGAATGAGCAGACTGCGATCAATGCGGCCAATAAGAAGCAGACGGTTCTCAATGAAACCGACGTGTATCGGTTATCGCCGACTGTGGTAAAGCTTGGTGCTTTGCTCGGCATGAAGCCCGAGACTGCTGCGAACGTTTTTACAATTTTCAATATTCTCATTCTGGTGGGCGCGATCGGGTATGGGTTGCTGAAGACACTTCCGAAGGCCTTCCGCAAACGCAACACGGCAATTCAGAAGCATCTGGTCGACGCGCGAACCGCGACGGAAGAGGCGACGGCGAGGCTGAGTTCGGTGGAAGAGCGGCTATCCAAGCTGGATGAGCAGATCGCCGCCATGCGCATCCAGGCCGAGGCAGACGGTGCGCGAGATGAGCAGCGCATCAAGGCCAGCGTGGAAGACGAGAAGGTCAAGATTGTCGCGGCCGCCGAGGCGGAAATTCAGAGCGCAACGATATTCGCGCGGCGCGAGATCCAGAAGTATGCGGCAGAACTTGCGATTGAACAGGCTGCGCGCAAGTTGGTGGTAACGGCAGAGACTGACCGCCTGCTGGTCGAGAGCTTTGCGCACAGGCTCGGCGAAGGGAGCAAGAACTAATGGCCGCCGTTGATCTTCGCTATGCGCGTGCGCTGGCTGCTGTGATCTCCGGTCAGAAGCTGGATGTCGTTGCGTCGCAGGGGCACTTGAACGAGTTTGTAGAGACGCTGGAGGCCAGCGCGGAGCTGCGCGAGGCACTCGAAAATCCGTCGATTCCCGAGCCTCAAAAACTGAGGGTACTGGATGCGATTGCCGCAAAGTTGGGCATGAGTAAGACGGTGCGGAACTTTATTGCCGTGATCGCGCATCATCAGCGCTTGCATGAGCTACGCAAGATGGTCGAGGCCTATGCGACGCTTGCTGATGAGGCATTGAGCGTAGCGGAGGCGGAGATTGTGAGCGCGCAGCCGCTGGATGAGAGTAACCGCAAGCTTCTGGAAGAGAAGATTTCTAGGTTGACCGGTTTGCAGCAGGTACACGCGACCTACAGTGAGGATGTCACGCTGCTGGGCGGTGCAGTGGTCACGATCGGGTCAACTGTTTACGACGGATCGATTCGCGCGCAACTGCAACAACTAAAGGCCCGGCTGGTCGCAGCCGGAGCGTAGCCCCAGATACGCAACAAGATTTGAAGGATTCGAAGGAAAAGGAAACGCATGGCACAGATTCAGGCAAACGAGATCACCGAGCTACTTCGCCAGCAGATTGAGAACTATGAGCAGCGCATCCAGGTGGATGAGGTTGGAACGATCATCACGCTGGGTGACGGTATTGCGCGCATTCACGGGCTTGACAAAGTCATGGCCGGCGAACTAATTGATTTCCCGCACGGCATCTCCGGTCTCGCGATGAACCTAGACGAGGATCAGGTCGGGGCGGTTATTCTTGGCGACTACAGCGAGCTGAAAGAGGGTGACCAGGTCAAGCGAACCGGCAAGATTATGTCGGTGCCCGTTGGTGAGGCGTTGATCGGTCGCGTGGTGAACGCGCTTGGACAGCCCATCGATGACAAGGGGCCGATCAATACGGACAAGTTTCTGCCTGTGGAGCGTCTTGCTCCTGGGGTGATCGCGCGCCAATCAGTGACTGAGCCGATGAATACCGGCATCAAGGCTATCGATACGATGATACCGATCGGTCGCGGACAGCGTGAGTTGCTGATCGGCGATCGCCAGACGGGCAAGACTGCCGTGGCGCTCGATACGATTATCAACTCCGCAAAGAACGACCTGATATGCATCTACTGCGCCGTTGGGCAGAAGCGTTCGTCGGTCGCCAGCGTAGTGCAGACGCTGGAAGAGTATGGAGCGATGGCGTATACGATCGTCGTTGCTGCAACGGCCTCGGAGCCTGCCCCAATGCAGTATCTTGCGCCTTTTGCGGCGACTGCGATGGGCGAGTACTTCCGCGACAACGGCAAGCATGCGCTGATCATCTATGACGATCTTTCCAAGCACGCTGCGAGCTACCGTGAGATCTCGCTGCTGCTGCGCCGTCCGCCAGGCCGTGAGGCGTACCCGGGCGACGTGTTCTATCTGCACTCGCGTCTATTGGAGCGCTCGGCAAAGATGTCCAAGGAATTGGGCGGCGGTTCCCTGACGGCCCTGCCGATTATCGAGACGCAGGCCGGCGACGTGTCGGCGTACATTCCGACTAACGTAATTTCGATCACAGATGGACAGATCTTCTTCGAGACGGATCTATTCAACTCGGGCGTGCGCCCTGCTGTGAACGTGGGGCTGTCGGTGTCACGCGTAGGATTCGCAGCGGCAATCAAGGCGACCAAGCAGGTGGGATCGACGCTGAAGTTGGACCTCGCACAATATCGCGAGTTGGCAGCCTTTGCGCAGTTTGGATCAGATCTGGATAAGGTAACGCAGAACCAGCTAAACCGCGGTGCGCGTTTGACTGAACTGTTGAAGCAACCGCAGTTCTCCCCGCTCACGGCGGCGCAGCAGGTTGCGATTCTGTTCGCGGGAACGCAGGGTCTGCTCGATGATGTTGAGGTGAAAGATCTTCGCGCATTTGAGGACGGCTACTATCCGTTCCTCGACTCAACGCACCCGGACATTCTGGCAGACATCACGAGGAAGAAGGCACTGGACGACGATCTTCGCAAGCGGCTGACCGATGCGATCAACGAGTACAAGCAGGACTTCCTTGCGAGCCGCAAGGAAGCTGCTATAACCGCAAATGCATAAGAGCGCGACGGCATAAAGACGAATGGCAAACGTACTCGATCTACGGCGACGCATCCGCAGTGTGAAGAACACGCGGCAGATCACGAAGGCCATGAAGATGGTCTCGGCGGCGAAGTTGCGCCGCGCACAGGAGCACGCGCTGCTGGCGCGACCCTATGCGCATATGCTGACGAACGTGCTGGAATCGCTGGTGCGGCGCACGGACCTCTTCAATGACGAGACTGGCGAGATCATGCATCCGCTGCTGGTGGAGCGCGAGGAGAAGAATGTACTCGTGCTAGTGATCGCCGGCGACAAAGGATTTGCTGGCGGCTTCAACTCGAACATCGGCAAGGCGGCGCAACGGTTTATCGATGAGCGGCGCGCAAAGGGGCAGAACATAGACCTTGAGCCGATCGGCAAGAAGGCAATTGGGCTATACAAGAAGCGCTTTCCGGCGGCCGTGTATGACCATACGGAAGAACTTTATGACAATGGTCTTGCCAAGCATATCGAAGACATTCGGCATCGTGCAGCACCGATAGAGGTTGCAGCGGAGCATCCGAGGCTGCTGGTGAAGGCGAACTTTGAGGATGTAACGGCGGTGGCGAATTCTATCGTAGCGCGCTATGAGGCCGCAGAGATTGACTCGGTGTATATCGTATACAACGAGTTCAAGTCAGTGATCTCGCAGCGCGTGGTGGTGGAGAAGTTGCTGCCGATTCGAAAGTTGGGAGCGCACGAGATTACGGTCGTAACGGAGATGACCGAGGAGCAGAAGGAAGCTGCGGGCAAGGCTGCGCAGGAGTCCGGCGTTTCGATCAATGTGCCCGAGGAGTCGGTTGCGGAGCAAGAGGCGAAAAAGTTCGGTACGAACGATGTAGATTATATCTTCGACCAGGCACCGGAGCGGTTGTTCCGGCACCTGATGCCGCGGTACATCACAACAGAGATCTTTCATGCGCTGCTGGAGTCGATCGCTGCGGAGCATGCAGCGCGCATGACGGCGACGGATGCGGCTACCAAGAATGCAGGGGAGTTGATCGATAAGCTCTCACTCACCATGAACCGCGTGCGCCAGGCCGCGATTACCAAAGAGATTATCGAGATTGTCAGCGGAGCAGCTGCGCTGTAGGCAAGCTAAGACGCGACTTTACGAAAGAGACTTATGGCAGAGATACAGAACATCGGCAAAGTAATCAGCATCAGCGGCCCAGCCGTTGACGTGCAATTCGAAGAGGCGCATATGCCTCCCATCTTCCAGGCGCTGCGCATTGTGAGCGAGGGCTTCATTGTGCCGCATCCGCTGGACGTCGTCGTCGAGGTGCAGCAGCATCTCGGCGAGGGTCGCGTACGTTGCATCGCAATGGTCGCAACCGAGGGAATGGTCCGCGGCATGAAGGCCATCGACACCGGAGCGGGCATTACAGTTCCCGTGGGTCGCGAGACGCTCGGCCGCGTGTTGAACGTGCTTGGAGAGCCTGTGGATGAGCTCGGACCGGTGAATGCAAAGGTGCACATGCCGATCCATCGGTCGGCTCCGGCGTTCGACGAGCAGTCAACGTCGGAGGAGATGTTCGAGACGGGCGTGAAGGTCATTGACCTGATTCAGCCGTTCTTAAAGGGTGGCAAGATCGGACTGTTTGGCGGCGCGGGCGTGGGCAAGACCGTCATCATTCAGGAACTGATCAACAACGTCGCGATGAAGCACGGTGGCTACTCGGTGTTCGCGGGGGTCGGCGAGCGCACGCGCGAGGGTAACGACCTCTGGCACGAGTTCCAGGAGTCGGGTGTTATCGATATTCACGACTACAACAAGAGCAAAGCCGCGCTGATCTACGGCCAGATGACCGAGCCGCCGGGAGCACGTCTTCGCGTGGCTCTGACCGGTCTGACGGTTGCGGAGTATTTCCGCGACGTAGAGGGAGTGGATACGCTGTTGTTCATCGACAACATCTTCCGCTTCACGCAGGCGGGCTCTGAGGTTTCGACGCTGCTTGGACGTATGCCTTCGGCTGTGGGATATCAGCCGAACCTTGCGACCGAGATGGGCGAGCTGCAGGAACGCATCACGTCGACGAAGAAGGGTTCGGTTACGTCAGTGCAGGCCGTGTACGTGCCTGCCGATGATCTTACCGATCCGGCGCCCGCGACGACGTTCGCCCATCTGGATGCGACGACCGTGTTGTCGCGTCCGCTGTCGGAGCTGGGTATCTATCCGGCGGTGGATCCGCTGTCTTCGACCTCGCGCATCCTTTCGCCGCGTATCGTCGGTCAGGAGCACTACGACGTCGCGCAGGGCGTGAAGAAGATCCTGCAGCGTTATAAGGATCTGCAGGACATCATCGCGATCCTCGGCATCGACGAGCTGTCGGAAGAGGACAAACTCACCGTTTCGCGTGCACGTAAGGTCCAGCGCTTCCTGTCGCAGCCGTTCCATGTGGCGGAGATCTTTACCGGCATTCCCGGAGCGTACGTCAAGGTCGAAGACACGGTGCGCAGCTTCAAGGAGATCATCGAGGGCAAGCACGATGACATTCCAGAGCAGGCGTTCTATCTCAAGGGCGGCATCGAGGATGTGCTCGCGGCAGCCGAGAAGATGAAGGCGACGGCGTAAGAGTATGGCTGAGTCTGGAAACAAATCGGAACTGCTGAAGGTAAGGCTGGTGACGCCTGACCGCGTGCTGCTGGACGCGACGGCGGAGGCGGTCGAACTGCCGTCGATGTCGGGCTATCTTGAGACGCTTTATGGCGCGGCGCCGCTGCTGACCGAACTGAGTGCAGGCGAGGTTCGTCTGCACGGGGGTTCGGCCGGCGAGCAGGTATTCTTCGTCGCCTGGGGCTTCGTTGAGGTGCTTCCGGATCGTGTGACGATCCTCGCGGAGACGGCGCTGCATCCGGACGAGATCGATCCGGATGAGGCACAGGCTGAGCTGAAGCATGGCGAAGATCTGTGGCATCAGGCTGGCGACGATCAGGTGAAGTATGACGAGGCTAATGCTGTGACGCGGGTTGCGGAAGAGAAGATTGCCAGCGCGCACGGGAAGCACTGATCGCCGGATTCAAATGTAGATGTATCAAAGCCCCGCGCAAGCGGGGCTTTGGTGTCTACGGGGGGTGCCCCCCTCCCCCTCTTTTTCTAAAGTATTCAAAAGAGGAGGCTTATGGGTAAGGTATTCATTCTATTTGGTTTAGTAACCCTTGTTGAATCATTGGGTTATCGAATTTGTTTCGGTAAAGTATTCAAAACAGGGATGTTGTCGATAAAGTATTCAAAATAAATCAGTTATTGCCGTGGCTTCGAACTCGCTGGGTTTGCAGATCAAAAGCTGAGGCATTGGGGAATTGGGCGTGACCCTTCGGGCCTCGCAGTTCCATGTTCTTGTTTGGTGTTTTCCCTTATTTCTATTGTAACGATTGGTGGGGGGTAACTATGCCAAGTCTATTTGGTGTCGATTCAGTTAGTTAGGTGTGTCAGGGGGTTGACAGATCTGGGCCGGGGCGAGCCGGTCACTCGCTGTGCGCTGAATCGCGCGTGAGCATACCCATTCAGGCTGAAGATCCGGTCGTGCTGTGCTGAGGAAGCGGCCGATAACACGGTGAAAAGCGGGGCAAACGGAGCAAAGGGAAATCGTGCATTTGGCCCTGTGGATACCAGGGATTGCAAATTATGCTCAACTCATCCAAACTATGAAAGTACGGTGTTTCCCCGCTTTCGCGGTGGTAGCACGGGTTTAAATCCCGTCGGGGACGCCAACCTTAATATCTAAGCTTCCAAAGTCCCCGTCGTCTAGTGGCCCAGGACGACGCCACACTCATGGTGTAAACACGCGGTTCGAATCCCGTCGGGGACGCCATTTTCACTTTGCTTCTCTCAGTGCTTCCAATGTGCTGAATAGGGAAGACTTAGAGTGGTTAAAAATTCCGTGATCTGCTGCGTAGGCCAACCCGCCGTCAAACAGCAGAGTTTGAACCCGATGCCGTTGCTCCGGCGTGGCGAGTTGCCACGCACCCGCCACGTCCATTAAGTGGATCGCGGAGAAGCAAGTGGATCTCGGAGAAGTGAAGGAACGCATCCGGTGTTGCCCCTTGTGACACGATCGCACGCAGTTCTTGTTCCGTCACCGCGATCTCTGCACAAAACTCCTCATTGGCTTCGCTGTACGTTTCCGTGGGGATCGTCCCGTCCAACATGGGGTCAAGGCGCCATCCCGGGATGGAACAAGGACAGTTTGCACCAAATGTGAGGAGGAACCTGGTTTAGGAATAACGACACCTACACCGATGCACAGAAGCCGTAGTTCCGATACTCGCGCCGCATACTTCCATCCACGCCCAGCGTCACGATCGAATAACCTTCTGCAGTACCCGCGCGAGGGCCTTTCCACCAGTCCCCACAGACGGCACCGCTGGTGCTGAATCGCAGATTCCGGAAGACAATCTCTTCATTGATGTGCGTATGCCCCTGCAGCACGCCGCGTACGTTGTAACCCAGCAGCACGTCGATCACTTCTGTTGCGTCCGTCACCATCAACGTATTAACCAGATTGCCTATATTTGGCGTCCGTTTGAGCCACTCCTGCCGCGCTACATAATTCACCGCACCAGTTACCAGTGGAATATGAGTCACAACGAGCACCGGGGTGTGCTTTCCCGTCTTTTCCAGATCGGTCTTGAGCCATGCGATCTGTGCGTCGCCTACTTCGCCTGTCCAGGTGCGATCTGTCTGCACGCCAATGGAATCGAGCACCACGAAGTGCCAGCCTTTATGGTCGAACGAGTAATGCGTCGGCCCATAGCGGTCTTCAAACGCCTTCTTTCCGTACTCTGGATCAGAAGGAGAGATCCCGCTCTTCGTGAGCACCCCGAAGACATCGTGATTGCCGATCGTATAGTGAATCGGCAAGTGGATCGATGCAGCTATCTCCTTGTACATATCCCAGAGTAGGTGTGCCCGCGTGCCGTCCACACCTAAGGCGTCGTACACCAGATCGCCCCCGCACATTACGAAGTCCGCGGGGATGCCCGTAAATTGCGAGAAGCACATTCGGCAGCCATCCGCTGCTCGTAATTCCGGTTGGATGTGCGTATCGGTAAAGAAGATGAATGAGAACCCTTCAACCTTCGTGTCCGGCGACATGGACTCCGCGTTGACCCGGACCCCAAAGGCGCTCGCGACCCCGGCGAGCGCCAAGGTCTTCAATAAATCTCTGCGCTGCATGTTACTCTCCTCAGCCGAGCCCGGTTAAAACAGCAGTTTCAAGGAAAGTTGCAGCTGCCGAGATGATCCTGAGTCGCCGAGTGGGAAGCGTGTATTCGTGATCTGGCCAAACGTACCCGGCGTCACAGAACCCGGCGTGCTGCCCGACGGCGCGGTTACCGTAAACTGCGACACAGGCTGCCCGAGGTTAGGATGATTGAGCAGATTGAACGCATCCGCACGGAACTCAAGCCTGGCTTCGCGATACAGCGCGAAGAATTTGCCGAGGGACAGGTCAGTATCTTCAAAGCCTGGGCCATAGATCGAATTCCGCCCTTGCGTGCCGTCCGCCGCGACAGGATTCGAGAATGTGCAACCAGCCGTTGCTGTATAGCAGATAGACTGAGGTAGATATTGCACCGATCCATTTGCAAGAAACACGCGCTCCTTGGAAACCGGCCCGCTCTCGTCTGCACGAATCGTGCCGGCTGTTCCGTTCGTGGCCAGATTCGTAAATACCGAGAGTGGGTTTCCACCCTGCAACTGCAGGATTCCAGTCAACTGCCAGCCGCTGATCAGGAAGTTGCCATGTATCGGCAGCGCATATATACCGCTGAAGACGAATCTATTCCGCACATCGAAATCCGACGGCCCATAGTTGTTCGCAGGATTGTAGCTGTCCTGCAGAATCACGCCCTGTGTGCTGAGCGAGTTATAGTCCAGTGACTTCGAAAACGTATACGAACCGTTCAGCTGCAGACCGTGCCCCATCTGCTTGGTGACAATTAGCCAAAGAGCGTTGTAGTTTGAAATACCATCGCTGTCATAGTCTGTGATGTTGCCCAGCGAGCGCCCTGCCGCGATTGGACTGCTCGCAGAAACCGCAGTGAATGGCTCCACACCACTGATTGGCTGATTGATGTTGCGCGTCAGCCGCAGATGGGTACCGGTGTTTCCGTAGTACCCTATCTGCGCGCCGATGGTATCGCTCAATGCATACTGCACATTGAAGTTGTAATTCTGCATGTAGGCGTCCTTGAAGGTCTGAGGCGTGGTCGACGGCGCCAGTTTAGACGCTGCCGCCACTGTAAACGCATTCTCAAATGTGACGTAAGGTGTCGAGGTGCTGGAGGTGAAATTCAACGGTGTCGCAAACGGAGGATTTGCCGATAGAGTAATCAGCGGATTTGTAATTGGCTGCTCCGCCTGGAACGCATATCCACCGCGAAGGATTATCTTTCCCTTGCCAAATGGATCCCACACAAAACCAACGCGAGGCTCAGCAAAGTAGTTCTGCGGATACAGTTGGGAATATCCCGCACTCCCAACCCGCTGTAGCGATCCGGTCGTCGTGTTGAATGTCACAAACCGGTTGGCACCCTCCGTTGGAGTTCCGTTCCACTCAAATCGCACACCGCCCTCAAGTGTGAGTTTCGGTGAGGCCTTAAAGTTGTCCTGCACATACGTATTGATTGCGTTCACGAAGATGCGGCTTGATATAGATTCCTGCGGTGTCACCTTGAAGGCATTCGCCTCGTCCTCGAGGAACGTCGTCGGCGACGCAAACGTGAAGCTCCCCGTATTCCCGGTGTTGTTGGACGAGATAAACTTCCGGTACTCTCCCCCGACACGAATATAGTTCCTGCCCTTCAGGATGCTCAGCGTATCCGACAATACAGCCGTTGTATCGCCGCGGTACTGCGGATAAGCGGATGGCCCGCCAATTGTCAGCGCAATCGAGCTAATCGTGATCTGGGGTAATCCTACGGGCAGGTTAATGCCGTTATTGATCCCGTAAGAAGCAGGGTTTGCCTGGAAGTACGGAAGATAATCCGGACGCAACCGGCTGATACCAGATCGCACTTCATTCACTATCTGCGTATTGAAAATATGGGTCTCGTTCAGCGAGATGAACTGCCGCCGGAAGTATCGCTGATCGCCAAAACCGGGCACAGTATCCCCCTGCAAAACAGGCTCGTTCCGCTTATCCGTCTGGAACACATAGAATCCGCTAATCGAGTCTGCTGCGTTGAAACTATGGCTGATGTTTGTCGACCATTGATTGATGTTAACCGGGGCCGAGGCCGACCCAATGAAGGCCGTTCCCGTCGCATTGTTCGCCTGCGGAATCAGCGGAATCAGCATCATCACTGCTGGATCGGTTGATGTGCGCTGCGCGGCCGTCAACACACCACTGTTGATCGTCACGCCCTGCCTTTGCCGCAGACCCTCATAGGTCACAAAAAAGAAGGTGTGATTGCGCCAGATAGGGCCGCCGAAATCGCCACCGAACTGATTTCGCTTGAAGGGCGACGCCGCCACCGAAACCGGATTGAAGAAGTTGCGAGCATCAAATACCGTGTTCCGCACAAACTCATACGCCTCGCCATGAAAGGCGTTCGTTCCTGCACGTGTAGCAACATTCACAATCGTTCCACTGCTTCTTCCAAACTCGGCGCTCGGTGTGGAATTCATCACCTGCATCTCGCTCACAATGTTGATTGTCGGCTGGAAGGCAATCTGGTTTTGTTGCAGGTCCGTATGTGTAATACCGTTGATCATCAGGTTGCTCATATCTTCGCGGTATCCGGCAGAGTTGAATCCACTAGCGCCCGTTCCCCGGGTCGGCGCCGTCAAGCTGCCGTTCTGAGGTGGGGTTGGCGATCCGGCAACCGTCGGAAACAGATCGATGAAGTGCCGACCGTTCAGTGGGAGATCCTGCACTGTCCTCTGATCCAGCGTCTGGCTCTGGGTCTGCGATGTTGTTTCGAGCGCGACCTGTAATGCAGCGTTTACGTTCACCGTTTGCTGCGCGCTGCTAACTTTCAAATCGAAGTTTAGAGGAAAATTGCGACCGACCGTCACATCGACGTTCTCTTCGCGGACCTGCGCCATTCCTGTTGCGCTAACTGTCACAACGTAACGCCCAGGAGGCAGTGAGGGGACAACATACACGCCCGCGCCGTCGGTCTCCGACTCGCGCACCAATCCTGTTTCTATTTTATTTACCTGGACCCTGGCATGAGGAACGACCGCTCCAGAAACATCACGCACGAGTCCCTGAATGCTGCCGGTAGACTGCGCGAATCCTGCTTGGTTGGACCCCAGAAGGCACAACAATACGAAACTGCACCAAAATCCATAGACCATAAATCGTTGCATGGGAGAATGCCTCGAAACGTTAGATTTGAATACTTGTGTTTCATAAAAAAAAGACGAAGCACTATGCAAACACATAAGTGTTACTGACAGGTGACACGTGCCACCTACCAAAATAGGGATCTGCTGTTATGACTGGGATCTAAGGAATCTCTGCATAAGTCCACCGTCCACACCCTGATTGATTAAGACTTATGGTCAGGGGTGAGGGGCGATGAAGCAGCAGAGTTTGGCATCGGTCAGCCCGGCTGGATGTAGACCAGACCGACCTCCCAGTCCTCCGACCAAGCCAGCATAGGGAGGGAGGTGAACTCAGGACCGTTGTCCGAGCGCACCGCCTCTGGCCTACTACGCTCGCCGATCAGCCGCTCCAGCACCCGCGTTACGCGGCCACTGCTGAGGCTGGTGTTGCCTCCAGCGCCAGGCACTCGCGTGTGTACGCATCCACCACGCTCAGGATGCGCACCATCCTTCCCGTCGCCAAGCCATCGACGCTGAAGTCCATCGCCCACTCCTGATCAGCTATCGTCAGACGTTGCTCGATTCAGCGCTTCAACCGTGGAAGTTGTCCCCGGTCGGGGTTATGCCCATCCGCGGCAGGCGCGGCAGGTGGATGCGACGGCTACGGGCTCGTTTCCTGTTTCGTTGCTGAATCGTGCCAGCAGTCTTAGCTGGCCGGCGAAAGGGATCCAACCAGTGAGAGGTCGACGTCGGCCTGTTTGGCCACTTTGAGAACGAACCAGCTCGGATCCTTTAGACCCCATTCAACAAAGGGAACTTCGAAGTGGGTCTTCGCGGTGCACCTGGCTCCCTCGATGTGAATTTGCATCGGAACCGTGAGGTCATGGGCCGTGCCGTGGAGGGTGAAGATTCCGGTGACCTGAATGGTGGAGTCGCCGGCGGGTGCGATCGAGCCCTGATAGCTCTGGGGGACAAACGTTACCTCAGCAAACTTCGCCGCCTCAAGTACTTCTGTGGTCATCTTCTTGTCGCGGCCGCTACTTCCGGTGTTGCCACTGCCTGCCGCCACAACAACCAATCCGGACATCTTCAGTGAGTTGCGATCAAAGTCGATGGTGCCCTTTTCGACATGGAATGTGCCATTCGTGGTGTCATGATTGCTGGCTAACGTGAACTTCACGTCACTGGAGTCCGGGTTGAGCGTGAGGGCCTGGTGCTGGGCTAACGCAACGGTAGCGCAGAGCAGGGGAAGCGTAACAAGGAGCGAGCGTGCGATCGTCTTCATCGAGTTTCTCCGGGAGAGAGTGGGTTGGTTGAGGGTGCAAGCGGCTGTGCGATGGTCTGCTGCAGCCAAAGACTGAGTGAAGCTACGTCTCTGTCCGAGAGGTATTCGTGGCCCGCCATGTCGGTTCCGGGTATTCCGAACTTAACGATCTGGGCGAGACGATCTCTGCGTTGATCGGGCGAGTCAGCGGCGGATAGGTCTTGCAGAGGACCTACGGACAGGTCTGGCGGGAGTCTTCGAAAGCTGCTTCGCCACGCTGCACGCGTTTGACCGCCAGATGCGTGGCAGGTGGCACAGTAGGTGGTGAAGAGTCGAGACCCGTGCTTTGCGCTCGCGCCAGCGAAATCCGCGGCGGAGGGATGCCAGGCACGTTCGACGAGCAGGTGCTCTACGCCCTGATCCTGGAGGCTCTGGAGATAGGCGATGAGGTCGGCGCCCTGGTTTTGGGTGCCCGGCTGGCTGCGAAACAGGTAGGCGTAGGAGGGCATGAACGAGGCGTGGTTGATCTGTGAGGGCGCGTAGAAATGGGCCTTGAACCACAATGGTGAGCGGCGGCTGCCAACCTCGGATAGGTCCGGCCCCTGGCGGCGATTGCCGATGAGCGGTGGGCGCTCGCTCCGGAGGTCGTCGATGGTCTGCGCCGGCCCCCACATCAGGACGTCGGCGGTGTTCGGACGAACGTACTGCGAGTGGCAGTTGATGCAGCCTTCGGAGATGTAGACCTGCCGACCGCGCTCGACCTGTGTGAGCACAGGCGGTTTGGGGCTGAGAGCAGCGACTGTGCGCCAGATGCCGAGTGCTGCGAGGAGGACAACAGCGGTTGCGATCAACTCACGCCGACGGCTGCGGAGCAGGGCAGCGATTTGTGGCGTCAATACGAGAGCGCCGGCCAAGAGTAGGAAGAACGGTGGGATGTGGCCGAGGTTTTGCCCCATGCCGATACCCATCGCGGAACCGAACCACCCGCCAATAGCGTAGATCCATCCGGCTTTGCGGCCGCGCTCGCCGGTGGAGGAAGCTGGGGCGAGCAGGGAGGGGTAGGCGACCAGTGCAACCGAGTAGAGCGACACGCCGATGGGATAAAAAAGCGAGGCGATTGGAACACAGTGTGGGTCGAGTAGGAGCAGGCACGCGCAGGCCAGAGCAAGGAAAGCCAGCGAGAGTGTCGATGAGAGTCCGCGGCGGCGCAGCAGCCACGCGCTGGCCACCGCGGCAACGAGATGGAGGAGCCCGTTGATCCAGAGATGTGCTGTGCCCTCCCAGGTGCCGGCCTTGAGCGCGGGCGTGCCCTGGATGATGAAGAAGGCGGCGGAGTCGAGCCAGATGAGCGCGGTGAAGCAGATCAGCACTTGAGGAAAAGAGATCGTCGATTGCAGGGCCGGCGTGCCCTCGGGGGGAGTGTCCGGGGTGGTCTTTGAGGCGATCGCGATGGCCGCAAGACACAGCGCTGCAGCGGTGAGCGCTTGCGCGGCTGGTGTGGCCGTGAAGAGCGGTGGGAAGTTGCAGATGAGATAGCCGAGGCCGGTGCCGATGCCGACCTTGAGGAGAGGGCTCCCAGTTCCCAGCCATGAACGCAGGTGCGTGACGAGGGTGACGGTGAGGATGCCCAGCCCGCTGCCGATGAGGAAGGCAACCGCGATGCTGGCGGGGAGGACGAGTGGAAGCAGCGTAAGCAGAGCTGCCGCGGCACAGAGCGCGAGACCTGCCTGTAGGCGGAGTCGTGGCGAGCGGAGAAGGTTTGTGCGCGGAGTGAGCAGGCTGAAGAGAATGCCGCCGAAGGCCATCGCCGCCATGACCGCCTTTAGATGTGCGTCAGCGATGCTGAGTTCGGTGAGGCGCTTGAGGAATGCGAACTGCGCGAAGATCAGGAAGTAGACATAGGTGATGGCGACGAGCGAGACACCGCGCCACCCAGCTACGCGTTGGTTACTCTGCGGCATCGCTCAACCATCCTCGGGCGAGGCCGATGATCTGCAGGAGCGCCAACGCGCCGTCGGAGATAGCGACGGTGACCCATCCTGTTTCGAGTGCGCCAGTCGCGACCTTTGAGACGACAAAGATGGCGACGATGCCGCGCGTGATTGCGGTGAGCAGCCAGACTGCTTCGAGCTTCGCCGTGAAGACTGGACGCGTGGTGAGCAGAGCTCCGTAGAGACACGCGAGGCCGACGGAGAGCACGAAGGCGCCGATGTAGGAGAGGAAGGGAAGCGTGTCTGCGACCGCGTGCAGATGCATGAGACGCAGCGTCAGCGCAGGTGCAGCGATCAGCAGAAGTCCGGTCGAGGTGTCGGACAATCCGGTGAGGATCTGGTAGGCGAAGAGCAGGCGACGCTTCATCGGATCTGGCTCCTGGCGTTGGGGATTTGCGCGTAGGCTGGCTCGCGAAGCAGCTTCGATGCATCGATCAGCCAATCTGCTGAGGCGATAAACATTAAAACGCCAACCAGTAAGCGCAAGGCATAGATGATGTTGCGAGCGGTGCCGGGGACGATCGCGAAGGCAGGATGCGAACCCTCTTGCCATCCGGCTACAGACATCAGCAGCACGTAGGCAAGGACGCTCAGGTTCCAAACATAGAATGACCACGTTCCATTGAAGATCCATCCGCCTTCGCCAAGCAGCTGGACCATCACGAAGATGAGGAGGGCGGTGACGAAGCCGGCCATGGAGAGCAGGGAATGGCCGACGAGTCCATCGGTGAACTTGAAGTGGTCTAGTATGCCGGGCAGGAATAGAGCCCAGCCGGTAGGAATGAGCAACGACCACCAGCACAGAAAGGCGATGCGCCAGCGCCGCGTGTTGGGGTGCCACTCGAAGGCGGCGAAGTAGGTGGGGATGAGCGGGATCCACACGAGCAGGCTGCCAAGGCTGATGTATTGCGTGGGGCGATGGTGGCTCACGTCTGCTCGGCCGAGCCCGAGGCAAAGAATAGACTCTGCGAAGAAGACGGTCCAGGAGACGGTGAGCGGCCATGAGCGAGTGGCTTTACGCCGCGTGAGACCGAAGGGAAGCACTAGCAGGATCGCGATGGTGACGAGCGTGGATTCAAGCTGGCTGGCTCCGGTGGGACCGCCCGTGTCGGGATTGATCGGCGGATAGAGGGTGGGGCTGGCAGAGATGTATAGAAGGAGCGGGACAGCAAACAGAAGGGCAAGCCCGATGATCTTTCCGGCGCGGGCCAGGGGTGATGCGTACTCAGGACCATTCCAGGAACGGATGAGCGCGTAGGCCAGTAGCATCCAGGTGGCCAGGATCGCGAGCGGGAAGAGCACTCGGGAGTATCCAGTCCAATCGAGAAACAGTTTGCCGCTGGAGTGGCCGGTGATCCACGTGACTGAGCCGATGGCCAGTGCCGAAGACCAAACCCAGAGAACCGGGCGACTCCAGGCCGCAACTGGCTCGCGATCGACTGCGTACACCTTGAAGAGAAAGGCGAGCAACGGCAAACTACTCCAGCCGTAAAGCTGCAGGTTCAGGTGAACCGGCATCCAGCGACCGTAGGTCCAGGCGTCGAATAAGCCATTGAGGCTGGGGATAAGGAGCATTGCTGCGAGAAGCACGCCGATTGCATTGGCGAAGACAAGCCATGCGAGGCTATGCCACGCGGCGAAGGCGAAGACCTGGGGTGCGCTGGATGTGGTAATTCGTGGAGCATTGAGTTCTGGAGCATTGAGCGGCCGCTCGACCGCAGGGTCCTGAGGCGGTGCGAATGTGACGGCGCTAGATAGACTCAGGCTCACGAATCCTCCCATCATGCATCTCGACGAGTCGGTCGCATTGTTCGGCGAGCGCACGGTCGTGCGTTGCCATCACCAGGGTTACACCTTCGGTTGCGGCGATATCGAGAAGTAGTTGAAAGACGGTCGTGCTGGTGCCCTCGTCGAGGGAGCCGGTGGGCTCGTCGGCGAGCAGGATGCGCGGGCTGTTCATCAGAGCGCGGCATAGTGCTGTGCGCTGGCGCTCTCCGCCGGAGAGCTTCTGAATCCGGTTGTGGAGACGGTGACTTAGACCGGTACTATCGGTGAGCAGCTTTAGACGGGCACGAGCTGTTTGGCGGTCGACGCCCGCGGCCACCGTGGGAATCAGACAGTTTTCTTCGAGCGTGAGATCGGGAATGAGGTTGTGCATCTGGAAGACGAAGCCAATCTCATGGCGCAGCAGATGCAATCGACTGCGATGGCGATGGAGCTCGACGCCATTGACCGATATGTGGCCGCGGTCGGGTTCATCAAGCCCTCCAAGAAGGTGCAACAGCGTACTTTTGCCACAGCCTGATGGGCCGCATAGCGCGACGGTCTGGCCTTGGATTGCTTCAAAGTTGACGCCCTTCAATACGCTGATGGCGCCATCATCGTAGCTCTTCCAAACATCGGTAGCGCGCAGGACAAGGCGTGTCTGGCTGGATTCTTCTTGAATCGAGGTTGTCATTCGAAGCGTAGCGCCTCCACCGCGCGAATACGCATAGCGTAGATGGCCGGGTAAAGCGCTCCCGCAACGCCGGTCAGCAGCGCCAGAACAATCACGATAAGCACAACGACTGCCTGGATTGTGACATCGACGTACCCGTGGAGCGCGGGAACGAGCTTGAGGGTGAAGAGAAAGGCGGAGCCTATCAACAAGCCTGATACGGCGCCGAGGACTGAGACGAGAGCAGACTCGCCAAAGATCATGCCGGCAATCTGCAGGTTTGAAAAACCGCTGACGCGCAGGATTGCAATCTCGCGGATGCGCGTGAAGACCGACATAATCATCGTGTTGGCAACGCCGAGGCCGCCAAGCAGGAGCCCGCAGCCTCCGACAGCCCAGGCTGTCGCCTTGAGAATTTTGAATTGCGAATAGGAGCGAGTGAACTCTTCGTCTTCGAGACCTATCAGGGTCGGAAATTTCGCCTTCACCATGCTCTTGAACTCTGCTGCATCTTTCTTGTCATGCAACTTGATGGTGATCACTGAGGATGAACCCTCCTTGTGAAAGAAACTCTGCGCGGAGCTGAGGGGCATGAAGACACCGCCGTCTTCAAAGCCATTGGCCGTCTTCACGATGCCGATGACATGGAAGGTGCCGTGACCGATGGCAACAAAGTTGCCCAGAGTCGCATGCAGAAACTCTGCCGCGCGTTCGCCCAATACCACGTCATCGCTGTGTTTGGCGAAGTTTGCGCTGTCACCCGTGAGCCACGTGGCCTTGCGCAGGCGTGCGTCCGAGGGCGTAATGCCAAAGCAGGTGATGATCGGGTGGTCGGAACTGGAGACGATGCCAAAGAGAACGGGGTCTGCGTGCTGGACGATGGGCCAGGATGCTATCTCCGCTACTGCGTCTGCGGGGACATTGCTGAAGAAAAGGTCAGAGACATTGCGCTCGAAGACGATGATCTCGCTGTCGCTGGAAAGAATGCCGGAGAACATGCCGACGGCACCCTGCAAGATAGTTACGATGGTGAGCATTGCAGCGACACTGAAGGCGATGCCGGCGATGCTGATCAGTGAACGGATGCGGTGCCGCAGTAGATTGGTGAAGATCAGCTTGAGGAAAATCATGCTGCTCCTTGAACGGAGCTCTCGCAGGCATTGGCGATCATTTCAGCGGCCTCCTGGTTCAATTGGCCACGTAGATCCTGTAGGAATGCGACTCCTGGTCGCAGGCCAACGAGACGCCGCAGCATCCAGTCGCCAATGCTGATGAGACGTGTAAGTCGCTCAACAGCATCGGCTATGCCAATAGCTAGTGCAATATTCGGACGTCCCAGAGAAATATCGCGAGAGACCGTCTTGCCGCTCTCAGCAGGACTCTGCAGCACGTCTTTCAGATCATCGACGATCTGATAGCTGAGGCCCCAGCAGATTGCGACGCGCTCGAGGAGTTGTAACTCGGCGGCCGAAGCATCGCCCAGGATGCCCGGCAGGGTGAGTGTGAGCCGGATCAGCGAGACCGTCTTCCCCATGGCAGTCTGTTCGGTCGTCTTGTGATCGCGGCTGAGTGACGGGTAATTCAAGTCCATGCTCTGACCATTCAGCAGTCCCCCTACGCCGAGATACTGCTCGATATAAGCGAGTGCGTGTGCCTCACGACCCTGCCCGCAGCCTGAGACAGCCCTCCACGTGAGACCGTACGCCCGGTTGACGAGGGCAAGTGCGGCCAAAATTGCTTCGGCTTCGCCAAACTCGATATGAATACAAAGCGCGCTGCGACGTTCGATCGCGTCATCCATGCAGGGGAGGTCATCGAGCAGTAGCGAGGCTGTATGGAAGTATTCCAGCGCGATTCCCAACTCGGTGGCCTGCTGTGCGGGCAAGCCATACGCTGCGAACATCTTCCTGACGATTTGGGGCCGAACCAGGCTGCCGGGATTATGCAGCACGCGTTCCAGCGCCGCCTTGAGGTGCGACTCCGTGTCTGCCGGCAGCGGCAGATAGGCGGTGAAAGTGTCTCTGAGGTTCTTTTGATTCACATCATTCATGTGTTGCTCCGCGCTGACTCCTCGAAACGGCAATAGCCTGGCAGCCTCCGAGACAATGGATTGTGAGTCTCAACCCAAGCCATGGAATATGCGCTGACTGTTTAGGTGAGACGCGCATGTCTCGTCATTGATAGCACCTAAAGGCCAAAGATCACGATGACGATTTGTTCATCGAAGATGACGCTTGATGCCATCGACGAGGCAGATGGCTTACCATCGGGTCATGGAGCTTCTGCTTGTCGAAGATGAACTCGAAATTCAGGACTTTCTGAAGGCGTCGCTCGCTGATGCCGGATATGAGGTCGATGTTGCGGGAGACGGCAAGACCGCTGAGAGCCTTGCATCGGCCAAGGTCTACGATGCGTTGATCGTCGATCTTGGTCTGCCGGATCAGGATGGTATCGACCTTATCCTTCGGCTTCGCCATCTTGGCGTCAGCAGCCCGGTTTTGATCCTCTCGGCGCGGCGCTCGATCGACGACCGAGTGCGTGGTCTTGAGCAGGGCGGCGATGACTATCTAACCAAGCCATTTGCACTTGCAGAACTGCTGGCCAGGCTGCGGAACCTGCTCAGGAGAAACGTGGCGGCGACCGCGAGTCCAACCTTTCTGCGCGTCGTCGATCTGGAACTGGACCTACTGAAACGCAGGGCATCGCGTGGCGGCGAGTTATTGAATCTTAGTCCGCAAGAGTTTGTTTTATTGGAATATTTATGCCGGCACGCCGGTCGCGTTGTCACGCGCTCGATGCTTCTGGCTGAGGTGTGGGGCATGCGCATTCAGCCGGATACAAATGTGGTCGATGTCCATATCTATCGTCTGCGCGGTAAGGTTGATACAGAAGGCCGTGAGCCACTTATCAAGACGCTGCGAGGTGTAGGTTATGTCCTCAAAGAGCGATAACACGCGGTTGCGGAGTGGTGCATGGCGTATCTCGCTTTGGGCTACGCTGGCGTTTGCTTTTGGGACGTCGCTCGTCTTCGCGGGGCTGCATCGCTTCGTAGCAAACGATATCCAACGGCGCAGCGATGCCTGGCTCTCAGGCGAGATCGAGGTGCTCGGAGATGTCGCTGAGCGAACACCCAAAGATCGTCTCTATGATCGCGTTGTCAGTGAAGTAGCGGAGCTGGCAAGCAAAGAAGTTCCCAATAAATCGCGATCCGAGGGCAATGAAAATGATTCTGTCTTCTTTCTTCAGGCTGAAAAAAGTGGTCCGCCAAGACTATGGGTTGGGGCAGGCAACGGACAAGCAAATCTGGATGCGATCCGCGCGAGCAAAGTTGTACCGGACGTTCCTTTCCATCTGCGCGTGAAGGGTTTCGATATACCCTTCCGCGTGGTATCTGTTCGGATTGACGATGGCAGCTTCATTTACCTCGGGCTCTCAGAAAGAGACGAGCTACGAGTGCTGAGAAATCTTCGTCTTCGCTTTTTGTCTTTGGGTGTACTCATCGTCCTGTTCGGCTTTGCCATTGTCTTCTACGCAACGAGACGCATGCTGGGACATGTGCGTGAGATTACCGAGGCCGCTTCGAGAATCGGTCAATCCGACCTGAGTAGTCGAGTTCCAACGACGCAATACAACGACGAAGTTGGCAATCTGGCACGGACTCTGAATCGCATGTTGGATCGCATCGAGAGTTCGGTGCACCAGCTACATACAATCACGGATTCGCTGGCCCACGATCTGCGAAGTCCGCTGACGGCAATCCGTGGGAAGCTCGAGATATCTCTTTCAACCGGTATCCGTAGCGAACAGGCCGAGCCGATGATCGTATCCGCGATCGATGAATTGGACCGGCTCACAGAGTTTTTGAACACTTCACTCGACGTGGCGGAGGCGAAGGCCGACGCACTCAGGCTCTCGCGTTCTGAGATCGACTTAGACGAGCTGATCCGTGTCATGATCGACCTTTATGAACCCTGCATGTCGGAGCGTTGTCTGCGCATAGAGCTGCGTAGCGCAGGTGCGGCTAAGGTATTTGCCGATGCTGCGCTCCTTCATCGAGCCGTTTCGAACCTGCTCGATAATGAGCTAAAACACCTGCCGGCGTCATGCACCATCCTCATACAACTGCACGTCGAGGAGGAGGTCGCAACTCTGATACTGGAAGATGATGGACCTGGATTTACTGAGGAAACTGGTCGCGAGATGTTTGAGCAGCGAGTGAAGGGAAGAGACTCAAGCGGTCACGGGCTCGGCCTGGCCTTTGTTGAAGCGGTCGTTCGCGCACACGGTGGCGTTGTTACCGCGTCGAACCGCCCGGAAGGGGGAGCGCGGCTGGTGGTCACCTTGCCCTGTGCGTTCGAACGTCATGACGAACAAGTGCAACCGCTTGACATGCTCGCAGGGTGACTCCCAGAACGCCTTTCCCTCTATCTGGAGTGAGCCGTGGATCATCGATATGGCTCCCATTTCCTGCTGTCTTTGCCATGACCGTGTGCGCGGTCCATTGAATCCGCTTGCACTATGAACATGGCCCAAGATATTAGCTGTGACGGCCGTCGCATACGTTCTTGCTAGCCTGGCAGCAAAATGCTCCAATGCCATTTCCCATCTGTGATTCGGAGAGACCTGAAGCGCTTTCATGGATATCAGCCGGAGAACCACACTTCTCGTAGCGGCAGCACTCTTCATTTGTCGGAAAGAAGGATCATGAGACGTAATATCTCACTTTGTGTGTTTACATTATTTGCTGCCTCCTGGGGATTAGCTCCCAGTGCAATGGCGCTTCCCAGTTATGCGCGCCAGACCGGATTACCGTGCAGCGGCTGCCATACCACGCCCCCGGAGTTGAATGCCGCGGGGCGGCAGTTCAAGCTTCTGGGGTATGTAGATAGGGCAGAGAACCGCGATATCATTGCCGCCGCATCCAGCAAACGCTACGCAGGTCTCAACCTTCTTGCTTCCCTGCCTCTGAGTGCCTTTTTCGAGACCTCGCTGACAAGTACCAAAACTCCCCAGCCTGGCACGCAGGACGGGAACTTTGAATTTCCGCAGGACGTGTCGATCTACCTCGCAGGCGCCTGGGGCGAACATCTCGGCAGCTTTCTCCAGCTGACCTATGATGCGCAAAACGACCATTTCAGCATGGATAACACCGATATCCGCTATGCCAATAAGAAACAAGTAGCGGGCAAAGAGTGGGTGTATGGTCTTACGCTGAACAATAACCCGACCGTGGAAGACCTCTGGAACAGCACCCCGGCGTGGGGCTATCCTTTCATCGCTCCTGATTCAGCTCCGGTTCCCACGGCCGTACCGATTATTGACGGACGGCTGGGGCAGGACGTGGCGGGAATAGGCGCTTATAGCATGTGGAACCAGCATCTGTATGTAGTCGGAACGATCTATCGCTCTGACCATCTCGGAAGTTCTCAGCCCACAACCGGACAGAATGCCGCCTTCAATATACGCGGCGTGGCGCCGTATTGGCGGGTTGCATGGCAGCAGAATGGGGCAAAGGACAATCTCGAAATCGGCGCCTACGGCATGCATATGGCATCAACGCCTGGAGCCGTCACCGGGCCGGAGGATAGCTATACGGACTGGGGTCCGGATATTCAGTACGACCTGACCATCAGCAGGAAAGATGTCCTCTCCGTGCGCGGCACCTACATCCGGGAGACTTCCTCACTCCTGGCAAGTGTGGCAACCGGCACAGCAGACCAGAGTGCGCATCATCTGAACACGGGAAATGCCAATGTGGAGTATCACATTGGGGATCGTTACTCAGGGGCCTTCGGATGGTTCGCGACCTCGGGAACAGTCGATCCCCTCTTGTACCCTCAAGCCGCGATCTCGGGGAGCGCCAATGGTGATCCGAGAAGCGCTGGATACATCGCAACCCTGTCCTACTGGCCGCTGCAAAATCTCGACCTGGCCTTTCAGTACACCGGCTACACGCGCTTCAACGGCGGAGCCACCAACTACGACGGCGCAGGGCGCAACGCGAGCGATAACAACACCGCTTATTTACTGGCGCGGTTCGTCTTTTGATGCTGGCTTGAACGACGACTCGCGCAGCTTGCAGAATCCTTCATCTTTCACCAACAGGAGACAACATGAAACACATCGCTCTGGTAGCACTCACCATCCTCACAGCATGCAGCACGGCGGCCTTCGCTGGCACGATTCACGGCAAGGTTTCCGGCGTCAAGGGAGAATCTGTCGTGTATGTGGAAGCCATCGCTGGCAAGACATTTCCTGCGCCTGCCCAGCACGTCACGATGGACCAGAAGGGCTTGATGTTCGTGCCGCACATCATGGCCATCCAGCAGGGGACGACGGTCGAATTCCTCAACAGCGACAGCGTACAACATAACGTCTTCTGGCCCTCCGTCAGTGGCAACAAGAAGCTTGGGCACAACCTGGGCACCTGGCCGCAGGGTCAGCGGCAATCCTTCAAATTCGACAACCCCGGCATCATCCCCCTGCTGTGCAATGTTCATCCGGATATGTCGGGGTACCTCATCGTTTCTCCGACACCGTACTTTGCCATGACGGACAAATCAGGCGAATTCAAGATTGAGAACGTCCCGGATGGCACCTATACCGTCACTGCGTGGAATGAAGGCGCCAAGAGCAAGTCCAACCCGGTAAAGGTAGCCGGAGATACAACAGCGGATTTCACGCTCTCGAAGTAAGCCGCACGGCGGCGACGATTAAGGTTGCCGCCGGACATCTCGCAGATTGCAAGGACGGCCTATCATGCAGCACCGCTTCTTGGACCAGAAAGTGGACCGGGACTGGCTGAACACCAACTTCCCGTGAAGTGCTCTTCCGCGTGGTGCTCGCCGTTGAGCTATTGCCATCGGGCTGGTGGTTTTCTCGCTGCTGTTCAACGCCCCCACGAAGGCATCCTGGCTGCCGCGGGACCGTCGGCTGGATTGCCGATAGCCAGCGGCGATGCGAGGACAGCGGGGAGGCTACGGCGGTGGTGACGCCGCCTGCGGCTCGATGTAGCCCAGCCGTTCTGGACGGCGTGCGAGATGGGCGAGCAGCCGGTGGCCGGTGCTTGCGACGAATTCCAATTAGGCGCGGGAGCGTATTGCACCGGGAACTGAAAGTCGCAGCTATACTGTCTCGTGCTTGTCGCGGCATTTAAACTCGCGTGCAGGGGCAGAGGAGCAATGGGTTGGCGCTGAAAGTAGAGGCTGCTGCGAGAACCGATGCAGGTCTTGTGCGGAGCGATAACCAGGACAGCTTCGGCACCAACGCTGAGCTCGGCCTGTATGTTGTCTGCGATGGCATGGGCGGAGCCGCCGGCGGGCAGATCGCCAGTAACATCGCGGTGGAGACCTTCCTGGCAATCGCGCGTCAGGAGATCGAAGCTGCGCAAAATCGAGCGAATCGTAACAGTCCTGAAATTACCCGTCTCGCTCTACGTCGCGCCGTCGCTGCCGCTAATCGTGCGGTGATCTCACGGGCTGAATGGGATATTGGCTATCGCGGGATGGGGTCGACGCTTGTCGGAGCGCGGCTGACAGGCGATAGACTGACCCTCATCAACGTTGGCGACAGTCGCGCCTACCTGGTCCGCGACGGCCACGCTGTCCAGTTGACCGAAGACCACTCCTTCGTGGCGGAACGGGTTCGCCTGGGCTTGATGGATGCCGCTGAGGCCGCGACCTCACCGATGCAGTCGGTAATTACGCGTGCCATTGGTGTCGAAGCGGACGTCCATCCAGACCTCTATGAGGCGACCGTGCAGCCGGGAGATACACTGCTGCTTACCTCCGATGGCCTGACGCGCCATCTGTCGACTTTGGACCTCGGAGGAGTCCTGTCTTCAACGCACAACGCCGAGGAAGCCTGCGCACTCCTCATCGAGCTAGCCAATCAGCGTGGTGGATTCGACAACATCACCTGCGTTGTTGTGCGCATGGGTGTATCTGAATCGGGTTAAACCAGCCATCAGAGCTTAGGCGGGGCATGCCGCGCAATCTGCTCAGCCGTCACGTCGATATCGAAACCAGTGAAGAGGCCAGCGATGCGCTCATCCGTGAAACCGCGTTCGCGCAGGATTTGAATCTCGTGATCGAGCATAGCGATTACCTGGGCGACAGTAAATAGTTCCTCATTGGCGCCCGCGGCCTCGCGAAGCTCGCGAGCTGCGGTTGCGATCTGGTCTGTGGTGTAGGTTCGATCGTCGGCCATCCCGTCCCTCCTGAAATGTCAGCTATATGAGACTCTTTGGAGTGTACTGGTTGGTCGAGCATCGTTACATAATTCCGAAAGAGTAGACTTGGCCGGTTGAATTAAGCATTCACGGAGAGAACTATGATCGTCATTGATACGGAGTATGTCGACATCGCAACCCCCACCGGCGCCATGCGGACCCACATTGTGCGTCCAGCCGCGCCCGGCCGCTACCCCGGGATTCAACTCTTCTCCGAGATCTTTCAGGTCACAGCACCGATCCATCGCACCGCGGTCCAACTCGCCGGCCACGGCTACGTCGTTGCTGTCCCCGAGGTTTACCACGAGTATGAGCCCGCCGGCTCCGTGCTCCAGTACGATCAAGCCGGTTCAGACCGCGGCAATACGCTCAAGACCACAAAGCCCGTGCAGGCCTATGATGACGACGCCCGGGCCGTCCTCGCGCACCTGGCTGCGCGCGCAGACTGCACAGGCCGTCTCGGTGTGATGGGCATCTGCATGGGCGGCCACCTGGCTTTTCGTGCTGCCATGAACCCAGGGGTCCTCGGCGCAGTGTGCTTCTATGCGACGGACATTCATAAGGGCGGCCTCGGCGAGGGCATGCACGATAACTCCATGGCGCGAGCAGCCGAGATCAAGGGCGAGCTGCTGATGGTATGGGGCCGTCAGGACCCGCACATTCCCACCGCAGGCCGGATGAAGGTCCTCGAACGACTCAATGAGGTTGGAACCAGACTCAACTGGCACGAGGTGAACGGCGCTCACGCCTTCCTGCGCGACGAAGGTGTACGCTACGACCCCGATCTCGCGCGCTCGATGTTCGGCCTGGCGCTTGATCTCTTCCACCGCACCATTGCGGTAGGAGCGTAAACGAGCGTTGCTACTCGAGATATTCCCTGAGCCAGGGATCCTGGGTATGGGTCAGTTCCAGCGTCGTTCCGTCAAAGATGATCCGGCCCTCATGGAGCACCAGGAACTTGGTGCTTGGGTCGATGCCGCCGTTGGGGATGCGCTCCATGCAGTTTTTCTGAAGATTGTACCGGTGGGTCGCCAGCGTAAAGGCGTTCTGCAGGCGGTTCGTTATCATCAGGCAGGTGGTATGCGACACGTCGCGCTGCTTTACGATCAGCTCGATGATAGTAGCCGAGGTAATCGGATCGAGACCGCCGGTCGGTGAATCGTACAGAATCAGATCTGGCCGGCTGATAATCGCGCGCGCAATCGAGACGCGCCGTTGCATGCCTCCACTCAGCTCCGATGGAAATTTGTCGATCGCCTTCTCAAGCTCCACAAAGCGTAACGCCTCAACTACGCGTTCATGTATCTCCTTGGGATCAACATGCTCCTCCTCGAGACGGTACGCAACATTGTCTTCGACGTTGAGTGAGTCAAACAGGGCGCTCTCCTGAAAGACCATCCCGATGTGCGCGCGCATCTCAAACAACTCGCGCTGGCTGATCTCTCCCAGAGCGCGGCCAAAGATGCGTATCTCTCCACTGTCTGGCTCGATCAGCCCATTCGCCAGCTTCATCAAAACGCTCTTGCCGCCCCCTGCCGGGCCGAGTAGGATGCGCGTCTCGCCATGCGCCACAGAGAAGCTAACCTCATCAAGCACCGTGCGACCGTCGAAGCCGATCGATACGTTCTTGAACGCAACCACGGGTTGGCCAGTCGCAAGAAACTCCGATATTTGCGGACCTACGAGCGTCTCAGCCATCGCCTAACTTCCGAAAATCCCGATCATCAGCTGCGTGACGAGAAAATCTACGAAAATGATGATCACAGAGGATGCAACCACGGCCTGCGTGGTTGATCGCCCGACACCGCGCGTTCCGCCCGTCGTCTTCAACCCGTAATAGCAACCGATGGTCGCGATGATGAACCCAGAAAACAGCGGCTTGGTCAGGCCCTCCACAATATCGCCGTGCCACAAGGACATGTAGCCCGTGTGGAAGAACGCTCCTGCGTTCAGCTTTAGCAAGGTGACAGACACCAGCGCGCCGCCGCCGATGCCGCAGGCGTCGGAGATGATGGTCAGAAAGAAGAGCATCACCACGGTCGCCACTAGCCTCGGCGTCACCAGCTTGCGAACCGGATCGGTTCCCAGCGCGCGCATCGCGTCGATCTGTTCGGAGACCTTCATCGAGCCCAGCTCGCTGGCCATGCCCGAAGCATTGCGCCCGGAGACCATCAACCCAGTCAGCACCGGACCCAGCTCCTTCACCATCGAAAGAGTCACCAGCCGGCCGGTCATGTTGACCGCGCCAAACTCTTTAAGTGCTGTGGCGGACTGCAGCGCCAGCACGCACCCGGTGAAGAAGCCTGTAAGCACTACGATCGGCAGCGATCCAACGCCGATGGAGTCCATCTGCGTGAAGACGTCGGCAATGTACCGCGGCCGCGAGAAGATATTACTGACCGCGCGCGCGCAGAGCAGGGAGTACTCCTGCATGGAAGCAACGATGGTCTTGGCGTAGGCTTCTGGAGAGACAAATTTCATGCGTTCGCGCTTCGCTCAGGGTATCAGATGCGGGTGGCCCCACTCCGGGTCGCATTCTCGATAGTCTCGTTCATAGAGTCCCCGGGATGAGAAAATAGAGAGATGGCCCAAGCAGCAAATCAGACCGTTGGCCGGAGGATGAGAGCCGCCGTTCTTCGCGGGAAGGAAGACCTCCGTATTGAGGACGTGCCGCTGCCGGTGTCTGGCCCCGGCGAGCTGGTTCTGCGCGTTGGCGCCGCCCTTACCTGCGGCACCGATCTGAAAGTCTACCGCCGCGGCTACCACGCGAAGATGCTCACCCCCGACGGACTCTTCGGCCATGAGCTCGCTGGAACCGTGGAGCAGGTTGGCGACGGCGTTACTGCCTTCGCGATCGGCGACCGGGTCGTCCCACTCAACTCCGCGCCCTGCGACGAGTGTTTCTTCTGCCGGAACAACCAGCAGAACCTTTGCGACGATCTGCTCTTCAATAACGGCGCATACGCCGAGTTTATCCGTATCCCGGCTCGCATTGTCCAAAAGAATACCCTGCGGATTCCCGCAGCGATGGCTTTTGAGCACGCCGCGCTCACCGAGCCCCTGGCCTGCGTAATTCGCGGTCTGGAAGAGTCCAACGCCCGCGCCGGGCAGACGGCCATCGTCCTCGGCGCTGGCCCTATCGGCCTGCTCTTCATCCACGCGGCTTCACTGCAAGGTCTCCACGTCATTGCCGTCGTCAAGCGCAAAGACCAGGTCGCGACCGCGCGACACTTCGGGGCCGAACAAGTCGTCCGCATCGCCGACGTCGCCGATCCGATCGCCGCAGCTCGCGCCCTTACCCCTGAGGGCCGTGGCGCGGACATTGTCTTCGAAGCGGTTGCTACCCCCGAAGCCTGGCAGTGGGCCGTGCAGATGGCGCGCAAGGGCGGTCTCGTCAACCTGTTCGGTGGCCCCCCCAGCGGTACGAGCGTCTCCCTCGACACCAACCTCATTCACTACTCGGACCTGACGCTGAAGGCCAGCTTCCACCACACGCCCGCAACAGCGCGTCGGGCCTTCGAACTTCTCGCCTCAGGACGCTTCCGCTGCCAGGACTTCCTTACCGGTACGGCCACCATCGAAGAGCTCCCGGAGGTCTTCAGGCGCATGCTCACACGCCCCGCCGATGGCATTGCTCCCGAGATCAAAACCGCCATCTTCCCACACGCTCCAGCCTCGCAAGCCCAACTAAAGTTGGTCGAGGCGATCGAGGAGCACGCATGAGCGCCCTCGCGAACGCGATGCCCGCAGCGGCAGATGACCACCTTCTCGGTGCACCCAAACTCTACCTCACCCCCTCCGCTCGTCCGTCGCTCGCCGAGGCCCGGGCATGGTGCAAGACCCTTGCGACCACGCACTACGAGAACTTCCACGTTGCTACGTTCTTCCTTCCCGCAGCGCTGCGCCCGCATTTCTACAGTGTCTACGCCTTCTGCCGCACCTCCGACGACCTCGGTGATGAGGTCGCAGACACGGCGACAGCCACACGCCTGCTCGCCGAATGGCGCGCCATGCTGCAGCAGTGTTTTGCTCACCCTGAACTCTCGCGCCACCCGGTCTTCGTTGCCCTGCAACCGACGATCGTTGAGTGCGATCTACCTATCCAGCCCTTCGACGACCTGATCTCGGCATTTGAGCAGGACCAGGTCTACACCCACCATGAATCGCTCGCTACCCTCGAGCATTACTCGGGCTACTCTGCCAACCCCGTCGGTCGGCTCGTCCTTCTCGTCAGCGGCTACCGCTCTGAAGAGTTGATGCAACTCTCCGACGACATCTGCACCGGCCTGCAGCTGGCCAATTTTTATCAGGACGTCGTCGAAGATCGCGCCCGCGGTCGCCGTTATATCCCTGCCGATGCCATGCAGCGGTTCGGCGTCACCGATGAACAACTCATCGCGCGTCGCTTTGATGCCAACGTCCGCGCCATGATGGAGTTTCTCGTTACCGACGCCCGCGCCCGCCTCACGCGAGGCCAGCGCATCACCGATCTCGTCTCCCCAGACCTCGCCTCGACGCTCCAGCTCTTCGTCAACGGCGGCTACGCCATCCTGGATGCCATCGCCGCGCAGGACTATGACACCCTGCGTTCCCGCCCCGTCGTCACCAAGGTTGCGAAGCTGCGCCTGCTCGGCGGCGCATTCCTCGGGAAGCTCGGCTCAATACTCTTGCCATCGCGGGCTCCACGCAAGGACCGCCCCGCATGACCGGCGCACGATCTCCGGAGCTATCTGCAGCCTACGAAGCTTGTCGTGCAATCGCCAAGCGCGAGGCCAAGAACTTCTACTACTCCTTCCGCGTGCTCCCGCAGCACAAATCCGATGCGATGTGCGTGGTCTACGCCTTCATGCGCAAGGCCGACGACCTCGCCGATGATGAGGGCCTCTCCATCGACGCCCGCCGCGACGCCATGGACAGGTGGACAGCTGCGTGGCGCGCCTCGCGCACGTCGCCCACGGACGATCCCATCTTCATCGCGTTGAACGATACGCAGGAGCGCTTCGCTATCTCCGATGAACTGCTCGAACAGCTCGTCGCAGGCACCACCATGGACCTTCAGGAGACTCAACCGGGCGTTAGAGAGATGACGATACGGCCTGAAGGCTTGAGCGCGGAGACGTACCAGGTCTATGAGAGCTTCGATGCGCTCTATGACTACTGCTATTTGGTTGCGTCCGTCGTTGGGCTTGTCTGCATACGCATCTTCGGTTACACCGACAAGCGCGCCGAGCTGCTTGCAGAGCACACCGGCATCGCCTTCCAGCTGACGAACATCCTTCGCGACATTGGCGAAGACGCCGCCAGAGGCCGAGTCTATCTCCCGCTCGATGACATAAAGCGCACCGGAGCCGATTTGGAATCGCTCTCGCTCGCGGCCAAAGCCTCCGGCGTATCTCGTGAGGTCCTTGACCTGATGCAGCTTGAACTGCAGCGCGCACAGGAGTACTACAAGGCTGCTGATGAGCTGATCCCGTTGGTCGACGCCGACTCCCGTTCGGCAATGCAGGTCCTCGTCACCATCTATCACGAGCTTCTAGAGCGAATTGCTTCTGATCCCTCCAAGGTGTTCACCTCGCGAGTTTCGGTCCCAACCTACCGGAAGCTCGCAGTCTTTGCGAAGGGCGTCATCAAGTCTATCTATGAGAGAGGTCGCGCTTGAGTGAAACCCCGGACGTCCTGATCATCGGAGCCGGACTCGCCGGCCTTGCCGCCGCCGTCGCCCTCTCTGGCGCAGGCGCAAACGTCTCGCTACTCGAGCGCAAACCCTACGTCGGCGGTCGCGCCTACTCCTACCCACATCCTGCGCTCGACGAAGTCATCGACTCCCAGCACGTTCTGCTCGGCTGCTGCACCAACCTTATCGACCTGTGCAGACTCTCCGGCGCGGACCGCCATATCCGCTGGTACGACAGCATTACCTTCCTCGAGCCAGGCACCGCAAACAGGCCCACGCGCCGCAGCGACATTGGCCCAAGCCCTCTCCCATCCCCCGGCCACTCCTCGCTCAGCTTCCTGCGCGCGTCCATGCTCTCCATTGCCGACAAGTCGCGCATCACACTGGGCCTCCTCGACTTCCTCCGCGGCTACCCCACGTCCGACGACGAGCCGTTCTCCGCGTGGCTCAAGCGGACGAAGCAGACTGATCGCGCCATCCGCCACTTCTGGGAGCCGGTCATCGTCGGCACGCTCAACGAATCCTTCGACCGCTGCTCGACCCGTTACGCCGGCCAGGTCTTCCACGAGTCCTTCATGAAATCCGCAGAGGGCGGCCGCCTTGGCATTCCTGCCCAGCCACTCTCGGAGTTCTACACCGCCGTCGCACAGGCCGCAGAGCAGCAGGGAACTGCACTCCATCTCCGCACCAGCATCGGCTCGATAGCCTCGATAGCAGGCATCGAGCACGCACCACGGGGCCTCTGGCAAGCAACAGCCTCCGACGGCTCCATCCACCGCGCGCCCAGCCTGCTACTCGCGCTACCCTTCGAGCAGACCGCCCGCCTCCTCGCCACGCTCCCTGAAGACTCGCCGCAACGCCAGCGCGTTCTGCCCGCGATGGACAAATTCTCCCACGCACCGATTACGACCATCCACCTCTGGTTCGATCAGGCCATCACCGATCTCGACCATGCGGCCTTACTCGACACGCGCATCCAGTGGATGTTCAACAAATCCCGTATCCGGCGCTTTGAAGCCAGCTCCGTCGCTCAGCCCGGCCAATATCTGGAGCTCGTCATCAGCGCTTCCTTTGCCGAAGTTCATAAAACCCGCGAGCAGATCCTCACCGCAGCTATCGATGAGCTCGCGCGCTTCTTTCCAGTGGTCCGCGAGGGCACTGTCCTCAAATCTGGAGTCCTCAAAGAAGCCCGTGCGACCTTCTCGGTCCTGCCCGGGCTTGACCGCTTTCGCCCCGCCTCCGACGCCCCTGGCGGCAACCTCTATCTCGCTGGCGATTGGACTCTTACGGGATGGCCCTCCACGATGGAAGGCGCAGTCCGCAGCGGTCGCCTAGCAGCGGAGGCCATCGCCCGCGGAACAGGGAATTCAGCCAGCTTCCTCTCGCCTGATCTCCCCGCCGCTGGCCTGATGAGACTGCTCAGCCGTTAGAGCATTTTCCCTGTTACTGTGATCTGGATGAGCATAAGAGTGCCGTTTTTCCTGAAGAAAAACGGCGTTGAGACCTGTGGCTTCGATGCACACCCTCAGGGGAAATGCTCTAGTGCGCGAGCAGAATCACACCCACCACAACGAACGTCGCCGCCAGCCACCGCCGCTTATCCACGTTCTCGCGCAGAAAGATCTTTGCCGCAACTGCATTCCCGATGTAGGTCAAGGACGCGGTCGCCGGTGCAGCCAGCGATACGTCCACAACGCTCAGCGTGAACAGCAGCGCAAAGAAGTTGACCGCCATCGCCAGCGCGCCCACGATGAACATCGGGCTGCGCAACACGGCCTTGATCGCCCCGCCAAGCCCGCTGCGCTCGCGAATCACATCGAGGTCGCCGATACGGCGCATGGCGCCCGCGGTCAGGACTTCTCCCGTCACCGCTAGCGCCGCGACCATGAGAATGCAACTCCAGGTACGCAGAGTGGTCGCGATCAACGCCCCACCCCCGCGTCCATGAGTTCCAATTCTGTGGCCTCATGCTCAGTCCGGGAAGGTCCATTCGCCACAAACCCCACAGCGCATACGATCATCGTAATTCCCGCCCAGCGATAGAGGGACAGATGCTCGTGCAGCCAGAAGCGGCTGAGAAACGCAACCACCACATATCCAAACGCCGTCGCCGGCATTACAAAGGTCAGGTCAGCCCAGCTCAGCGCCGAGAGATAGCTGGCAAAGAATCCAATCAGCAGCAAGATCCCGCCGATTACCCAAACATTTCGCAGCGCGCTAAACAGTAGTCCAAGATGATGCAGATCGACCTGCCCCACCTGAGTCATCCCATGCGATAACATCGTGTCGCCGATGGAAGCTGTCAACATCACAGCCAGCAGAACGAGATAGCGCGATGGCGTGAGTGTATGTTTCACCAGGCCCAATTTCCCTTCACGAAAGCAAACGGCCGGCAGGGAACTGCCGACCGCCTTGGTTTTAGAGGCATATGTTGTGGACTCAAAACTACGCGTTCACACCCGTGCTCTCCTGCTGCTTGAGCGCGTTCTCTTCCTTCTTGGCGCGGGAGGCCTTATTGCGCTGTGAGCGCAGCTTCATGAAGGCCTTGGCCTCGACATAAAGCCGCGGCACGTCCCGGTTAACAACGGCCTTCCACACGACGCGAAACGCCGCCTTGGGACGGAAGTAGTACTCGTCGTAGAACTTGTGCACCATCTCCATCACGTACTCGGTCGGTAGCCCTGGATATTCGATGTGCGCCATCTGATGACCGCCGCCATCCTCCATGCTCTCGTTTGTGATGAAGTCATTTCGCTTGGCATAGTCGTAGAACTCGGTCCCTGGGTACGCATGCGCAACCGACACCTGGATCGTCTCGCAGTCCAGCGTTTTGGCAAAGTTGATCGTGTTGCGGATCGACTCCTTGGTCTCACCCGGCAGCCCGAGGATGAAGTCGGCATGGATGATCAGCCCGAGGTCGTGGCAGTCCTTGACGAATTCGCGCGCCCGCTCAACCGTCGCGCCCTTCTTGATGTTCTTCAGAATCTGCGGATCGCCTGACTCGAAGCCCACAATCAGCAGACGGCAACCAGCTTCCTTCATCGCCTTCAGCGTATCGTGGTCGGTCGTCACGCGCGAAGTGCAGCTCCAGGTGATGCCCAGCGGCTTCAGCTTCTCGCATAGCTCGATGGTTCTCACCTTCTGGATGTTGAACGTGTCGTCATCGAAGAAGAATTCTTTCACATGCGGGAAGTTCTGCTTCGCCCACGCCATCTCGGCGGCAACATCATCGGTCGACCGTTTACGCCAGGCGTGGCCGCTCAGCGTCTGTGGCCACAGGCAGAACGTGCACTGCGCAGGACAGCCGCGCGTCGAGTACAGAGAAACGTAAGGATGCAGCAGGAACGGCACGTTGTAGCGCGTTACGTCCATATCGCGCGCATAGATCTTTGTTGCCCACGGCATCGCGTCCAGATCTTCCACCTGCGGACGGTCCGGGTTGTGCTGAATTACGCCGTTCGCATCCTTATAGCTGATGCCAAGGATCTCGTTCAGAGGTTTGCCATTTGCAAATTCCACGACGGAAAAGTCAAACTCGCGGCGGCAAACAAAGTCGAGCACTTCGCACTCATTCAGCGCGCGGTCGGGGTCCGTCGTCACTGGCGGCCCGACAAAGGCAATCTTGATTGTGGGATTCGCTTTCTTGATCGCGCGTGCCAGCGCATGATCGCCCGACCAGCCCACCGTCGAGGTAAACAGCACGAGAAACTCAAAGCCCTTCGCGATCTCAATGGTCTCCTCCGCGCTCACATGGTGGGGCGGTGCATCGAGCAGCTTGGAGCCTTCGAGCATCCCAGCCGGATAGGCGAGCCACACCGGATACCAGTAGGACTCGATCTCACGGGTCGCGGGCCAGCGCGAGCTGGCACCACCGTCGAAGTTTTCAAAGGAAGGCGGGTTTAGTAGGAGAGTTTTAAGGGGCATAATAATAGCTTCAGTTTACCACTTTGTCATCGATGGCGTTGATTGCGCGGTGCTCGCCGGTGCACGATACGCCGGGCAGCGCAGCGCTGTGCCGCATGCTGAATTCTGGCGCGCAAGCACTAGCGCAATCAGTGTGTTACAGGAGATGCGGTGACGCTCTCCGGCATCGCAGATATGGTCTTCAGCCAATCGTCCAGCCGTCCGGTCTGCCGTAGCAGGTTCACCTCCGCCTGGCTGACCTGAAACTGCGCATTGAGCAGGTCGATGGTGCGTGCACTCTCATCCAGACGGGCCTTCTGCTCATCCTTGGGCGTCATCTGCTGGCCGCCCGAGCTTCCGCTAGCGGCGGATAACTGCAGGAGCACCGCGTCGAGCTGCTCCTGCGCGAGGTCACGATCGATCTCGGCAAGGTCGCTGTGCGCCGCGAGCTCTGCCGCACTATGTCTGAGCTTGAAGCGGCCCTCCAAAAACTGATTGCGCTGATCTTCCGTCGCAAAGTGTGCGCGGCTGGCCTCGGCCGTCGCCTCACTCGCCTGATCCTGATGCTTCCGGTCATAGATCGGAATCTGCACCTGGATGCCGACGCTGACGGCGTTCTGACTCTTGCCCTTGAAGTCGGGGTAGTAGGTGGTGTAGTCATTCTGGCCCGTGTCGATACGGCTGTAGTTGAAGCCGAAACTTACCTGCGGCCGCAGGCGATAACGGCTCTCGCCAAAGGCAAGCTCCTGCTTGCTTCTCGCACTAGCTACAGCCGACTGGATACCAGCGCTATCGGGCTCGCTCCCGTTGCCGGCAGCCACTTGAATACTTGGCAGCGCGGGGATAGAACTCGAAACAGCCGTCAGTTGATTGTCCGGAAGCCCTATAATCCGGGAGAGCCGATCAGAGAGTGCTGCGATCTCATCCTCGAGATTTAGCTGGTCCAACTGAATCTGCTTGGCGGTCCGCTGTGCACGCAGCAGCTCCGTGCGGGTATCTTGTCCAGCATTGAGCCGGTCTTGAACGATGCTCACAAGCCGCATCGCAAAGCCATACTCCTGGGTCATGGCCGCCTCGCGTCGCTGGTCGCTGTCGAGGTTGAGATAGGTAACAACAACATCCTCCTCGACCTGGCCCCGCGTCTCTCGCAGAGCAAGTTGGGCTGATTCCAGACCCGATGCCGCTGCGCGGATATTATCGCGTTGGGAGAAGTTGAACAGGAACGAATCGCTGGACAGGCTGAAAACTGTGGGCAAACCCGTTGGGACACCGAAACCCTGCCCATAGCCTGCGTTTGCGTTGACGGTGGGGATATAGACATCGTAGGTCTCGTTCAGCGCCGCCTGCGCCTTCTTTACCGTGGCCTCAGACATCTTCACCCTGGGGTCGCTGCGCAGCGCCAGATCGACTGCAGAACCAAGCGATATCTGCGCAGAGGCGCCGGCGGCAAACGCCGTCAGCATCGTGAACCACGTCGCCAATCTCGTCCTCACGCGCATCCTGTCCCTCGGTTCTTTAGCGTACGTCTCAACGGCACCTAAACGGCATTACAACTCCTGCAGGGCCTGCTTAGCCGGAGCATAACTCGACGCCATCGCCAGCGCCTTGTCAAATTCGATCTTAGCTCCCGCTTTGTCTCCCGCGTCGGCCAGCAGCTTACCCAGCATTACATGCACCTTGATTACGGGTGCTGCGTCACTCTTCGCATTGCTCTCTAGATATTGTCGCAACGCTTGCTCTGCCAGCCGCGGCTCACGATGGATACTGTCCAAAAGGCTGGCTGCATCGACGATGGCTGCATCCTTAGCCCTGTCGATCGCGAGGCATTGTTTGAGCGCGTCCACAGCCCTATCGGCTTGCGCGCGCCGTATATAGAACGCACCCAGATCGGCCCAGGCATCGGGATGATTGGCAACCTCGACAGCCGCCTTGAACTCGCGCTCTGCGGTGCCGTAATCCTTACGCCTTTCCGCAGCCAGCGCGAGAATCCGATGTGCCTGCTGTGGCAGTTGAGCAGCGACGCGACCCGCTAGTGAGGCAGCCTTATCCTGGCCACCGCCAAGAACTACTGGAGCTTCGATATAAAACTCACTGAGGTCATTAATCGCCGCCCCGTTCCTTGGATCCAGTTCCACTGCTGTCTCAAACGCCGCTTTCACCTTGCGCGCCAGGTTGAAGCCAGCGATCGGACCTGCGTGGTTCGCCTTCATCCCGTATGCTCTCCCCATCCAGTCCTGCGCCTCGCTGCTGCGTGGGAGCGTCTGCACTGCGTTCTCGCAGGCAGCGATCGCCTCATCCTGTCGCTCCTCCGCATAAAAGCTTCGGCAGAGCAGCAGATAGGCCTGCCCGTCCTTCGGATTTGCCGATAGGATGCGCTGGAATGAGGCAACGGCTTGATCAATCCGACCCTGCATTAACAATTGTTCTGCCGCCTGACGCTCTGGTGTCGCGTGATCTCCTGCTGCACCATCCGCTGCGTGCAAATTCCGCGCGCCAGAACCGAGAAGCAGCGCCATCAGGAAGAGTCGCAAAAACTGGATCGTGCGGTTCTTCTCGCTTGTTTGGCGGGCGCTTGTCGATCTCATCAGTAACGCCTCACCTAGGGTTGCACCTTCACCCGAAGACCATCGCTCAGGTCAGCTTCGGTCGTTGCCCCAAGGGCTACGACATCCCCATCATTCAACCCGCCAAGAATTTCAAAGCGGGTAAGGTTGGTCACGCCCACGCGCACCGGGGTCCGGATCAGGCGGTTATCGACAACCTTGTACACGAAGTCGCTCATACCTTCTGTGTGAAGCGCCTCGCGCGGCAGACTGAGCACATCATTGCGGCTCAGTTCCGTCACCTGCACCGTGACATTCGTATTCGGCAGAAGATCGCCCTTAGCGTCGTCTACGCTGATCAGACACTCTCCCACATTGCGAGTTCCACCATAGGAGATGATCGTCGTCGGTGCCTGCACGATATGCCCGTGCCACACCTGTCCCGGTTTCGCGGGCCACACAATTGTGACTTGTTGCCCGGCCTTGAGCAGCCCGATCTCGGGCTCATCGAAGTAGGCTTTTATCTGCAGCTTCGTCAGGTCCGCAACCTGTACGAGAGTCTCTCCCGTGGGCACAAACTCATATTGCGTGACGGGAATGGCATACACGGTTCCCGTAAAGGGCGTGCGAATGTCGACTCCTGCATAGCTCGCCCGAGCCGCGTCGACTGATGCTTGAGCTTCGGCAACCTGGGCCTTCTGTGCGCTCAGATCATTGCTGGAATACCGTCCGCTCCGGCGTGTCTGTATCTGCAACACCCGCGCCTGTGCAGCGCTCAAGCGTTGCTGCGCGAGGGCGACCTCGTTAGCCGAGGCTGCACCTTCCGCCTGCAGCTTCTGTAGCGATGTCAGCGAGGCTATATCCTGCTGCACCTGCGTCTTCGCCGAGCTTAGATCTGCACTCTCCGTTAGGCGCTCATCCTGTGTCCCGCCCTGCTCCATAGCTTTCAGCGAGGCTAAGCTCGAAGCGAGATTGGCCTCAGCGGTAGCAAGGTCCTTGCGAGCCTCGCTGTCGTCCATCTTCACCAGTTCCTGGCCGGTCTGCACCGTTTGGCCGAGTTGCACAAAAATCTTGTTGACGATTCCCGCCAATGGCGCATGCGCCTGGAAATCCGCCAGCGGCGCAACTCTGCCGTTAGTGGATTTTGTACTCGTGAGGTTCTGGCGTTCGACCTTCGCAGCCACTACAGCTACCACGCCGTGTTGGTTGCGAAGATAAAGAAACAGGGCAAAACATGCCGCTACCGCGACAAGCACCCACACCCACACTCGTGATCGATCTGAAACTTGTTGAGCCATAAGCAAAGAGTCAGTATATAGGACGCAGCATGAACCACTTGCGAGTCAAAACTTTTGCTCGCGTTTTTGATGACCCAAGAGTCATTCCTCTTGAGGTATAGCCGCCCGGATCGCAACGACATCCAGCTCCCACCCACCGAAATCCGGATGCCAGTTCCGCCGCAGCCTGTAGGCGAGGTCCATCCGATCTCCCTGTGCCCACCCCTCGCTCCGTGCCATCGCAGCCCAATCTGTCCTGCGGCTCCACACCATGCCACCAAAGCGCACGCCATCTGCGACGTCCTCGACCGCTAGCCGCAGGTGGCGCTCCTTGATCACCTTCAGCGCTGACGTCAACCTTACCCCTTTGCTCACAAAGACTGGCTCTGCATTCCCATTTCCGAACGGTCCGAGCTGTTCCAGCGCCGCCAGAAACTCCGCAGTGAGCTCGCTCAGGCGCACTTCCGCATCGCATTCCAGTTCCTCGGCGACGTGCGTTGCGTCCTGATCGCTAGCAGCCAACCGCACCAGCCGCTCGCGCAGTTCACCCACCCGCTCTGAAGGCAGCGAGAACCCCACTGCATGCGCGTGTCCACCAAAGCGTGAAAACAGCGGCTCCGCACCCTGCGCATGAACCGTCGTCAGGGCATCCAGCAGATGAAACCCACTTACCGAACGCCCCGACCCGTACGCCTGACCATCCTCGTGCGTCAGCACCAGTGTCGGCCTTCCGGTCCGGTCCACCACCCGTGAAGCGAGGATTCCAATCACGCCCCGATGCCACGAGGACCCACCCTCAGCATCATCCAGCACGAAGCAGGCCGGTGCGTCTTCCGCCATCGCGTCGATCTGTGCTTCGATTGCCCGTAGAGCCTCGGCTTCGGTCGCCCTCCGCTCGTCATTGAGTCGATGCAGCTTCTCTGCCAGCACCCTGGCTGCTGCCGCATCCTTCGACAAGAAGAGCTCGACGACATCCGATGCAATATCCATCCGCCCGGCTGCATTGATGCGCGGCGCCAAGCGAAACCCCACGTCGGTCGCAGAGATCGGCCGCGTCGTATCGATCTGCGCCAGTTCCATTAACGTCCGCAGCCCTGCCTGCGACGGCTTCCGCAACTCCACCAGACCAATCGACGCAATCGTCCGATTCTCGCCTGTCAGTGGAACCGCATCGGCGATCGTCGCAATTGCCAGGAGCTTCAGAAAAGAAGGAAGCGTCTTCTCCCGCAACCGCGCCTGTTCCCCATCGTCTTTCGTCGTACTCTCCAGCAGCGCCTGCGCCAGCTTGAACGCCACGCCAGCACCGCACAGTTCCTTATACGGATACCCGCACCCCGGCTGGTTCGGATTCAGCACCGCCAGCGCCTCTGGCACACCTTCCGCTCCATCCGGCAGGTGATGGTCCGTCACAATCAAATCCAGGCCAACGCGCTTCGCCTCTTCGGCCGCGGCGAAGGCACGGATCCCTGTATCGACGCTCACCACCAGCCGCACGCCTTCGAGCGCAGCAGCCTCAATCCGCGCATCCTGCATCCCATACCCCTCGCGAATGCGATGTGGAATGTGATACCGGACATCGGCTACGACGCCCATTGCCACTGCTGCTCGCTCCAGAGCCGTCTTCAGCAGTACCGTTGCAACGGTGCCATCTGCGTCATAATCTCCATAGATCAGCACTGGTTCCTGCTTCGCCAGCGCCTCCCGCAGCCGCGCGACAGCCGGCCGCATCCCCAGCATCTTGTAGGGATCATGTAGCTGATCTGGAGTCGGTCGCAGAAATTCCCGAGCTGCCTCCACCGTCTCAAAACCACGGCACACCAGCAGCCGCGCAATCGCCTCAGGAAGCCTGAGCTCCCGCGCCAGCCTGGCCGCAGCCTCGCTCTCCTGCGATGCAACTACCCACTTTGGTCGCTTGTTTTTCTGCGGATCCGCCGACTCGTCCACGCCGCCACCTACTCGTCGTCGCGGTCATCCACGATAATGTGTCCCAGCTCGGATACCGACTCCATCAACTCCTGGAACAGGTCGTACCACTCCGTCGCTGTCTCATACAGAAAGATCACGCCGCCGTGCGCAAAGCCCAGCTGCAGGTAGCCCGTTTTCCCGACATGCTGCAGCAGTCCCTGAGCTTCCTCCAACTCGCCCGAGTCGCCATCCGGATAGTTCTGGTCGCGCACCTGGCTGATCAGTGTCGCCACGTCCTCTGGCTCCAGGATCACATCGCTCATGGTGATAAATGGGGCGTTGGCCGCCTTCGCATGCTCCACGAAGTCCTTCCATCCATCCACATCTTCCTCTTCAAACAGGACGGTTGGCACGTCTTCGGGCACAAAGCTGTTCATGCGCCGCATTCCGTGTCCGGCGATGAACGCCACCATATCGTCCTTCACTGCAGTTAAATCATCAAATGCCATAGATACTTATTCTCGCAGAAGTTACCCCTGCCTGACGCGCCAATCTCTGCGTGCTACCCTATCTTTGCCCATGATTTTTTCGAAGGATTACGTCAGCTACCTTGCGCGCCAGACCAGCAAACACCTGGTTGCCGCGAAGATGATCAAGACCGATAAGCCGGCCTTGGTCGATCAACGTCTCGCCGCCGCCATGATCGAAGAACTCGCCCTTGAAGATCGCATCAATGACGAAGTTCGCGTCATCCTCGAAGCCTTCCAGGACGACATGCTAAAGACCGGCGCCAGCTACCCCGAGATGTTCAAGAAGGTGAAGCAGGAACTCGCTCGCAAGTACAAGGCGGTGTTATGAGAGGCGCTCCCGACATCAAGTCGTCCAATACCACCCGCATCTCCGACGACAAGCTGAACAAACTCGCCCACACCATCGCCGACACCCTCGCCGAGATCGACGAAGTCGACTTTCTGGAGGACCGCAACACCATCCGCCAGGAGGCCCGCAAGGCGCTCACGAAGCTCCTTCTGGAGGAAGTCAGAATCGACGCGGCCGCTCGCCAGAAGATCGCCTCCCAGCGTCGCATCATCCCCGAGGGCTCCCAGGAGTGGGACATCCTCTACCGCAAGTACTACAACGACGAAGTCAAGAAGCTAGGCATCTAGTCCTTGCCATCGTCATCCATTGGATGGATGCCTTTCGTTTGGGGCATTCCCATTAGTGGATCGGATGTTCGGCCACTGCAATGCGCTTCTCTCTACTGGCCCATCTTTGCTATACTCAGCAAGTCGCAACGGATTCCAAACCGTTCTGTGGCGTTATGGTGTAACTGGTTAACACGTCGCCCTCTCAAGGCGAAGAGTCCGGGTTCGAGCCCCGGTAACGCTACCAAAAATTCCTTCTAAATAAACAACTTATACGATACTGTTCAGCGGTCGCTTGACTGCTTTGTCTAAATGTCGAGTTACGTATCGAATAAGGCTTGGCCGGAGTGCCGTCTGAGCAATCGACCGGCGACTCGCGGGTGTGCCGGGTGCGTGGACCGAGGCTCTTGGGACCAGATTCGGTCATAGCGGTCATTGCAGGCTAAAACAACACATGTTGCATAGGGAACAGACGTCGTGTTATAACTAGCCATCCGTTGCCTATGCAGCGGTTGTCGTTAAAGTGGTTAGCGCCTCCGCTTCATTCGCTCGAAGCTCAATTTCAACATTTCATTGTGGCTCTATGACAGAGGAATTTCATGAAGACAAAGCTCATTATCGCGCTGTTCGCCCTCACTGCCTTGCCGGCGCTGTCGGCGGTTGCCCAGACCAGTACCTGGATCATCGACCCAGTCCACTCGCAATCTAACTTTGAAGTCCGGCATCTCTCCGTGAGTAATGCTCGCGGCTCCATCACCAACATTACGGGGACCGTGGTGTGGGATCCCAGGGATCCCTCGAAAGACAGTGTGAATGCTGTACTGGACGCGACCACGATCAATTCGGGCAGCGCTTACCGGGACAAGGACATAAAGAGCGATGCCTTCTTCAACACCGAGAAGTTCCCGACCCTCACGTTCCATTCAACCTCCGTGAAGCGGGATGGGAAGGGTCTGAAGGTCGCCGGGGAGTTGACGCTGGCCGGAGTTACCAGGCCCGTCGTGCTGGATGTGGACGGACCTGCGACACCGCATAAGGGAATGCAGGAAGGTCTGGTCAGCGGTCTTGAGGCCACGACGACGATCAAGCGGACGGACTTCAACTTCGGCAGTAAGTATCCGGATGCGGTGGTGGGCGAAGACGTGAAGATCACCATCGACATTGAGTTGGATCAGAAGTAGGCATGATGACTTTCCTGGATTGACTCTGCGGCCGGAGCGGGTTGCGCAACCTGCTCCGGCCGCAATCACAATCGAAACCAACACGAAGGGATCTTCTAAGCCAACGCTCCTGAAGATCGATGTCAGTCCGCGCGGTGACTACTCTATCTCCCGCAAGCTCGGAAATCAGTTTGCGGAACAATGGAAACGGACCCAGGGGAGGCGGAAAGGTCAAGCATTAATATTGACAACGATCTGACCGTAGAGCTGAAATCGGCTGAAGATGTTGTTGTGTTGCGCAATCAGCCTCAAAATATATGGGTGGAGTTAATTTTTCAGGTGTGTATACCTTTCGGCACAGAACCCGCCATTGATCGCGGATGAGCGATACCGTCGAGTTCATCCAGCGCGGCAGCGTGGCATTCCGGCGTACCAATCTGGCGATGTTCGCCGCCGGGTTCGCTACCTTCGCGTTGATGTATTGCGTGCAGCCGCTATTGCCGGTGTTCGCGGCGGAGTTTCAAGTGACGCCCATGGTGGCGAGCCTTGCGTTGTCGGTCACTACCTTCACTCTCGCCGGGGCGCTGTTGATCGCCAGTGCGCTCTCGGAAGCCTGGGGCCGCAAGGCGATCATGGCGGGGTCGATCATCGGGGCGGCGCTGCTGACCATGCTGTCCGCGACGATCCCGCGCTGGGGCTGGTTTCTGGTGGTGCGGGCGGCGATCGGGCTGGTGTTGTCCGGTCTGCCTGCGGTCGCGATGGGGTATTTGTCCGAGGAAATGCACCCCAAATCGATCGGGCTCGCCATGGGGCTGTATGTCGGCGGGACCGCATTCGGTGGCATGGTCGGGCGGCTGCTCACTGGCGTTTTGGCCGATGCGTTCGGCTGGCGCTGGGCGGTCGTGGCGGTGGGCGCGATGGGGCTGGTCTCGGGGCTGATCTTCGCGGTCCGCCTGCCGCCCTCGCGGCACTTCGCCCGCCGCACCCTGGCCATCGGTGCCCTGGCCCGTAGCTACCGGGCGCATCTGGCCGATCCCGCGCTACGGTTGTTGTTTGCCGAGGCGTTTCTGATCATGGGCGCGTTCGTTACGGTATACAACTACATCACCTTCCGGCTGCTGGCCCCGCCGTTCGATTTGTCGCAGACCAAGGTGGGGATGATTTTCGCGGTCTATCTGGTCGGGATCATAAGCTCGGCGTGGGTAGGTCATTTGGCTGGCAGGCTGGGTCGCGCCCGCATGCTGCCGTTGGGCATTGCAATCGAACTACTCGGCGCGGTGACCACCTTATCGGATTCGGTGCCGGTCATCGTGTTCGGGATCGCGCTGGTCACCTTCGGTTTCTTTGCCAGCCACTCAGTCGCCAGTTCCTGGGTCGGTGCGCAGGCGCGCGGCGCGCGGGCACAGTCGGCGGCGTTGTACTTATTTCTTTACTATCTAGGATCAAGCGTGGCAGGGTCGGTTGGCGGATTTGCCTGGAGTGTTGCCGGCTGGGGCGGCGTGGTTGCGATGATTGGGCTGATGCTTGCCGTCGGCCTGGGGCTGACCCGCTGGCTGGCAATCTTGCCATCCCGAGCGTAGGAGATCCGTTAGACAACATGTTCATCATGGCACAACCCGCCCAGGCGACAGCCAGACAAATAGACAACATCAGCCAGACAAATAGACAAGATCCAATCGACGGGCCAGGCCACCACCAGCTCCGGAGGAGAACCCGATCTTGCTGTGTCCCCTACTGATTCATCTTTGCCATTGCAGTCCTGAACAAGGGCGGATCGATGACAAGAAAGAGGCCTTTGGCCCTGGCCAGAACCGTTCCGTCAGGGTGCATGAGCTCGGCCCTGTGATAGAGTTTGCGGCCGTCGCGGCGGACGTGGGTGCCCACAAGAGTGAGCGAGGTATGGAGCGGCGAGGGCCGCAGATAGTCGACTTCCATGTTGCGCGTCATGGCAATCACCCCGAGAGGAAGGTTGAGTTTGCCCATCGCCTCATCCAGAAGCGTAGCGATAATGCCACCATGGATATGGCCGGGTGGCCCCTCGTGCAAGCGGGTGAGGTTCACGATTGAGGTGGACGTGATGCGGTTCGGATCGGCAGAATCGAGCGAGAAGGTGAGATGAAGTCCCTGCGGATTGGAGGCACTGCACCCAAAGCATTGATTGGACGACTGTTGGATCGCTACTGCCACGGCGTCTAAAGAGTTTGCAGGAACATGGGTTTCGGTCATTGGTCAGATTTTACAAGGATGCGCTCAGGGTCGCCTATTCTCTCTTCAGGCTGCGCCGATGGATGCCGGGGTGTCACTCGAAGGTGACCACTTGGCGAACTCCATCGCCGCAAGTAAACCGGTTGAAACCGCTGTTGATCTCTTCTAGCTTCAGGCGATGCGTGAGAAGCTGGTCGACCGGAGCAGGCACGCACGGTACATCGCGATGAAGCGCGGCAGGTCCCGGGAAGGCATCGCCAAGCCCATGTAAGAGCCCTTGATCGTGCGCTCCTCGGCGACAATGCTCACCGCCGGCACGACGCGGTGAGCGCAGGCAGCATCCAATGACGCAGCATCAACGTATACAAGTCGAACCCCGGGAGATGCAGAACAATGAACCTGCTGGACGTGATTGCTCATCATGGCTATGCGGTGACATCGATCGCGCTGTTTCTCTCGTGTTGTGGCCTGCCGCTGCCCCTCGCGGCGGTGCTGCTGACGGCTGGCGCTGCGGCGCATGGCGGGTCGCTGAACATCGGCCTGGTGATTCTGTTTGCGTTCGGTTCGGCGCTGTTCGGCGACACGCTGATGTATTTGGGCGGGCGCTATACGGGATGGTGGCTACTGACCGAAATCTGCCGGCTCAGCATGAATCCGGAGGCGTGCATCTTCGGATCGGCTCGATCGTTTCACAAGCGCGGGCCGCGGGTGCTGCTGGTTGCGAAGTTTGTGCCTGGCCTGTCGACGGTCACCACTGTACTGGCTGGCAGCCTCAACATGCGGCTGCGGCGATTTCTCGCGCTCGAAGGCTGCGGCGCTCTGATTTATATCGCGGCGTGGAGTCTCACTGGCTTTCTCTTCGCGCCGTTCCTGCTCGTGGTCATCCACTGGGTCGAGCGCCTGGGCCATATCACCGCTGTCACGTTCGCCGCGATCGCTGTGCTCTATGTGCTGTGGCTGGTGCTGAGCGCGCTGCGCGATGTGCGCCTCTCGGCAGTGGAGAAGATCGCGGCCAAGGATCTCTTGGAGCGCCTGCGCACGCCCACGCCCGACAGCCTGCTGATCATCGCCGACGTGCGCTCGCACGGCTACCATGATCCGGGCATGCAGCGCATCAAGAACTCGATCCGCGTGGACCCCGGCCGGCTGAAGGAAGATCTGGAGGTGCTGCGCGAGTTTATGCTGCCGGAGCCGGAGTCCGAGATCTACCTCTACTGCACGTGCGCGCACGAGGCAACCAGCATGCGCGTGGCGCGGATGCTGAAGAAGGATAACTGCTCGACGAAGGTGATCCGGGGCGGGTTGAAGGCGTGGGTGAAGGCCGGTGGCCCGCTGGAACGCGTGCCGCCAGACGACATGGAGCATCTGCCGAAGTTTGAGTGAGGCCGAGGCAGCGAGTAGAGCGTAGGGAGTAAACGGTCGAGCGAATGCTAGGTGTTGAGTTTCGCGAGGGGGGTGATGAGCCGGGTGTGGGGCAGGGCGTCGGCGTAGGTCTTGAGGATGAGCGAGCGTATGAAGGGAAAGCGCATATGGGGGCCAAGTCTACTCATTCCAGCAAGTGCGACAGTCCGACAGACGGTGAGCCACGATGCCAAAACGAAGCGCAGGTCTAATCATGTACCGGAACCGAGTGAACCATCTGGAAGTATTTCTGGTCCACCCAGGCGGTCCATTCTGGGCTAATAAAGATAAGGGTGCATGGTCAATTCCTAAAGGCGAGTATGTGGCAGGCGAACAGCCACTCGAAGTTGCCAAGCGTGAGTTTCACGAGGAAACGGGATTCACCGCGCACGGTCTCTTCTTCGAACTGGGTTCAATCAAGCAGCAGGGAGGGAAGATCGTCGCTGTATGGGCCTTCGAGGGCGAATTGTGATCCTCGCCATCTGACCAGCAATCTATGCCAAATCGAATGGCCTCTCCGCTCAGGGCGCACTCTTCAAATCCCCGAGGTTGATCGAGGCCGCTGGTTTTCGATCCCTGAAGCGAAAGAATACATTCTGAAGCGCCAGCAACCGCTCTTGCAGACCCTTTGCAGGATCTTGTATCTGGACGAACAAGGCGACAACCGGGCAGGGAATTGACCATACGAACCACCGTCGCCTTTACTGCTGTTAGGCCGCCGCTATCCTCCACCGACCACTTCATCCAAACAGGGCGCCGAGTGCGGACTTATGCAGGAGGTTCCGTAAGCGGTCATGGATGCAATCGGCGTCTCCTCCGGCCATTCATGCTCCGTCGTTGTGGCTCGGGCGGGAGCCCGCCGCACATATACCCAGAGATAGAAAATTCCCATCGCCAGCAAGATGAGCGGGGATGGACGGGTCAACATAACGGTCAGCATCTTTCCCGGCAACCCCGCTGTGCCCGCGTGCAGATTTTTCGTGTAAATGAAGAGAATTGCCAACGGAATATCTCCAGTAAACACAATCCCCGCTGTATTCACCAGGAGTGCAGTCCACCCAATCAGGCCGCCCTCGGCCCACAACATTGCGCAGGCTGGAACAGTGAGCAGCAGGAGTTTCGCATCATGCGGCCGATGATAGGTCACGAGCATGGTAAGAGGTACGATTGCCGCGAGCGCCAGCCAGGCGCTCGTCGTCGAGATGCGTGACTTCAGAGTTTTGAGCGACCATACGAGCAGGAGTGCTCCGCATACAAGATAGCTGACCGGATTGTAGATGCGCGGATCATCACGGAAGACGCTTATGACAGTTTGCAAGTCTATTACCAGGTCGGCGGTATGGCCAGAGATGGAAGTGGGACCAGGGTCGTTGATATCGCCATGCGCCGAGGTCGACAGAAGATTGGAGTGCAACTCCTGAGTCCAATGCGGCGCGACGTGCGAGACCCACAGGATGGCCGGCAGACACAGGACAAGAGTCACAACGAGGGTTTGCAGTGCGCGTTTCCGATGGGGCGCGCCCGCCAGCAGGAAATAGAGCCAGACGAGGCCCGCGTCGTGGGGCTTCAATGCGAAGCTGACAGCAAGGCATAGGACGCCGGCCGGTACAAACCGTCCCTTAATGAAACACCAGACGGCCACCACACAGAGACTTATGGCGATCCCAGCTAAATTGCCACTTAAAAATAGGACTTCGCTGTTGGCAAGCAAGATGCAAATCAAAAAGAGCGAAATTCCCGGCGCATAGTTCTCCGCGAGGTCCCACATAAGGAAAGCGGCAAAGATGAGGCATCCGGCTAGCAGGATTATCCACAGCACGTGTGCCGGCCCCCAGGCCAAAATTGCAAAAGGAGCGATGAGAAACAGTGAGGTCGGTAGATTGATGCACACGGGTACAGCCCGGCGAAACGTACGAGATAGCGTGGGGTCCGATGGGAATTGCCCTCCATCTGCCTGGTACACACGCAGAAACTCGCCCTCTTTGTAAGGATCTCTATGTTGAATTAGGCATTGCGTGCCGTAGTAAACCGCCCTAAAGTCGATCATCCCGGCAGGCGAGGTGCTTTCTACAACAGAACCCCATACAACGAATATCCCGCTGCACAGCAACAGCCAAAACAGGCCAATCCGACGCGTCCTTGTCATGCTCAGCCTACCTTTTTGCCAGAACCCGGAATGGCTTAATCTTCAACACTTCCGCCGATGATTTCACCCCGAGAATGTCCCGCAGCCCAAGGCTGATTCCTCAAATTCTGAATTCGCCACCAGTGTCAATGTTGGGTCTACCTCAGGTCGGATCAACCGATGCAAATAAGCCCGCGAAATGCACAAACTGCGGGCGGCCAGCGTCTTGTTCCCATTGTTCTCCCGAATGGCTGTTGCGGCCAGTCTGATCTTATAGTCGCGAAGTTGTCGTTCGAAAGAACCTATAGGCAGGCCGTCGTCGATGCTGGCTATAAGTTCGTCCTGTATATTCAGGGGCAAATCTTCCACCTGAAGTATGTCTCCCTGGGCGAGGATGATCGCCCTCTGAATCACATTTTCCAGTTCGCGTACATTTCCGGGCCAGGGATATCTTTGGAGCATGGCCAGAGCATCTGGCTCAATATCCTGCATCGGCTTTTGATACATCTGCGAATAGTGCCGCAGGAAATGCGTGGCAATCTGAGGAATATCTTCGGAATGCTCTTGGAGGGGCGGTACTTCAACCCCCATGACGTTGATGCGGTAATAAAGATCCTGACGGAATGTCCCCTGGGCCACCATTTCAGCTAGGTTCTTATGCGTGGCGAAAATCACGCGCGCCCGCAATGGGATAAGCCTGTTACTGCCCAGTCGGCTGAATTCGCGCTGCTGCAGAACGCGCAGAAGTTTGACCTGCGTATATAGGCTTAGATCTCCGATCTCATCGAGGAAAAGCGAGCCATCACCTGCCTGCTCGAAGTAACCTTCGCGTGACCCAACTGTGCCTGTGAACGCGCCCTTTTCATGCCCGAACAACTCGGCCTCAATCAGAGTTTCAGGGATTGCTCCACAGGCAATAGCGACAAAGGGAAAATTGGAGCGCGCACCTAGGCTGTGGATGGCGCGGGCGACTAGTTCTTTACCCGTGCCACTTTCTCCGGTCACAAGCACGGGTGCATTAATATTCGCTACAGAACGTACCAGATAATAAACGTGCTGCATCTGGGGGCTGGCCCCGACCATCCGGTCGCAATCGCTTGTGCTCTCCGGCAGTTGCGGTGTGGCGTCGAGTGGCTGCTTGAGCGAAGAGTTCTCGTTCGCCCGGCGCAGCATAATCCTTAGATCGCGAATGGAGGGTGGTCTATGGCAGTAGCCGTAGGCGCCTTGCCGAACAAGTTCGGCAGCGGTCGACCGAAGGCGATCATCAGCCATGATCACGCTGGAAACCTGTGATGTGGTCATGCGCCGGGCGCATTCAATACCCTCCTGCAATGAAGCATGATTTGAGTTCAGATCGAAAATCATGACATTGCAATTTCCGGTAGAGAGCAGGCGATTGATTCCGGTCTCATCTGAGACGAAGAAAAACTGGAATTCCTTACCCAATGCAGAAGCAAGAAGCGGCTGCAACGTGCAATCCTGCGAATAGAGACCGACGCGGATCATCTAGGAACCTGCTTTCTTTGATTTGCAAAGCAAAGGTAGCATACATTCGTACAATCGTCGGTGATCATCTGTATACACTTAAGTACTAATACCTATTGTGCTTATGCATTGGTTGCCTCAATACAGCAATCATTAACTGATTCGCTATTTTCGGGGACCGTTTTCCTCCGTACGCTGGAAGGTGGCGATCACAGCCGTATCCTCCTCCAGGAATGGTTTGCCGCGGGCTGGTACATAGCTGACCAAAAGCATGGGGTACGCGCGCTCGGGCTGCAGCGGTTGTTGGGACTGGGAAGTTATCAAACTGCCTGGCCCATGTTGCGGAAGTTGCGCGCGGCCATGGTGCGGCCAGGGCGGAATCGTCTCCACGGTTCGGTCGAAGTCGACGAGACGTATGTGGGCGGCATCGAGCAGGGCGTTCGCGGGCATGGCGCGAGCAGCAAGTTCATCGTTGCGATCGCCATCGCAGTATTGTCGCCAAAGCATGTATGGCTTTTCTAGAGCCGAGAACTCCGCTTTCAGCGTTCCTGTTCGGAGGTGGAGAAGACGTATACAGACCAGATCGTTCATCGGCATGAACGTTCACAAGGAGACCATTTCCATCAGCATCGCGGAGGAGGGCAGGAATGGCCCTGTGCGGTTCCTTGGTGATTCCGAACGCACCCGACTAAATTGCTGTGATGGCCAAGCAGCTTTCCCATCACCAAGCAGCTTTCCCATCACGGAGAGCTCGACTTCTGATCTGAAGCCGGAGGATGCGGTCACGGCCTCGTACAGAAGACCCATCACGCGTCTCCATGCCTAGGCGCATAGCGTTGCTTCACTCCTCAAGCGCTGGTTCTTCGGTGCCTATCAGGGGCCGATTACTGCGGAGCATCGGGACGCATATCTCGATGAATTTGCCTTCCGCTTCAATCGCGGTCATTCACGCCGCCGGGGCTTGCTCTTCCTTTGGCTACTGGAAAACATGCTGTCTCGGGACAGTCCTTCATCGCTGCATCTATATGGCAGGCCACCAGTTTGTCACTCGTCCATTTGAAATTCTGTCAGTGCTTCTGCTCCCTCGCGCTCCGTGATTATCCTATCAGGGTGTATACGCAGCATCACTGGGTGATTATGATAGTAAACATCCGTGCACACCGGCCTCGACGGCAGACCCCTAAATCGCTGAATTCAGGCATTCCTAGCCTTCGGCGAGTTGGCCCCAGGATTGCTTTTACCTAATTATTAACCGAATTGGGAGGGAAAGGAGTCTCAGCATGCAGTCGATCATCTGGCGGCAAGTCCTCAGGGGCGCTGCTGCGACGGCTATCTCTGCGCCAATCTTAGCGGATACTCGCGACCACTTCATTCCGAACTGGCTGGTGCCCCCATTTCTACTCGCGAGGGGCGTAGCTCGTTCTTGCTTTCATATAAATATTTTCTGAATCGCTGGAGGAAGGAGCATGGGTATGCATTCGATCGCCTGGTGGCCAACTCTCATTGTTCTCGCTGTGGCGATCTTCACGGATCTGCGCAGCCGCCGTATCCCGAATTGGCTAGTGCTCCCATTTATGCTCGCGGGGGTTGCAGTCTCCGGCTGGCTTCATGGCTGGCATGGGATCGGCCAAAGTCTTGGCGGTCTGGGACTTGGCACCCTGTTTTTTGGAATTCTCTTCTGGATGGGCGGCATGGGCATGGGTGACGTGAAGTTGTGCGCGGCTATAGGTGCTTGGATCGGCCCGGCTCAATTGCTACTTGCACTGGTTATCACCGGTCTTGCCGGGGGTGTTATGGCTCTGTGCTGGGGTCTGTGCGGTGGATTTCTTGGAGACTTGTTTAAGGGGTCGGGCGAACTCCTCTTCGGTTTGAAGCAGCGGGGAATGCGTCCTCATCCGGAGTTGGTTCTAGCCAATCCACTCACGCGCAAAATGCCATACGCTCCGGCCATCGCGATTGGAACACTGCTTTCCTTCTTTTCTCGTTGACGACAAGAATACACACTATGCCTGGTCCAAACGCGATCTATTTATTTGAGGTTAATCCGAAGGAATGTTGCAAGCAGCAGGGAGTATCGATTCCGTGATATCAAGTATTCAGAATCTCGATGCGATGGGCTCGAATGCCTTATCCATTGCGCTGATTGGTCCGGATACGCAGCGGCGCAAGGCGGTAGCCGCTGCCCTTGCCGGACCGCTGTCTGGCCTCACCCGGGAGTTTTCTTCCTATCCCGAACTCGACGATGTGCCAAGGTTGATTGAGCAGAATTACGACGTCGTCATCATCGACCTGGACACTAATCCGGAATACGCTCTCGATCTGGTGGAGAGCATATGCGGCAAAAGCTCTGCAACGGTGATGGTCTATTCGGCGCAGGGCGATCCTGAATTAATGATCCGTTGCATGCGGGCGGGCGCTCGGGAATTTCTGCAACCCTTCTCCTCTGGAGCCATAGACGAGGCTCTGGTTCGGGCCTCGGCCCGCCGTCCAGCAGTTCTAGCCACTAAAAATACGGGTGGCAGGCTGTTTGTATTTTTTGGCGCTAAGGGCGGCTCCGGGGTCACGACTCTCGCCTGCAACTTTGCGATATTGCTTGCCCGGGAATCCGGTAAGAAAACGCTGTTGATCGATCTCGATCTGCCACTCGGTGACATTGCGCTTAGTCTTGGGATCAGCGCTCAATACTCGACAGTCGATGCTCTTCAGAATTTCAACCGACTGGATTCGACTTTTCTCTCCATGTTGGTCGTCAAATATAGCTCAGGGTTATCTGTGCTCACAGCTCCAGGGAAATTCACTAACGTCCAGGCTTCTAAGGACGCCATTGATAAACTGCTGGCCGTCGCGCGGCAGGACTTCGACTTTGTGGTGGTCGATTCGGGATCAAGACTCGATATAGCCGGTACGTCTCTCTTCAAAGAAGATGCCATGTTCTACCTGGTCACCCAGGTGGGTATTCCCGAACTGCGTAACTCAAATCGCCTAATTTCAGAATTCTTTACGGCAGATCCTACCAAACTCGAGATCGTTGTCAACCGATATATACCTTCCTCGCTGGGCGTTGATGAAGGACAGATTACGAAGGCGCTCACCAGGCCGGCGCAGTGGAGAATTCCCAACGATTCCGCCACTGCCCGGGGGACGCAGAGCACAGCCACCCCGCTTGCGCTGAATGACTCGGCCATCTCACGGGTGATCTTACAGATGGCTAGAACGGCATGTGGCCTATCGGCACATCCTGAAAAAAAGAAGCGGTTTGGATTATTTTAGTTGAGAGTTCAGTTTTTACGGATGGTGTAGCAGTGGAAGTGCTGAATCTGGAGAAGTACAAATCCGAAGTACATCGGACCCTGATCTCGAAGCTGGATTTGGAGAAGTTGTCGCGTGTCAACTCCAGCGACGCACGCCAAGTGGTGGCTGGCATCGTTAGCGAGATTATCAACAACCAGGGAGTACCGCTGAGTTTTGACGAGCAGGAACAGATTCAGGCCGACTTGCTCGACGAAGTCTTTGGCCTTGGTCCGCTGGAGCCATTGCTGAAGGACCCTACAATTTCAGACATTCTAGTAAATGGCAAAGATAAAGTGTTTGTTGAGCGTGCCGGAAGGCTGCAGAGGGTCGATACAGTATTTCGCGATGATCGTCACCTGTTGCAGATCATCGACCGCATTGTGTCGCGCGTCGGCCGCAGAGTCGATGAGGCCTCGCCGATGGTCGATGCTCGCCTGCCCGATGGTTCACGTGTCAATGCCATCATTCCACCGCTGGCGCTTGATGGTCCTTCCTTGTCTATCCGTCGCTTTGGTACAGGCCCTATAGCTGCTAACCAACTGGTAGAGCTGAAGAGTCTTTCGGTGGAAATGATGGAAGTGCTATCAGCCGCAGCGCGCGCGCGGCTCAGCATTTTGATTTCCGGTGGCACCGGCGCCGGCAAAACTACGTTACTGAACATCCTGTCACGGAATATTCCGCAAAATGAACGTGTCATCACCATTGAAGACGCGGCCGAACTGCAGCTCGCGCAGGAAAATATCGTGCGCCTCGAAACCCGCCCGCCCAACATCGAAGGGCAAGGGGCGATCCGCCAGCGTCAACTGCTTATCAACTGCCTCCGAATGCGCCCAGATCGCATTATTTTAGGTGAAGTACGTGGAGAAGAAGCGTTCGACATGCTTCAGGCCATGAATACCGGTCACGAAGGTTCGATGGCTACGATTCATGCAAACACACCGCGCGATGCCCTCGCGAGACTCGAATCGATGGTCGCGATGAGCAGTTTGAATCTGACAGAAAAGGCAGTTCGTCAGCAGATCGCCTCAGCTCTCAGCTTGGTCGTCCAAATCTCTCGTATGAGCGACGGCAGCCGCAAGGTCGTGAGCATCACCGAGATCACCGGCATGGAAGAAAGCATCATCAGCATGCAGGAGATCTTCACATTTAATAAGAAGGGGATCGGACCCGACGGCAAGGTAGTTGGCGTATTCGCGCCGAGCCACATCCGTCCCAGGTTCCTCGAACGCCTCCAACTCGCGGGTATCTTCCTCCCGCAGAACGTGTTCGAAACCTCGTTGGAAGTTAATTGAGCAGGTAGAGGGCTAGAAGAAATGGTATTGCTCATAGTCCTGGTGTTCGTCGGAGTCTTCACCGTTGTAGCTTTGCTGCTTGTCGCGAGCGGGTCCGCGGCCGCTGGGCACAACAAGCAAGTGCTCGCCACGTTCGATTCGGCTCTGGCTTCCGACAGCCCGAAACCGCGCGCTCCGATTGTCGATTTCCGCAAGAGTGAACTGCTCAGCGCCATACCCTGGATCAATCACAGACTTTTGAAGATCGATCTGGTGCCGAAGCTGCAGAGCTTGCTGAATCAGGCCAATCTCAAATGGACCGTGGGTGCGCTGCTTCTCATGTGCGCCGCCTGCTTCGCGCTCCCGGCATATCTGATCGACCTGCAAACCGGGTCCTTCCTCTGTGGTTTGCTGGGCGGGTTAATCCTGGGATTGTTGCCCTATGGATATGTGCGCTTCCAGCGCAGTCGACGCTTCGGTAAGTTTGAAGAGGGGTTGCCGGATGCTCTTGATCTGATGGTAAGCGCCCTCCGAGTCGGACACAGTTTCAGCGCCGCATTAGGGTTGGTGACTCGCGAGTGCGCCGACCCCATCGGTTGCGAATTCCGCATTTGCTCCGACGAGCAGAACTTCGGCCTTGAACTGCGCACAGCCCTGGAAAACATGATCACCAGGGTTCCACTACAGGATCTGAGAATCGCCGTGACGGCGATTCTGATTCAAAGGGAGAGCGGAGGAAACCTTGCGGAGGTCCTCGAAAAGACTGCTTATGTGACCCGACAACGATTCCGCCTGAAGCGGCAGGTCATGGTCCACACCGCTCAAGGACGCCTCACAGGGTGGATACTCACGATTCTTCCCGTGGCGCTCGGAATCGGCCTATATATCGTCAACCCCGATACAATGAGCCTTTTGTGGAAGACCGCGATTGGCATCAAGCTACTGTGTGGAGCTGGGTGCATGCTGGTAGTTGGTACTTTAGTCATTCAAAAGATCGTTCACCTGGAAGTTTGAAGGAGACCTATGGGATTTGCGATCTTTGCATTTGGTGTCATATTTCTGTTGATCGCGAGCGGCGGACTACTCCTGTTCTATCGCGAAGCTATGCTCAAGCAGATCTCCCGTGCGATCACGCAGCGCACGAAACGGGGAAGCCTGTCCGATACCCTGCAAAAGACTGGTTCTTCGCTGGGCGTCATGGTGGAGCAATTCGAGCGCGTCGTGCCGAAGACACAGGCGGAAGTCTCCGTTGCGCAACAGCGTCTTATCCGTGCTGGCTATCGCACGGACTCCGCCGTCAAAGTCTTCTACGGCATGAAGGTATTAGTTCCGGTTGCGCTCTGTATCGCGGTTCTGTGCAGCGGTCTCGCGAGCGAAAGTCCTTTCATTGTCTATGCCGCAGCTCTGGGCGTCGGATATCTGGCGCCGGATTTCTGGATGGGGAGGAAGATTGCTGCCCGGCAAACACGTATTCGGCTCGGTTTGCCAGACATGCTCGATCTGCTAATTATCTGCATCGAGGCGGGACTGGGCCTAGACCAAGCAATGGCGCGCGCGGCCCAGGAATTAAGCAGCGCCCAGCCAGCTATCAGCGATGAATTCGGTGTCGTCGTGCTGGAGCAACGCGCCGGGCGCCCTCGTTCCGATGCCTGGAGACACCTGGCGGAACGCACCGACGTGGATACTGTGCGCACCCTCGTTTCCATGGTGGTGCAATCGGAAAAGTTTGGAACGAGCGTCGCCAAGATTTTACGCACTCATTCCGAGACACTCAGAACCCAGCGCGTTCAGGCAGTGGAGGAACAGGCGGCGAAGACCACCATAAAATTGATCTTCCCACTTGTATTGTTTATCTTCCCCTGCCTTTTTCTTGTAACACTGGGTCCTGCGTTCATACTCATGTCTGAGTCGTTCAAAAATTTCACCACACATTGAAAGAAAGGAGATTTCATATGGCAAATGACTTGATTGTCCGCATTATCGCCGGCGTACTGTTCGTTGTCGTACTAGGCATTATGATTCAGCGTCGTCGCACACGCGTGAAATAGCATGCGTGCAATGCCAAGGATTGGTGAGGCCAGGAAACTACCGAGCTCGCTTGCCAACCTTGGTTCTGCTGGCCGAGACACCCGCCGTTTTTACGGCGTGTGTCTCCCAGATATCGTCAGGCGGGCAGGCGCAGATGAAGTGTGGTCTGGCCTAGCTCACTGGTTGGTACAGTTGCTTCCTTTACTCCAGACGAAGCGGAGTTTATTCGTAGTCGGCTGGCCTCAGAGATAGAAAATACATGAAGCGAACAGACTTGAAAATTTGATCGGAGAGTAGAACTTTACGATAACACGCGGTTGTCGGGTTCTTGCCTAGGGGAGAAGACGAATGGAAAAACAAAAATACTGTGTGTATAACCAGACATGCGAATGCTTTCTCAGTTTAGGAGTTACTATTGCCGATAGCCCACTGACGCGCATCAAGGGAATAATTGGAAAGCGCACACTCCGGTTCGACGGGGACTACTGGGCGTTTTGTCGTAAAAGCAATCATGTATTTGGAGTGTTCTCTTCTCGTGATCTGGTTTATCTGGACAATGATCATCGAGTTATTCACGTCGTCGAGTCTTTTCCAACATTGCGTATTGTCCGATTGAGAACTGATGCAGCAAGTGTGCTATCACTGCCGGCCCACACAATTTATTCGTCACAGACGAAGCCCGGCAATCAACTGTTGATCTGTGTGGCCGAGGAGATGGAGTTCCGGCTGAGGAGTACCTCAAACCTTGAGCCGCCGGGTGAAATGAGTGGCTTTGTGCCAGAGATGGAGAGCACGCATTCACTAAAACACTGGTCTCCCAAACGGTTGACCGTGGATCACCGGAGGGCCAGACGGCAGCGGTGGCCCCGGCTGGTTGCCTATGACTGGAGCGGGGCCACTCTGGTGGTGAACGGCATCAGGGATATCAGTTCGACCGGATTGTACCTGCTCACTGAGAAATATTGGCCCTTAGGAACGATGGTCATGTTGACACTGCAAAGGACGGACGAGGTGGATGAAAACTCTAAACACTCGATCACAGTGCAGTTGAGAGTGACCCGCTGGGAGACGGATGGAATCGGCCTGGTGTTTGTCCAGCCAGAGGCACAGCAGCAATCCACGTTGATGGCAATCCTTGGGGATGACAAGGTAGATACGGAGCTCTGGATAGACTCTTACAGCGGCGAATAGGGCGAGGATAATCTAGATTGAGTCCGTAAAGTTCTGTAGAAGCTGCTGAGTGGCGGTCTGTATGCGAGCCACCTGGGGCGATTCCGGGGTTTGAGGCGCAGTGGTACGGAAAACCGGGTTAAGCAAAGCAGCACTCGGAGGCCAAACAGGTGTCTCTGGAGGCGTTCAGACACCAAACTCTCCGACAATCTCATTTCTTGGGCTTTAAAGGCAGCGATCTGAAGCTGGCTCACCGACTGGATAGGCCACTCCCTCCCACCCGGATGCAAATTGAAAATGTTTTGCAAATGGCCGATGGTGAGATTGCCAATACTCACCATTTGGGTGACTCCTGAGAATCGGTTCGCGAAATTCTCAGCGGTTTCTAAATGGCCTTGTGTAAGCTCAGGTGGTAAGACTCATGCCGGATGGGTGCTGCGGATAGCCTATTGGATCTCCGGGCAAGGCCTGGAGTGCTGAGCTGTGAGGACACGGTCAATCGGGTGAGGATGGAAACGATGAGAATGCTGAGAGGATTGCTGAGAGACGAGCGCGGGAATATACTCGTACTGGCAGCGCTGAGTGTGACAATGCTGCTTTCATTTTTGGCAATTGTTATCGATATAGGCAATCTCTTCTGCACACAGCGCCAGTTGCAGACGTTTGCCGATGCCGCAGCAATGGCGGGAGCGCTGGAGGCCAGCGCATGCGGGACGCCCAACTGCGCCGTGATACAAACCGCCGCGACTACGGCGTTGACGGAGGGCGGGAGCCCAGCGCCTACCCTATTCCTGCAATGCGCGGCGGCGTCCGGGACGGGCCTGCTCCTGACGATCAACAACGGCCCCTGCGCGCTGGGCGCCAGCGATCCGAATAACCTGAATAAAAATTACGTGGAAGCTTTGGTTACTGAGCAGAAACCAACTTTCTTTGCGAAAATCTTCGGCGTAAGCACAGTCCAAATCTCTGCCCGGGCGGAAGCCGGTAAATCAAGCGCGGCCAGCCCCTGCTTGAATGTCACGGGGACTTCCGGCCAAACCTTGACGCTTAACTCGGGTGCCAGCATAACGGATGCCTCGGGTTCCACTTGCGGCGTCAACGTCGACTCGAATGGGACACCCGCAGTGATGGAGGACAGCGGCGCCACAGTGAACGTCGGCTCCTATACTGTTCACGGAACCGTCACGGATAACGGTGGATCTTATACTCCCACGCCCACAACAGGCGCTGCGGTGGTACCTGACCCCATCGCCGCCGAAATTACAGCCGGCACCATTACTAAGCCCACCCAACCGGCCACTTCATCCACCTGCTGTAATCCAGTCGGGGGCGCCACAACGTTGCAGCCTGGTTACTATTCGAGCGGCCTCAATTTCAACTCGAGCGGCTACACCGTAACCCTTGCCTCTGGCTTGTACTACTTTGGCGGCAGCATGGTCGTTGGTGGCGTGAACCTCACTGGATCTAACGTGACCATCTATTTTGCGAATGGGTCGCTAACTATGAATAGCGCCTCAACTATGACTCTGTCCGCACCTGCGACAGGTACTACCGCTGGGATGTTGATCTGGCAGGCTACAACCGATTCCAGTTCGATGATCCTGGATTCGTCCTCCAGTTCGAGTTGGAAGGGGGCAATCTACCTTCCCGACGCGCAGCTTACGCTGAATGGCGGCAGCACTGCAGTCGCCTACGGTATGGTTGAGTCGCAATCACTTATGCTGAACTCAGCCATATCCCTTAGTTGCTCCTCAATGCCGGGTGGAGTTTGCCCTGGCGGCAGCGGTGCGGCCAACGGTTCAGCAACCATAGCACTGGCGGAGTAGTCGATGAAATTTCTAGCGCGTCTCTGCGTCCTCTGCAAAGCCAATCATGGCGCAGCCCTCGTCGAGTTGGCCCTTGTGACTCCGATTTTATTGCTGCTCGTAATTGGGGCCGTCGACCTTGGCCGCGCGTATTATGTGGACCTCGAGGTGGAGAACGCCGCACATGCTGGAGCGGAATACGGATCGATAAACCCCACCCTTACGGCTGGCATCACCGCGGCGGCCCGGCAAAGCGCTCCGAATTTGTCTAACCTGACTGTGACGGCGCCAACATGGGGCTGTGAATGCAGCGATGGCACTTCGTACTATGGAAACTGCTCGACTACTCCGGTCTGCGTGGTAAACGCTACTCGGGGCGGCAATGTTGTACATAGGGTCCAAGTCACAACCTCGTCAGTCTATACGACGATGGTGCATTGGCCGGGTATCCCAAGCTCCATAACTTTGTCTGCCACGGCCACCGTACGCGGCAACTAGTGCCGTAACCGCGTGATTAGGACATGTTGACAAGCATGAATTGAGTGCCCCAGGTCCCGATTTTGGGACATGGGAAGGTACAGAATTACACGGTCACAGTACTAGTTGCACGCACTTTGGGATAGATATACGCTGTTGAAAGTTTGTTGAAGGATCAAGATGCGAAGAGTGAAGAGCCTCGTTTGTGACGAAGACGGCGCCGAATCAGTTGAATTCGCCCTTGCTGCCACGATCTTCTTCACGTTGATCTTCGGTATCATTGAGTTCTGTCTGGTAATATATGCAGGCAATTTTGTCGCGATCGCCGCTCAGCAAGGGACGCGATATGCCATGGTGCGCGGTTCGAATTGGACAAGTCCCTGCGCGTCGGTGAGCAGCTATGGCTGCAAGGCTACGGCGGTCGACGTGCAAAACTACGAATTGGGCCTGGCGCACCCCGGCCTCAACTTGACGGCAAGCAACATTACGGTTACCTGGCTGACTACAACGGCGGCCGGCAGCACATGCGCGCAATACAGTCAGGGATGCCAGGTTGAGGTGAATGTAAGTTATTCATTCAAACTGAATATTCCATTCTTCTCCACCTCCATTCCTCTCTCCAGCACCTCGATAGAGACAATTCAAGACTAGCGGGCAACTTGAGTGACCTTGCCCTCAGAATGCGTATCCCATAACCAGTCGGTTTGAGGAGATATTTATCCTCGTCGCCTGCCTCGGTCCCCCCGGACTCTCAGGCGGCGATCTTCATCGTCGCTTCTGTCCAGTCTTGTTCGAACTGCATCGGGCTGACGTAATGCAGCGACGAATCCAGCTCTCACGCCATGCGCGACGATGGAGGGCATCGCCTCCGCTACGCAGTATTTTTTCTCCGATTACACCCAAAGCGGGTCCAGCAGTACCTGCGTATCAGCCTCTCAACCCACCACGAACCTGAATCAGATCTTCACGGAGATTGCGATGGATTTTACCGTCGCACGGTTGATCCCCGACGGCACGACGTAGATACCTTAAGGAGGCGGCGGGTGAGCATTTTTTCCCTACCAGGTGCGCCTGCGTGAGATGTGATTTCGCCATAAAGTTTCCGCGGCAGTGGAGTGGCACGAGTCCGAACGTGTCTCGCCGTTACACTGGACCTACGGTTCGTATACACTTGTTTACACCTGCTTGGCATGTTCCCATCTATACCTATGATTCAGAGTGACCATGATCCTCAACCCTTTGGCAGAGTAATTGCCTCAACAGAGTAGAAGCTCAACTGTCTCCATAGCCATTCACACAGGATTCTGAATGAACCAAAGAGTATTGACCATCCTTCTCTCTGCTTTCGTCGTTGCCGCCGGATGCGCCTATCTCGTCTTTCGGGTAGTTGGCAACCGCCTGGGGGTGACACACCAGGCAGCCACCACTCGCGTGGTTGCGGCTGCTGGGGATATCAAGCTCGGGACCATTCTCAATGCTGGTAATCTGACAACCATCGAGATTGCAGGACCCCTTCCCAAGGGGGCCATTCTGAAGTCTGAGAACGCGATAGGCCGTGGAGTGATTTCCGACCTCTATCAAGGCGAACCCATTGTGGATAGTCGTCTGGCGGCTGTCGGCTCCGGTGGCGGATTGGCAGCCACCATTCGTCAGGGGATGAGAGCCTGTGCAGTCAAGGTCGATGAGGTCGTAGGCGTGGCTGGATTCGTCACTCCCGGAATGCGTGTGGATGTGCTGATGTCGGGCAACCCTCCCGGCCAACCGAATTCGAGTGACGGGCCTCAAGTGAAGACACTCCTTCAGAATATAGAGGTGCTCTCAGCAGGCACGGATATTCAAAAGGACGCGGAAGGCAAGCCGCAGCAGGTTCAGGTAGTTAACCTGCTTGTATCGCCGGAGCAGGCAGAGGTTCTGAGCCTGGCCAGCAATCAGGTGCATCTCCAGCTCGTGCTGCGCAACCCGCTGGATACAAAGATTGTTCAGATTCCGGGAACCGCCATGTCTACTCTCTTTGCAAATAACAAACCAGTCGCGCCAAAATTGATTACTGTCGGCGGCTCCAAAATCGCGACTAAAACAGAACCGCGGTTCTATTCGGTTGAAGTGTTCAACGGACTACAGCGAAGCGAACAAAAATTTACTGCTCCCGGGGGAGAATGATAAGAACCAAAGCTTCTATGGTCAGGGCCTTTTACGGCGCATTATTATTTTGTGTCTACGCTGATTCGTCTTTGCTTGCTCAGACTTCAAGGCCTGTCTCCCAATCTGCCCCCTCCCGCAGGCTGGATACGGTGAAGGCACTCTCGGTTGTCGTGGGCGAATCCGTGGTGCTCGACTGTGCCTTACCCGTGCAGCGGGTCGCCGTCGGCATCGGCGATATCGCCGTAGCCACCGCGATTAGCCCCTCCGAGATTCTGGTGAGCGGAAAAGCGCCTGGGGAAACCAGTCTGATCATTTGGGAACATGGCGGCGTCCGAGAGTTTGTTGCGGTCACGGTTCACTCTAGCATCTATACGGACAATGACCACCTGGAGGCGATACGTCGCGAGCTCAGACAGGATCTTCCAGGCCAAACCCTTACCGTTAGCTCCGAGGGCGGCGCTATCTTCCTCCGCGGCACAGTCAAGGATATCAACAGCTCGAGTCGGGCCGTGCAGATTGTCTCTGCCGTAGCGGCGGGTAAGGTTGTCAATCTACTTGATGTCCAAGTTCCTCCCGCCGAACCACAGATTCTCCTCAAGGTCATCTTTGCCAGCGTCGACCGTAGCCTGAGCAATCAGCTCGGCATAAACCTCTTCAGTACCGGTCTGGGAAATACTGTGGCTGGGGTTTCAACGGGACAGTTTTCTCCGCCAACGCTTAGCCTTCCCAGTTCGGGGACGGCAGTGGCGACTTTGTCGAATGACCTGAACCTTCTTGCGTTCTTTCCGGGCCTGAATCTGGGCGCAACTATTCAAGCATTACAGGTTAAGGGCCTGGTGCAGGTTCTTGCTGAGCCCAACATCCTCGCGCAAAACGGCAAAGAAGGCAGCTTCCTCGCTGGAGGAGAATATCCGTATCCAGTTGTTCAGGGATCCTCGGGCACAGGTACGTCAGTTACGATTGAATTTAAAGAGTATGGAATTCGCCTGAATTTCATTCCCACCATTACTCCCCGCGGAACGATCCGCCTCCAGGTTGCCCCCGAAGTAAGTTCGCTGGACTTCACTAATGCCGTGGAGATCTCAGGATTTGATGTCCCCGCCATTGATGTCCGGAAAGTGAACACTGAGGTCGAACTGGCTGATGGCCAAAGTTTTGCCATCGGTGGTCTGCTTGACAATCGGGATACCGAGACCTTCCAGAAGATACCTTTTCTAGGGGACATCCCGATTCTTGGCAAGTTTTTCCAGTCAATCTCGAAAAATAAGACAAATACTGAACTCATAGTGATTGTGACACCGGAAATCGTAAAACCAATACCGGTAGGCGCACCCCTGCCTCATTTGAAATATCCGGCAAAGTTCCTGCCGCCCAACTCCGGTATACCCATGAATACTCCGGACATGAAACCGGCTGGCGCGCTTCCAGCCCCCGTACCGGCAACGATGCCCGTGGAGCAATTAATTAAGGCTATGCAACCGGAGAAGCCGCTGTTGATCGATAGCTCGTCTTCAGGCTCTTTTGGTGCCAACGGGGGAGGGGCGGCTGCCAGCCCCGCTCCAGCCGCGCCCCAGTAGATATCTAGTCAGGTGTCTTAAGCATGCGGTAAACGAAGATCGCAAGCATTCTGAGCGTGAAGACGCAGTTGCCGTTCGCGTAAATTGCGACACCGGGCAGTTGAACGAACGGGCTATTGAAAGGACTGAGACTAACCCGATGAATCTGCTGCGCCGGACATTGTTAGACCTACTGGACCGCCTCACTCAACACCGCGGGGCAAGACCCGACCCTCGCCTGCGGGTCTCGAACCTCACTCGCCAGACGCTGCTCGCCAGCAACGTGGAAGTCGCCGACAAAGGCGCAAAGCGTAGAAAGGGTCTGCTGGGGCGCGAGCGGCTTTCTCCTGGCGAAGGTCTGTGGATACTCCCCTGTGAAGCCGTGCACACCTTCGGCATGCAATTCCCAATCGACCTCGTCTATCTGGACCGCAGTCACCGAATAATAAAAGTCCGCAGCGATGTGCTTCCACGGAGGCTGTCGGTATGTCTCTCCGCGCATTCTGTGATCGAGCTTGCCTCGGGCACGATACGCGACACGCAGACAAGGCCCGGAGACAGTCTGAATCTTGAGTTCTTCATATAACCGCGAGAGTGGGTCAAACACGTATGTAGAAGAGCAGTGCGATCTATGCCCAAAGATCGATGGAGCCAGGGCGTAGCGCTAATGCCATTTGTCGCAGTCGCGTTGCGCGGTGTATTGCTTGATGATCGATAAACAAAAAGCGAACTCTAAGAAAAATACTTGATGGCCCAGGTGGGAGCTACATTCGACTGTACCGATTTAGCCGCGCCGGATGTGGATCGGGCTACGAGGCCTTCTTTGCCAGTGAGTCCATTTTCCGCAATTATTATTCGGACCATGCTTCTCTGTAGCAAGGCCATGGAGTCTATCTGTCGACGACATGCATGCCTTGTTCGCATAAAGTAGCGAATCCATTGCTAAGCTCGTCTTGCTCTGCATGATGCGATTTGTATCGCGCAACCCCTCATCCTCAGTATTGCCTCCAGGGCCTGTTCTTGACCCGATACGAGCCTGTTGCTCTTTCGCTAAACATGTATACGAGAGGTAGACCTCTTTCGCTCGTCCTGTATACGGTCGTTCACACGTCATGCGCCGCGCTATTCCTAAGCTGCTGATTTATAACGAGATCAAGTGATCTGGAAATGGTTCGTAACGTGCTTGATATAGGGCACCCCAGTGAGTTTCGGGGAATTTCAACTTACGCGGGAGAAACACATGAAAAACACTTTGCAGGGACTGTATACCAAGTTTCAGAGCCTATTGTCGCAGGAAGAAGGCCAGGATCTGGTCGAGTACGCTCTGGTTGTTGCTCTGATTGCATTGGGGGCGACCGTCGCCATGAAGAGTCTGGGCACCGAGATCAGCGCGATCTTCACCGCCATCACTGCTTCCCTGACCGCCTACTAGTTCTCGCCAAGCAAGGCCGGGTCAGAGTAAATCGATTCGGCAACCCTTTCGGGGAGAGATACGCGCGGCGGAATGTTTTGCCAGTGTGTGCTCTCCCCAACAAGCAATTAGAAAACCGATATTTCACAAAGAGATTACAACATGGGCTTGAATATATGGACTCTTTATAGAGGAATGCAGAGCCTATTGTTGCGGGAAGAAGGCCAGGATCTGGTCGAGTACACTCTGGTTGTTGCTCTAATTGCCTTGGGGGCAACCGTCGCCCTGAAGAATCTGAGAACCGAGATCAGCGCGATCTTCACCGCCATCACTGCTTCCCTGACCGCCTACTAGGAAACCCCTGCACGGGGGGCTTGATCTTGCGGGTGGGGTCAGAGGCACCGCGCTGGTGCGGCGTTTTCTGACAAAAAATATTTGGAATGAATAGCACTTTCTTGGCTCGATTGCGTGCCCGTCGAGGCCGATATCCGGCCTCCAGACACCCTCTGCACAAGCAGCAGCGAATATTCGTGGCGTGCGATCCATTTCCTTCAATAAATGGATCGTGTAGCCCGTGACCTGCCCCCGGAAATCTCTACCAATCTTTACTGGAGTTCTCTCGTAAATTGAACGAGGGAGCTAAGGATGAAGAAGAGCCGGTATACGGAAGAGCAGATCATCGGGCTTTTGAAGCAGCATGAGGCTGGAATAAAGACGGCGGACCTGTGCCGTGAGCATGGGATCAGTGCGGCGACGTTCTATGGCTGGAAGCAGAAGTTCGGCGGGATGGACGTGAGCGATGCGCAGCGGCTGAAGGCGATGGAGGATGAGAACCGGCGTCTGAAGCTGCTGGTGGCGGAGCTGATCCTGCACGGCGAAGCACTGAAGGCCGTGATCCGAAAAAACGGCTGGAGCTTGCCGGTCTAAGAGGCGATGTGGCGTTCGTGTCCGGCGAGTTCCGGCTGAGCGAACGCACGGCCTGCAAGCTGCTGGGCGTGGAGCGGTCGAGCTACCGGTATGAGCCGAGGCCGGACCACAACGCGGAGTTACGAGACGAGTTGGTGAAGCTGGCGCGACAGAAGCCTCGCTACGGCTATCGTCGGCTGCACGCGCTGTTGAGCCGTCGTGGCCATGAGGTGAACGTGAAGCGTGTCTACCGGCTGTATGTGGAGGAGGGCCTGATGGTGCGACGCAAGAGGCGCAAGCGCTTAGTGCGGGATCGTGCGATCGAGCAACGTCTGACGCGAGCTAATCAGGAGTGGGCGATGGACTTCATCGTCGATGGCTTGGCGACGGGACGGATAGTGCGCATCCTCAGCGTGGTCGATGCGTATACGCGCGAGTGCCTGGCGCTGGAAGCCGACACCAGCATCGGCAGTGGTCGTGTAACGCGAGTGCTGGAGCGGCTGATCGGAGAGCGTGGCCCGCCGGAGAATGTGCGCTCGGACAACGGGCCGGAGTTCACCTCGCGACGTATGCTGGCATGGTCGGAGGACTGGAAGATCGGTTTGGTGCATATCCAGCCGGGCCGGCCGATGCAGAACGGCCATGTCGAGAGCTTCCACGGCAGGCTGCGCGACGAGTGCCTCAACGCGAGCTGGTTCCGCACGCTGAACGACGTCCGGTGTACTCTGGCAGCCTGGCGTGAGGAGTACAACTGCGAGCGTCCCCATAGCTCGCTGGACTACCGCACGCCTCAGGAGTTCAAACTTGCCCTCGAAGGGAGCCGGGCCATGGCCCGGCTCCCTTCGCCAACCACAACCATCTACCCAACAGAGACTCCAGTTATAAATGGTTGAGATATAGGGGGCAGGTCACCCGGTCAATCACTCCATCGCTCAGATTTCATCGAGATTGGTGCATCGTTCCTGCCGAATGGATTGCGACACTCAAAGCATGGTTCCGCTCTGCCTTGATAGCTTGTGTGAGGATCGAACGCTTTCTAAGAATAACCTTCGCTTCCTGAGCTAGCAGCATCAGATCATGCCATCGTCCGATATCATCGAGTACCCGTTTCAGTCTCTTCGCCAGGCGCTGTGCCAGCGGTGATTTTTTCTGCATCTCCGCCAGGTATCGCGCCGCCTTCGTCCTCTTCCGATAGCGGTGCAATCTCTCACCACTGACATCGTTCAGATCTAACGAATTGTCTAGCACCAGTCGTCTGGCTGTCTTGAATGGAGATGTCTCGTGCATGTTTGCCATTGCATCAGGGACGTCTTCGAGGGCGCGTTCTAACGTGGGTTCGGCAACCTTTAGTATCTTGATGAGTTTGGCGGTCGATTGTTTCCGCCGCCGATGCAGGCAGTCATCGAGTACCTTGCATTCACCGCTCAGTTCCTTCCGATGTTCAATGGATTCAACGATGCGAGACTTCTCGGTGATCTCCGCCACCAGCTTGCGCTGAACATCCAGGTCGCGAACCGGACCAGCCGCCCTCCGAACTTTTCTCAATTGTTGCAAGGCTCTTTTGATCTTGCCGCGCAGACGTGTAGCCCGCGGATGATCGTCCAGTACCTTTCGCAACAGTGCTTCGATGCGGCGCGTACTCGTGCGCAGGCGATGAACTGCGTTGCTATCCGGATGGGCTCGACAAGCAACCAGGGTTTCGGCGAGGTCTGTGTGCAGGTGCTCGAAAGTGGAGGTTAAGTTGGCCATGCGCTTCGACTTCGCAAACATCGTCGATAAAGAAAGATGCTACGCTAACCCTGATCGTGGCCTGCTGGCAATATTTGGTGGCCAGTAGGCGTAACCGCACCTTGATCTGGGTGCCAAAGAACAGTTGGCCGGGCGGGTACGCGTATTCCAATCGCTGCGGCGGAACAACGCCTCTTTAGTCTTTCGCTGCTCAACGACTGGTCGGCGCGCGACATCCATGCCTGGGGGAATCAGTCGCCAGGCCCCTTTCTCAGCGAATTCCTCGCAGTCATCCGGTATCGACTGACTCAGCGAGGTAAAATCGCCTCTTCGTCTCCCCAGCGGAGAAATGCGCGATTTTCTCGTAGACGGCGACGAGGTAATTCTCCGCGGATTCTGCGCAAGAGAAGGCTCTCCCCGCATCATCCGTCTCGGCGAGTGCCGCGGAACGATCCTGCCCGCCGTCACCCTCAGTTGACAGCCCTCTCATCGAAGAGGGATTCTTTGCTTCGAGGCGATAGAACGTGAGCAGGACGCGCGTGGAAATCTGTAACAATGTTGCGGGAGTCCAATCAGTGAACATGCCCGCACATCGCGGATCGGGATTGACCAAGCTCTGGCCCGACGCACGCACCGCCCTCGCCGACATCGTGCACGACGGCATGCTCCTGGCCATCGGCGGCTTCGGCCTGTGCGGAATTCCCGAAGCCCTGATTCTTGCACTGCGCGAGACCGCCGTGCGCAACCTCACCATCGCCAGTAACAACGCCGGCGTCGATCAGTGGGGGATTGGTCTGCTGCTTCAGACGCACCAGGTCAAAAAGATGATCTCCAGCTATGTCGGCGAGAACGCCGAGTTCGAACGCCAGTATCTCGCAGGGGAACTGGAGGTTGAATTCTCCCCACAAGGCACGCTCGCCGAACGCATGCGAGCCGGCGGCGCAGGCATTCCTGGCTTCTACACGCGAGCCGGCGTCGGCACATTGGTCGCCGAAGGCAAAGAACACAAGGAGTTCGATGGAGTGACCTACATCCTCGAACGCGGCATTCAGTCGGATCTTGCGTTGGTCAAGGCCTGGAAGGCCGACCTCCACGGAAACCTCATCTATCGCAGAACCGCGCGCAACTTCAACCCTATCGCCGCCACCTGCGGCAAGATCACCGTGGCCGAAGCGGAGATCATCGTCGAGCCCGGCGAGCTTGATCCCGACGAGATCCACACCCCCGGAATCTTCGTTCATCGCCTCGTACATAACCCCAATCCTGAGAAGCGGATCGAAAAGAAAACCACTCGAGAGGTGTAAACCTGTGGCATGGACTCGTCAACAGATGGCCGCTCGCGCCGCCCTTGAACTGCAGGATGGCTTTTACGTCAACCTCGGAATCGGGATTCCCACCCTCGTTGCCAGCTATATTCCCGATGGAATCACCGTCATCCTGCAGTCGGAAAACGGCCTGCTCGGCATGGGGCCGTTCCCGCTCGAGGATGAAGTGGACGCCGACCTCATCAATGCCGGGAAGGAGACCGTCACCTTCATCCCCGGCGCGTCCACTTTCTCCAGCGCAGACTCCTTCGCCATGATTCGCGGTGGCCATATAGATCTTGCCATCCTCGGTGCAATGCAGGTCTCTGAGAAAGGAGACCTCGCCAACTGGATGATTCCCGGCAAGCGAGTCAAAGGCATGGGCGGTGCGATGGATCTCGTCTCGGGCGTCCGGCGCGTTCTCGTCATAATGGAGCACGCAGCTCAGGACGGCAGCCCCAAGCTTCTTGAAAGTTGCACCCTTCCACTCACCGGCGCCGGCGTCGTCAACCGGATCATCACCGATCTTGGCGTCTTCGATGTCACGCCGTCGGGCTTCGTGGCGATCGAACTCGCGGAGGGCGTCACGCCACAGCAAGTCGAGCAACGCACAGGTGCTTCTGTGCGCTACAGTCATCAGGCTGTAAGCGAGCAGCCAACCACCCTTACTTCGCCCAAACGGCCGTCCGCTTCTCCAGGAAGGCCGTAACGCCCTCGTAAAAATCTGTGGTCTCCCGAGCCTGCGCGTTCGCATCCATCCCCAGCTCAATCGCCGCATCCAGCCACGACTTACTCTGCCCGGCCAACAGTTGCTTGGTCGCCCGCAGAGACTCTGGACTATTTGCGGCCAACGTCTGTGCCAGCGCACTCACGCGCTTTGCCAGCCCCTCCGGCGCCACCACCTCGTTCACCAGGCCCAGCCGATACGCCTCCGCCGCATCGAACAGCCGGCCCGTCAGCAGCAAGTCGCGAGCCGGTTTCTCCCCAATCTGCAACGTCAAATATGCCGAAACAAGTGCCGGCACAAACCCGATGCGCACCTCGGTATACCCAAACTTGGCCGCTGGAACCGCCAGGGTAAAGTCGCAGATCGTCGCCAGACCGGTTCCTCCGGCTATTGCCGCCCCGTGCACGGCTGCGATCGTAGCCTTCGGCAACTCATACAACGTCCGGAACAGCCTGGCGATTCGCGTTGCATCCTCCCGGTGCTCGGACGCGGTCTTGTCGGTCGTCGCCTGCAGCACCGTCAAATCCAACCCGGAACAAAACGCCTCACCCGCTCCTTCCAACACGACCACCCGGCAATCGCTTGCGCCAGCCTCCTCCAGCGCAGCGATCAGCTCCACCTGCATCTCCGGAGTCATCGCATTGCGCCGCTCTGGGCGATTCAACCGAATCGTCCGAACCCAACCCTCATCCGCAACCAAGATCGTCACATATCTCAAATCGGTCCTCCCGTCTGTTCCAAAACCCCAGTTACTCACCGCGGATGATTCCCAAAATCTCTCGCAATATCAGCGTTTGCATTAATAAGTTCATTCAGCGGTTGAAGTTCTGGCAACAGCGCCTTCAGCTCCTTCAAGACCGCTATCAACGTCTCCGTAGGAATATTACCGACCAGCGCATCCTGTGCAAAAGGACATCCTCCCAGCCCCCCAATCGCCGCATCGAAGCGTCGGCATCCCGCCGCATACGCAGCTCGAATCCCTGCCTCAGCCTCATCCCGCCGCGCATGCAGATGCACCCCAAGCTCCACGTCCTCATGGGCTGCGATCACTTCACCCACCGTCTCCGCAATCTGCGACGACGTCGCCACGCCCACCGTATCCGCCAGCGAAATCTGACGTATGCCCGACTCCTTCAGCACCCCGCACGCCCGCGCCACCTCGGCGATGCTCCACGCATCCCCATAGGGGTTCCCGAACGCCATTGAGACATAGGCCACAACATCCAGCCCCGCATCCGTTGCGAGCCTTCGGATCGCCTCCAACGCCTGCAGCGACTGCTTCTGCGTCTGGTGCTGATTCCTCTCCAGAAACTGCGGCGAGATCGAATACGGAAACCCCAGCGTCTGCACCGCACCCGTCTTGATCGCTCGCTCTGCTCCCATCTCATTCACCACGATCCCGAGGATCTCGACCCCATCCACAGGCCCCAGAGACTCCAGCACCTGCTCTGAATCCGCCATCTGCGGCACTGCGGCAGGAGATACGAAGCTCACCGCATCGATATGCTTGAACCCCGCAGCCACCAACTTCCGCAGATAACCCGCCTTCACCTCTGCCGGAATCTTTCCCGGCAGCCCCTGCCAGGCATCCCGAGGGCACTCGACGATTTTGACCACGTCTCCCATCACTTCACTCCATCAACACGCGCATCAACCGCGGGAAGGCTGGACCTTCAGGATCTCTCTTGCGATGACCATCCGTTGAATCTCGCTTGTACCCTCACCAATGGTGCACAGCTTCACATCGCGATAGTACTTCTCGGCAGGATAGTCCTTGATGAAGCCATAGCCGCCGAACAACTGCACCGCCTCATTGCAAATCCGCACCGCGACCTCGCTCGCAAACAGCTTCGCCATGGCCGACTCCCGCGTCACCGTTCGCCCTGCGTCCTTCAGCACCGCAGCACGCTGCGTCAGCAACCGAGCCGCATCCAACTCCGTCGCCATGTCCGCCAGCTTCCACTGAATCCCCTGGAACTCGGCAATGGCCTTCCCGAACTGCCGCCGCTCTTTCACATACTTCAGCGCCGCATCCAGCGCACCGCGCGCAATTCCCAGCGACAGCGCTGCAATCGAGATCCTTCCACCATCCAGCACCCGCATCGCATCGACGAAGCCCTCGCCCTCGACACCCAGCAGGTTCTCCGCCGGAATCTCGCAGTCCTCAAAGATCAGCTCGCTCGTATCGCTCGCTCGCAGCCCCAGCTTGTTTTCTTTCTTCCCCGGACGGAAACCCTTCGTCCCCTTCTCCACCACAAACGCCGACAGCCCGTGCGTGCCCTTGCTCTTGTTGGTCACGGCAATCACCACGACAACATCGGCGTAGCGCCCCGTGGTGATGAACGTCTTGGTCCCATTCAGGACATAGACGTTGCCTTTTCTCACCGCGGTCGTGCGCGCCCCGCCCGCATCCGATCCCGAACCCGGCTCCGTCAGACCCCACGCCGCCAGCCACTCACCGGTGGCCAGCCGAGGAACATATTTCTTTTTCTGCTCCTCGTTTCCCGCAAGAAAAATATGATTCGTCCCCAGCGAATTATGCGCGGCCACGATAATCCCAATCGACCCATCCACAGCCGACAGTTCCTCGATCGCCAGCACATAGTCCACATAGCCCAGCCCGGCGCCGCCATACTCTGGCGGAAAGATCACGCCCAGCAGCCCCATCTCGCCCAGCTTCTTCACCACCCCCATGGGGAACTCGCTCGCCTCATCCCAGGCCATGACGTTCGGCGTAATCTCCCGCGCCGCAAACTGGCGAATCTCGCGCCTCAAATGCTTCTGATCCTCCGTCAACACAAACGGATACAGACTATCCACCGATCCAGCCGCAACGCCCATGAATTACTCCTTCGCGCACACGCTTCACTCATTCCGCTACTTCGTACGATCTCGCCGCCGACACATTGCTAGCAGTGGCGCAAGATAGCGAATCATACATTTCCGCAAGATGATGAATCATACATTCGAGTGCGGGTCCTTGTCGTTCGCCGACGCACCACCGTTATGTCTGCAACACGCCTGGATTGAACTTGGGGACGTCAAAATTCAAAGCGCACGCATCCAGCGCCGTGATTAACACGTCCCGCGTCTTTACCGGATCGATAATTGAATCGATCCAAAGCCGCGCCGCGCCGTATCGCGGATCGGCCTGTGCATCGTACGCATCCTTGATCTCGTCATACAGAGCTTTCTTCTCCGCCTCGGTCAACGTCTTTCCGCCGCGCTCCATCTGCTTCGCCCGCACCTCAGCCAGCGTATTCGCCGCCGAAGCTCCACTCATCACCGCATACCTCGCCGTCGGCCACGCAAACAGAAAGCGCGGATCATAAGCCTTGCCGCACATCGCATAGTGGCCCGCGCCAAAGCTCCCGCCAACGATCACCGTGATCTTCGGAACAACACTCGTACTCACGGCCGACACCATCTTCGCCCCAGCGCGAATGATCCCCGACCACTCCGCATCCTTACCCACCATGAACCCATTCACATCATGCAGAAACAGCAGCGGCACCAGGCTCTGATTGCAATCCATAATGAACCGCGCCGCCTTCTGCGCGCTCTCCGTATAGATCACGCCGCCCACCTCAATCCGCTTGGTTCCCGCCGATGGCCCCATCGCCACCGTCTGGGTCTGATTCGTCTTCTGATTGGCAACGATCCCCACGGCTCGTCCGCCAATCCGCGCATACCCGCACAGCACCGTCCGCCCAAAGTCCGCCTTGTACTCATCGAACTCGCTGCGGTCGACAATCCGCGCAATCACCTCGCGCATGTCGTACACATTGCTTGCCCCCGGAGCGCAATTCAACAACCCATACAAATCCTCCGCCGCAAACCTCGGCGCATCCCGCACCGCATCGAACGCCACAGCACTGAACACCGGCTGCCCACTCGCCGCCTGCCGCTCGCCGAGCTTACCCACCAACGACCGCAGCCTTGCCAGGCAAAGATGATCGTTCGGCTCCTTGAAGTCCACCGTTCCCGAGATCTCCGCATGCATCGTCGCGCCGCCCAGCTCCTCGGCCCCGGTCTTCTGCCCAATCGCGGCCTGCACCAGCGACGGTCCCGCCAGAAACAGCCCCGACCCCTCGGTCATCAGCACCGTATCCGTCATCACCGGCAGATACGCGCCGCCCGCAACGCACATCCCCATAATCGCCGTAATCTGCGGAATCCCCAGCGAGCTCATCACCGCGTTATTCCGGAAGATCCTCCCAAAATCATCCGTATCCGGAAACACGTCCTCCTGCAAAGGGAGGAAGACACCGGAAGAATCCACCAGGTACAGCGTCGGAATCCGATTCTCCAGCGCGATCATCTGCGCCCGCAGCACCTTCTTCGCAGTCATCGGGAAGAACGCCCCAGCCTTCACCGTCGCATCATTCGCGATGATCATGCAAAGCCGTCCACTCACCCGTCCCAGCCCGGTCACCACCCCCGCACCCGGCGCACCCCCATACTCCGCATACATCCCATACGCCGCCCACAGCCCCAACTCCAGCAGCTCCGTTCCTTCATCGAGCAGCAACCCCAACCGCTCCCTCACCGTCAGCCGCCCCTTGGCCCGCTGCGCCTCCGCGGCCTTTGCGCCGCCCCCCATCCGAATCGAATCTTCCTCAGCCCGCAGCGCAGCCATCAACACCGTCAGGGCCTCCCGGTTTTTCTTCATCCGCGGAGACTGCACATCCACCTTCGAGCCCAATCGACTATCAAACTTCAACTCATCTACCATTTCACCGCCTTAAATCTCGCCGAGAATAGCATGTTGCGATCCCCAACGCACTGATCTGCCTTGCCCTCTTCTGCCTTTGCCTCTCTTCTGCCTTTGCCTCTCTTTTGCCTTTGCTTTTCTTTGCCTTTGCTTTTCTTTCTGTCATTCCCGTAGGGAATCTGCTTCTCGCCCGAAGATGGCAACAATCCGGGTGCCCCATTCATGGCGCGGCTTCCTGCGACATGGGTGTGTATTCGCGCGAACCGCTCCTGCCAATCTCCTTGGCTCACCACAAACCGAGACCGCGCAAAACCTGTCAAGCCCCCACCCCACCAAAAATCCCCAAACCCCCTATAAACACTTGCGATTTATTTCTCCAGAACGTGGCATACTTACCCCCTCCAACTCGCTACAATTGAACTAGAGGGAATTCCAAGTCGACTGGGAGCGTGTCGCCAAACCGCACCTAACTCCCACCGATTGAATACTTTGCCAGTAAAGTCCCTGAATGGAATACTTTGCAGGCAGTCATTTTGCCGAGTATTGCAACCAGAGACTTTACAGAATCAGGGGGGAGGGGGGGGTACCCCCCGGTCCGCCACCCGCGCAGGACACTCCCGCCGTCCGCGCAGGACCTATACTGATCCTTGCGTATGAAGACCTTTTACATCGAAACCTTTGGCTGCCAGATGAACGCGCACGACTCCGAGAAGGTCGTCGGAACCCTCCTGCGCGAAGGCTACATGCAGGTCGTCGACGAAGCCGACGCGGGCCTGATCCTCTACAACACCTGCTCCATCCGCGACAAAGCCGAGCAGAAGGTCTTCCACCGGCTGAATGAATACAAGAAGCTCCACGGTGAAGGAAAGCGGTTCGCCGTCCTCGGCTGCGTCGCCCAGCAGGAAGGCGACAAGATCTTCGCGCGCGCGCCTTACGTCTCCATGGTCGCTGGCTCGGCCAGCTACCGCCATCTACCCGGGATGTTGCAGCGCCTCGAAGCCGGAGAAACCCGCATCACCGGCCTCGACGACCGCCAGACCGACGAGACCTTCGACACCGAGTTCACCGCCCGCACCAACCCGCATCGCGGCTACATCACCATCATCGAAGGCTGCGACAAGTTCTGCGCGTACTGCGTAGTGCCTTATACCCGTGGTAAAGAGCGCTCCCGCACCTCAGCCTCGGTCCTCGCCGAAGCCCAGCGCATCGCCCAGTCCGGCTTCACCGAGATCCTGCTCCTCGGCCAGAACGTCAACAGCTACCTCGATCCCAGCGGCAAGCGCACCTTCGCCGAACTCCTCGCCGCCGTCGGCGAGGTCGCCGGAATCCAGCGCGTCCGCTTCACCACCTCGCATCCGCGCGACTTCACCCGCGACATCGTCGACGCCATCGACGCCGTCCCAACCCTCTGCGACCACGTCCATCTGCCGGTGCAATCCGGCTCGACCGACATCCTCCACGCCATGCAGCGCGAGTACACCCGCGATTGGTACCTCGAGCGCATCGCCTGGACCAAGGCCGCCAAACGTGACATCTCGCTCACCTCGGACATCATCGTCGGCTTTCCCGGCGAGACCGTCCGCGACTTCGAGGACACCCTCACCCTGCTTGACACCGTCGGCTACGACACCATCTACGGGTTCAAGTACTCCCCCCGCCCCAACACCCCCGCGATCCACATGCACGACTCGATCCCCGAGGAAGTGAAAATCGAGCGTCTCGCAATCCTCAACGCCCGCCAGCGCGAGATCCAGCGCACGAACTATGCTCGCCACCTCGGCCAAACGATGCCCATCATGGTCGAGCACGGCGCAAACGCACGCGGCCAGATCACTGGCCGCTCGACCCAGAACAAGACGGTCAACTTCACGTATCAAAAAATGAGCGAAGGCTCGGAAATAGACGCCCCTTCAATCGGCAGCTACATCGACGTTCGCATCACGCAGATCTTCCCTAGCTCGCTCGTCGGCGAAGCCGTCTCGACCCCATTTGCTCCGTCCGCGGCGTTGCTCGCGCAACAGGCCCTGAACGCTCGCGTAAGCGTCCTTAGCTAGACGGCGTTACACTAGCGCCATGCATCTTCCCGGCTTCAAACCCGAGCCCGAAGCACAACCAGCCCCAGAGCCTGAAGTCGAGGTGCGCATCCGCGGCCTGATGATGGACCCATCCACGAAGATGCCCATCGTCGTACTCAACGACCTCGCCGGCGAAGTCGTCCTGCCGATTTGGGTCGGCCTCTTCGAGGCCAACGCGATCGCCCTCGAGATCGAGAAGGCCACAACGCCTCGCCCGATGACCCACGATCTTCTCCGCAACGCCATCGACGGCCTCAATGCCCGCGTCACCCGCGTCGTCGTCGGAGCTCTCCGCGAGGACACCTTCCACGCCACCATCTGGATGGACCACGCCGGCGAAGTCGTCGCCCTCGACGCCCGCCCCTCGGACGCCATCGCCCTGGCTCTGCGCTCCGACTGCCCGATCTTTGTCTCCCACCAGGTCTACGAGCACGCCCGCCGCGCCTCCAACGGGTCCACCACCCTCAGCCCCGAAGACCTTCGTCGCTGGCTCGAAAACCTCAATGATGACGAAATGGGCCGCTACAAGATGTAATGACCACGCGCCTCTACAAGATGTAATGGCTTCACTCAGTCACCCTCTATCCACTCGCCGCATCAAAACCGTCGCCGTCCGCGCAGGACCTGATCATCGCCTCCGCCATCAAATCCGCTGCCTTCTTGACCTTGTCGGAGTTGGAGCGCATGGCTCATCCCTCGCAGCCTGAGCTGTCCGAGGTTCGCAACTTCCTCCTGCTGCAATATCCGCTCGCACTTGGAACTGCAATCCACGCGACCCCGCTGATAGCCGCTCTGCACGCCGCAATCCCAGGAGCTCGCGTATCGGCCGCAGCCAGCGGCTTCGCGCTTGAGATACTGCGCGGCAATCCAGGGCTTGAGCGACTCGTTCCGACACCGAGCCCCCTACGCGAACTCCTTCCCGCCGCGAACGCCATCCGCAAGGCAAAGGTCTTTGGTCGCGAGCGCTACGCGGTTCTCCTGACGACAGGCAATGAGCGCTCTCGCGTGATCCTCGCAGCGATGCTCAGTGGCAGCCCAACCCGGGTCGGCTTCACCCTCGTCCCAGAGCTTGCGCGTGAGTATATGCACTTCGATCCGCGGATCAGCCAGATTGCCAACAACCTCCGCATCATCGAGTTGCTCGGCCATGGCCCAGCCCTCCTCGAACAGCTGCAAGCCAATCCCGCTCTCATCGAACCGCAGGTGTTTCCTTCGTCAGAAGATGTCGCAGCTGCGCACCTGCTCCTGAAAGAGCAGGGAATTGACGAGAGCAAACCGATTGCAGTCTTCATCACCCAGACCAGTCCAACCCAGCGCAAGTCCTGGCGCGAAGACCGCTTCCGCGCGGTTGCCGAAACACTGCACCGTAACGACGACATGCAGATCGTCTTTGCCGGAACCTCTGCAGAGTCGCCTGGAATCGAAGCCCTCCGCGCCGGACTTTCCTTCCCGACGGCAAGCGTCGCGGGCCTCACCAGCCTGCTCGAGCTCTCCGCGCTGTTGGGCCTCGCGGACATCGCTCTCACGCTCGACACTGGTCCAATGCACATGGCCCGCGCCATGCGGCTCCCCATGGTCATCATCGCGCCCGCATGGTCCCCGCCGGTCGAGTGGCTTCCACTCGGCAATCCACGCGCCCGCATCCTCAAGAATGCTGACATGACCGAGGCTCCAGCCAACTACATCATCGACGAGGTATCAGTCCCTGAGGTGGAGCAGAACCTGCACGAACTGCTGGAGCTCTATCCACCGCGTACATTTCGCTGGCGCGCCTGAAGCCGCCTAGCGAATTGCCAGTTCGTCAAGCCACGTATAGAACTCAGGGAATGAGACACTCGCCGCCTCCGCGCCGCGGATCTCGGTCTCACCCTCTGCACGCAGCGCTGCGATCGAGAAGGCCATCGCAATCCGGTGGTCCAGCCCCGAATCGATCACGCCGCCACGCAGCTTCTGTCCGCCCGGAATGTCCATTCCGTCCTCGTGCTCAGTCACTTCCGCGCCCATTGTGCGCAGGTTCTTCACCACCAGCGCAATGCGGTCGGATTCCTTCACCCGGAGTTCCTTTGCATCGCGAATCCGCACGCCACCGTCAGTGTAAGGCGCAATCGCTGCAATCACCGGAAGCTCGTCGATTAGCTGAGCCGCAAGCGTACCGGCGATCTCGATCCCGCGCAGAGTCTTGCCACGGTTTACCTGGATTGTCCCAACCATCTCGCCATACGTCTCTTGCACATCGAGAACCTTGATCACCCCGCCCATTGCGCTGATCACGTCCAGCAGCGCCGCACGCGTCGGATTCATCCCCAGCGCATCCAGCACCAGGTTCGAGTCCTCAAACAGCAGGGAAGCGCACAGGAAGAAAGCTGCCGAAGACATATCGCCGGGAACTGTCGCGTCGATGGCCCTCAGCTTCTGTCCACCCACGATCGAGAGCCGGTCGCCCTTGCGCTCAAGTCTCGCGCCAAACGCTCGCAGTGCATGTTCGGAGTGGTCGCGCGTCCGCACCTGCTCCGCAATCGATGTAGTTCCCTTAGCCTGCAACCCGGCAAACAGCACCGCTGTCTTCACCTGCGCGCTCGCAATCGGAGTCTCGAAGTCGATTGCAGTCAGCGGTGTTCCCCTCACGGTCATCGGCGCATGGCCCTCCGTGAGCTCAATGCGTGCACCCATCTGCTCTAAGGGCTTCCGAATCCGCTCCATCGGCCGCACCGTCAGCGACTCGTCTCCAACGAAGCGATACAGGCCGGCTTGCGCTGCCACCAAACCTGCCAGCATGCGCATCGTCGAGCCTGAGTTGCCGCAATCCAGGTTACCCACCGGCTGTGCCAGCACGCCCGCTGTGCCAGTAACCTCAATCGTGCGACCGACCGTCTCGACCTTTGCGCCCATCGCCTGCATGCAGCCCAGCGAACTGTGCGGGTCTTCCCCGGTCGAGAAGTTCATCAGCCGCGATGTTCCCTCGGCAAACCCGGCCAGCATGGCATAGCGATGTGAGATCGATTTATCGCCCGGGAGCATCAGCGAGCCGCGAAAGCTGCGCGCAGGCTGGACGATCTGTGTTGTCAGAGTTGTCGAAGAAGCGCCATGAGTGACAGAAGCCATCTTTATATTCTAGTCGCGACGCTCCGTCGAAACCCGTCTCCCGGCTCAGTGCCCCTGAGGATTATCCGGAAAGATTCGTATGTCTGGGACGCCGCGATAACGCTCCGCGTAGTCCATGCCGTAGCCGATAACGAATCGGTTCGGAATCTTGAAGCATGCATAGTCCGCTTCGATCGGCACCAAGCGCCGGTCCGGTTTATCCAGACACGTTGCAATCTTCAGTGACGCAGGTTTGTGCTGCAGCATCAACCCGCGAAGGTAGCTCAGCGTCAATCCCGTATCGAGGATGTCCTCGACCAGGATGACGTGCTTGCCCTCAATGGGATTATCGATGTCCTTGATCAGCTTCACCGCGCCCGAGGAAACGCGTGCGCGGCCATAGCTGGAGACCGCGACGAAATCGAAGGTGTTGTCCACCTTGATAGACCGTGCAAGATCCGACAGGAAGATCGCTGCACCCTTCAGCACGCCGATCAACACAATCGATTGATCTTTGTAGTCCTCGGTGATCTGTGCGCCGATCACTTTGACGCGTTCGGCAATCTGTTCTTGAGTTAGGAGAACATCCATAGCTTCGGGAGGGACAAACGCGGGAATAGTACAAGCCATGCGCTTAGAGTACGCGAAATGGACGGCTGCAAAAAAGTCTTACCCACTCTATGGGTTGAGGAAAACCCCGGCATAATGATCACTGGTGCTCGCCGCGTCTCCTCATCGCTATACTGAAGCCTGCATGTATCCCTATTTGAATCTCGGTTTTGCTCACATTGGAACCTTTGGGCTGCTGCTCTGGCTCGCCGCCGTCTGCGGCACAATTGCGCTGCACAGGAACTTCGTTCGCAACGGTGTCGACGCCGACGCGCTCAACGTTGTCACAATGGTTGTCCTTGCGGGAATCATCGGCGCCAAGCTCTGGCACGAACTCGAGAATGTGAACGAGTTGGAGGCTGCATGGCGGCAGATTCTCCTTCCCGGCTGGCACCATCCGACCGACGTCCTGCTCGGCTTTCTGCACTGGTTTCAGGCCGGATTCGCCTGGTTCGGCGGTCTGCTCGCAGGCGTTGCAATGCTGATGTTTCAGGGATATGCGGCTAAGCCAAACGCTCTGCGTGGACACCGTGCAGCGCTGCGGATGCTGGACCTCGCTGCCCCTGCTGCGGCGATCGGCTATGGAGTCGGTCGTATCGGCTGCCTCACATCCGGTGACGGCGATTACGGCATCAATACGACCCTTCCCTGGGGCGTGCACATGGCGAAGAATGCTCTCGTTCCACCCAACCCTCCAACCGCACTGGTTCAGCCAACTCCGATCTATGAGTTCCTCTTCGCGCTCGCACTTGCCTGGTGGCTCTGGAAGCGCGGTTCCAAGCCGCGTCCACTCGGCTTCCTCACCGGAGAGTACCTCGTCCTCAGCGGCATCGGCCGTTTTCTCGTCGAGTTCGTCCGCCTCAACCCCCGTATCTACTGGGGCATGTCGAACGCTCAGGTGGCAGCGCTTGGCAGCATCCTCTTCGGTGCAGCGATGATGTTCATCACGCGGAACAACGAGGCAATCCCTGTGACGCCTCTGCCAAAGCCATCGAAGGGCGTGATCGCCGCAGCGTAGCCTTTGCTACTGCCTTCTTTTGCTTTTGCCTTTCTTTCTGTCATTCCCGTAGGGAATCTGCTTCTGCGGCCGCCCAGAATCCTGTCAAGCCCCCTGTCGCCTCCAATATGGTTCAACCCTATGAAAACAATGCAGATAAATATCATAGAAACCTGGCATAGTTCCAGTCCCCACTCTCTATAATTGAAATTGAGACTAAATCCACAACTGTCCTCCACCTAAAGCTCAGAGCTGGCAAAAGCATCGCTAACTTCAATAGTTTGAATACATTGCCCGTAAAGTATCTGGATGGAATACTTTGCAGACAGTCATTTCCGTAACTCTTGATTCCAGAGACCTTACAAAATGAGGGGGGGAGGGGGGGTACCCCCCATGCTATCCTGAGTCCCGACCTAGAGCCGCTTCAGGAATGCCTTTGCCAGCTCAAGCTCCGGGAAAAGCCGCTCCTCGGCCTGAAAGTCGCGCGAGTGTACGCAACGCCGTCCCGCCCGCACGCGGACTGGATGCTTCAAGTGCAGCATCTCGTGGTACAGCAGATACTCGATCGCATACCGCGGCGTTTCCGGCCGGTCGAAGACACGACTCACCACAATCGTGTTGTGTGCCGCGTCATAGTGTCCGAGCATGCGCTTTGCCACATGCATACTCCACGTCAGCGTCGGTCGCCCCAGCAGTCCATAAAAAAAACGCCGATTCACCGCCTCGAAGACCTCATCGAGATCATAGAGGTGACCTTGCGCCGAGCTGATCACCTTCCGCCCACGTATCTGCCGTATACGTTCGGCCTGCTTTGAAACCGTCTCCGATTGTGTGTAGCGGCGGTAGCGATCCGCGAATACTGGCGCAACTGGCTTGCGATAGAGCTTAGCCAGGAGGATGTGCGCGATCGCCTGATGAATCGCCTCGGGCGCATGCTCCAGCAGATCGGAGAGTCGCACGATGAGCTTGCCATCGCGCAGGCGGATTGTCGTGTTCAGGCTGGTAAATCGCCGCAACTTGACATCCAGCGCCGGCATCGGTGCTCGCGGTCGCAGGGCGAGGTACTCCTGCTCGAAGATCGAGAGAACTAAAGACGAAACAGGTGGGAGAGTAGAACGCGACACGCTACGTCAGCCTACCATGGTCCGCGCCGAGGATTTCATCAGCCAAATATGCCCCTTGCGCGGTCACTCGGAGTACAGCCACGCCTATCTCGTATGCTCCAGGGCTATCAGGCGGTGACGAGCCTCGAACTCTTGATCGGGAAACTTGCCATTTGCCAATACAAGAAACGCTTTATATGCTGCTATAGCTTCTTTGATCTGGCGCAGCTGGTCATGGGCCTTTGCCTCCAGAAATAATAATGTCGGTGAGTTGGGTAGAACTGTAGCACGCGCCGCGAGCGCCTGCAGACACGTCTTTGGATCATTGTTCTTTGAGGCCGCAAAAGCCAGGTGTCCTGCTGCTTCACCCCAGGCCTGATCGTCGTGAAACTCTTCACGCAAAGCTACCGCCTTTGCAAGCGTCGCTTCGGCCTCAGCATCATGTCCCTGCTTCACCTGGGCGCTGCCCAGCGCGTCCAGCAGCACTGGATCTTTGGGCGTTGTTGTCAGAAGCGCCGTATAGAGCTTTTCTGCGGCAGCGTTGTTCCCATTGAAGTAATAAAGCCGCGCCAGTAACCGTGTCGTATCTGGATCGGCAGCGATCTTCGGGTCAACGGCGCGAAGTTGCTCCAGCAGGGGGATTGCTTGTGCCTCCTTGCCCTCGGCCGCGTATAACGTGGCGGCCTGAGCGATCAGCCGTACATCATCTGGATGCTCCTTCAGTACCCCAGAGAGCACTGCGTCTGCCTCCGCTAGCTTGCCCTGCTGCTTTAGAACATGCGCCAGTCCAGCCGTTGCATCCACATCATCAGGCAGCAGTTTGAGCGCCCGCCGGTACGCAACTTCCGCATCCGCAGCATCGCCTGCACGCTCGGCCAGCTCAGCTCCCATAAGCACGTCGTCAGGCGTCTCTGCGGTCAGCTTCAACGCTGCGAGCAATTCCTCGCTCGCCGCCTCCGGTTGGCTGCTCTCGTCCAGATGCGCGAGCGCCCTAAGTGCACGCGCACGCAGCTCCGGCGCAGCGTTGGGAAGATTCGCCGCATCCACCAGTTCGCGATGCGCCGCCTCTGTCCGTCCAGATCGAGCATCCAGCAGTCCGAGCGCAATCTTCGGATCTGCAAAATCTGGGATCGCAGCGATAGAAGCTGTGTAGGCCTTGGCGGCGTCTGCTTCTTCGCCATTGCGTTCCTGGGCAAATCCAAGGTCGTAAAGAATGCGGCCATCCTTTGGGTTCGTAGCCGCCAGCGTCCGCAACTTCGACTCGGCGCCTTTGTAGTCCTGTTTCTCCAGCGCGCTTTCGGCCTCGCGGATCTGTTGATTGACAGCATCTTCACGCGAGTGGTCATCGACACTCCGCGTCCCAGCTGGAATCTGTGCGACGGCCGAGCCTATGAATAATGCAAATAGGCCAGAGCAGACCAGTTTCTGCTTCATCACGCCACCTCACGCTTGCGTTGCAACCCGCCGTCAAGCACTGGTCCAAGCCAATAGCCCGTATGGGATGCCTTCACCCCGGCGATCTCCTCCGGCGTGCCTGTTGCCACGATCTGGCCTCCGCCAGATCCGCCTTCTGGTCCCATATCGATCACCCAATCCGCGCACTTGATCACATCCAGGTTGTGCTCGATTACCAGCAGAGACCCACCGCCATCGATCAGCTTATGGAGCGCCGCCAGCAACTTTGCCACATCTTCGAAGTGCAATCCTGTCGTCGGCTCATCCAGAATGTAAAGAATTCTGCTTGCAGCCCGCTTCGCCTCGCCGCGAATACCCGCCGCTCCACCCGACGATCCGCCGCGTGCCGAAGCAAGATGTTGCGCCAATTTCACGCGTTGGGCCTCGCCGCCGCTCAAAGTCGTCGCGCTTTGCCCTAGCCGCAAATATCCCAACCCAACCTCATCGAGCACTGCCAGCTTATCGACGATCTTCGGATGTCCAGCGAAGTAAACCAACGCCTCACGTACTGTCATTCCGAGAACTTCGTGGATATTCTTGCCCTTGTACTTCACCTCAAGTATGGACGCTTTGAAACGGGTTCCGTTGCACTCCTCGCACGGCAGCTCCACGTCTGCGAGAAACTGCATCTCGACCGTCACCGTGCCATCGCCCTCGCACACATCGCATCGTCCACCCGGCACATTGAACGAGAATGATCCTGCAGTGAGGTTCTTCCGTCGAGCATCGGGCTGCGCTGCAAAGAGCTCCCGAATTGCATCGAAGGCCTTGATATATGTGACAGGGTTAGATCGCGGCGTGCGGCCGATGGGGGACTGGTCCACCAGCACCACATCATTCAGATATTGTGATCCAGAGAGCTCCCGGTACAGATTCACCGTCTCTCGCTCACCACCTTCAGACTGCCCGAGCGCCTGCATCAGGGCTCGATACAACACCTGGTGGACCATCGTCGACTTACCTGATCCCGACACGCCCGTTACACAGCACAGCAGCCCCAACGGAATCTCCACATCGATGCCGCGCAGATTGTGAATCCGCGCACCGCGCAACACAAGCTTCTCGCGTCCTGGTTCTCGACGATGCTTTGGCACCGCAATGCTCGCTCGCCCACTCAGATATCGCCCTGTCAGCGACGCGGGATTGTCGCGAACCTCATCGACCGTTCCCGCTGCCAGCAGGTGACCACCCAGCTCACCCGCGCCGGGTCCAAGATCGAGCAGGTGATCTGCCGCGCGAATCACATCCGGATCATGCTCGACCACCAGGATCGTATTGCCGAGATCGCGCAACTCCTCCATGATCGTGATCAGCTTCGCCGTATCACGCGAATGCAGTCCGATGGAAGGCTCATCGAGCACATACAGAGCGCCCACCAGCCGTGAACCCAGGCTCGTCGCAAGTTGGATTCGCTGCGACTCGCCTCCACTCAGCGTTGAACTCAGCCGGTCCAGCGTCAGATACTCCAGGCCCACCTGCTGCAGGAAGTTAACCCGCTGCCGCACTTCTTCCAATACTTTGCCCGCAATCTCCTGCTGCGACGGGCTCAGAGTCAGCGAGTCAAGAAACTCCTGCGTCTCGGTGATTGTGAGCGCACAGACCTCGCAGATGTTCTTGCCCGCGAGCAGAACCGCGCGCGCCTCTGCGCGCAGTCGCTGTCCACGGCAATCCGGACACGTTGCGTACCCTCGATACTTCGAAAGAAATACGCGCACGTGCAGCTTGTACTTCTTGCGTTCCAGCTCCGCAAAGAAGCCGCGAATCCCCGGCCAGCTCCCGCTGCCTTCTTCAATGAAGTGTTGCTGCGTATCCGTGAGATCGAACCACGGCACATCGACAGAAATGCCTTCAGCCTTCGCAGCCCGCTTCATCTCGCCGTGCCATGCGCGATACTTCGGCTTCGTCCACGGATCGATCGCGCCCTCATCCAGTGTCTTCGACCGGTTGGGGATGATGAGGTTCGGATCGAAGTCGATGGTGTTGCCGAATCCCTGGCAGCGGGGGCACGCACCAAAGGGATTATTGAAGCTGAACAGCCGAGGCTCTGGCTCGCGATACGCTCGATGGCAGTCGGAGCACTCGAAAGCCGACGAATACCGCAATGACTCCGCAGCTTCCGTCTCTTCACGCGGAACGGTGCGCAGCACAATCTCTCCTGCCTCGCGATATCCAGTCTCGATCGCATCGACCAGCCGCGTGCGTATCTCTGCCGAAAGAGCAAGTCTGTCTATAAGCACGTAAATCGGACGTGCCTCGACCGCTCCAAAGTCCAGCTCGAGCAGCGATTCCGGTGTCGAAAACTCGACGATCTTTCCCACGCCGCCAGCCTCGTCCACCTGCCAAAGCCGGTTGTAGCCGCGCCTGCGCAGCTCTCCCAGCCGCTCCTTCAGGGACTCGGTCAAATTCACCACAGTGACTACTGTGTCCTTTTTGCCAATCTTCGTAGCCTTCTTCGCTGGTATCTTCGCCGATACGATTACTTCGGCGCTCGTCTCAGTCGTTGGCCCCTGCATCGCCTCCAGCTTGATCTCTCGCCGCACAATAGGGAACAGCGCATAGACCCGCGTCCCTTCGGGCATCGTCAATACTCGGGTAACTATCTCATCCACCGTGTCATGGCGCACAACGCCGCCACAATGCAGGCAAGTCACCGTACCGCAGCGTGCATAAAGCAGCCGCAGATAATCGAAGATCTCCGTCGCCGTGGCTACCGTCGAACGCGGATTGCGCGTCTGATTCTTCTGCTTGATTGCAATCGCCGGAGCGAGCCCATCCATAAAGTCCACATCGGGCTTCTCAATGCGCTCCAAAAACTGTCTCGCATACGCCGACAAGCTCTCGACATAGCGTCGTTGCCCCTCGGCATACACCGTATCGAACGCCAGCGACGACTTTCCCGAGCCCGACACACCGCTCACAACCGTTAGCGCGTTATGCGGAATATCGACGTCGATACCCTTCAGATTGTGCGTTCGCGCACCGCGAATCGTAATCTTGTCGTTCGCGCCCCCCATACTCATGTTGCTCAAGCGCTCCTTTGCGGTCGCAACATCTCCAGCAGCAGCAGGCAAGCACCCACCACGATTGACGAATCCGCCACATTGAAGTCCGGCCAGTGATAGTGAATGATATGCACCTCGAGGAAGTCGACCACGTGGGCGAAGCGAATGCGGTCATACAGATTCCCGATTGCCCCACCAAGGATCAGTGCTAGCGCCACTGAGGTCAGCGTCACGCTGCGCCCCATCTTCCAGAGCAGCGCCACCACCACCACCACCGCGGCGATCGAAAAAGCGATCAGCAGATTGCGCACCAGGCTTGGCGAAGCGCTGCTCTCAAACATACTGAACGCTGCACCAGTGTTGAGCACATGGGTCAGCCTAAAAACCCTAGGGATGACAACGATTGCGTACCCCGGCCTGATGTGAGCCACAATCCAGAGCTTTGTCACTCGATCGATTACGACAATCAACGCAGCGATCACAACCATCAACCAGCGCATGTCGCGCCCATGAGATCGAATCGGCATTACTCAGCCTCCCCAACCATCGGCGGGAAGCCTATTGCATCAAGTGCTTCGGCGCAGCGCATGCATACTACCGGCCAGCGATCGTCCGCCCCCACATCGGGAACAACGCGCCAGCATCGTTCGCACTTCGAGCCATCCGCTACTTGGGCCTCGATCAATACGGCCGACTCCTGTTGTGTAGCACCGATGACCTGCACCGTCGCTTGCGAGACGTTAAAGAACTCCGCCAAGGCACTCTCGTACTGCTTCAACACCCGCGCCTCCGGAGAGCCCTCCGTCGCAATCACACGCACACCCGCATCGAGCGATTTGCCGATCGACTTTGCCAATCGCAGTGCCTCAAGTTCCACCATCACGAGTTGGCGAATGTCGGTCAGTTGCTGCCAATCTGCCTCAAGTCCTGAGATGCTGCCTGGCACAACCTCCGCAACATCCGGAAACAGCGCCAGGTGCACGCTCGACAAACGCCCCTCAACCTTTGGCAGATACTGCCACACCTCATCTGCCGTAAATGACAGGATGGGCGCGACCAATCGCGTCATCGCCTCTGCAATCCGCCATATTGCTGTTTGCGCGCTGCGTCGCTCCGGACTCTTCGGTGCGAACGTATACAGCCTGTCCTTCACGACGTCGAGATACAGCGCGCTCAGATCTGAATTTGTAAACTCGTTCAACGCCTGGTAAGCGCGGTGGAACTCGAACTCGTCATAGGCTTTGCGAATTGCGGCATCGAGTTCCGCAGTCCGCGCCAGGATGTACTGATCGAGCGGCTGCATCTCGGTCCAGGCGGCTGCATCCCTCGCCGGATCGAAGTCCGACAGATTGCTTAGCAGGAAGCGCAGCGTATTGCGCAGCTTGCGATAGTTGTCACTCACGCGCTGCATCAGGTTTTCGCTCGCGACCACATCCTCACGGAAGTCCACGCTCGCAACCCACAGCCGAATGATCTCGCCGCCCAACCGGTTAGCCACGTCCACCGGATCGACGCCGTTGCCCAGCGACTTTGAGAATGCGCGGCCCTGCTCGTCAAGCGTCCATCCGCTCGTCGCCACCATCCTGTACGGGGCAGCGTCGCGAATCCCAACAGAGCTCAGCAGGGAAGAGTGAAACCATCCGCGATGCTGGTCGCCGCCTTCGGTATACAGATCAGCCGGCCAGTGCAGTTCGGGCTCCACGTCGAGTACGGCATGCCAACTCGCTCCGCTTTCAAACCACACATCGAGGATGTCCATCTCCTTGCGAAACTGCATTACTGCCCCGCACGCCTTACACGCAGTTCCAACAGGCAACAGGACGTCAGCGCCATACTTGTACCAGGCATCCGCACCCTCTTTGGTGAACAACTCAACCACGCTCTTGTTGATTTCCTCATCATTGAGCGGCTCGTGGCACTTCTCGCAGAGGAATACCGCAATCGGCACACCCCAGATGCGCTGCCGAGAGATGCACCAGTCCGGCCTTGTCGCGATCATGTTTGAGATGCGTTCCTCACCCCATGCCGGATCCCATGTCACGCGTGAGATTTCTTCCAGCGCACGTTCGCGGAATGTCGCATTACGCTCATCGGCCTTGGGCGAAAGCACCGGCGTTTCCATCGAGATGAACCACTGCTCCGTCGCACGGAAGATCAGCGGCTTATGGCAGCGCCAGCAATGCGGATACTTGTGCTCCAGGTTGTACCGCCCCATCAGGGCGCCCTTCGCCACGAGCAACGCTTCGATCGGCCCATTCGCCTTAAGTACGAACAGCCCGTCGTAATCAGGCAGTCCATTGCGCAACTTGCCCTGCGCATCCACATCGCAGGTCAGAGGCAGTTCATACCTCTGTCCAGTCTCAAAATCGTCCGGTCCATGCGCCGGAGCAGTGTGCACCGCGCCTGTGCCTTGCTCGGTCGTCACATAGTCGGCTGTGACGCCGAGAACCTCGCGCTCAAGAAACGGATGAGCAAACGTCACTCGGTCCAGCTTGGATCCGGGGAAACTCGCAATCTGCTTTGCGTCTTTCAAATTGCCGATCAGATCGCAGGCATCACGCACCTCCGGCACCAGCGCCTCAGCGACAACGTATACGTCGCGGCCGTCCTCCAGCGCGACGTAGTCAATCTCCGGATTGAACGCCACCGCCAGCGACGCCGGCAGGGTCCAGGGCGTCGTTGTCCAGATAATCGTCCAAACGTCCTTGCCCTGCAACCGCGGATTGATCTTCTCCGGCGCGCTCGTCAGCTTGTACCGCACGTAAACGCTCGGAGATGTGTGCATCTCATACTCCACCTCAGCCTCGGCCAACGCCGTGTGGTCATGCGAGCACCAATACACCGGCTTCAGTCCCTTGTAGACGAAACCCTTTTCATAAAATCCATAAAATGTCTCAAGAATCCGTGCCTCATACGGAAAGTCCATCGTCGCGTATGGCTTTTCCCAGCGGCCAAACACCCCCAACCGCTTGAACTGTGAACGCTGTAGATCGACAAACTTCGCTGCGTACTCACGGCACGCCTTCCGTACTGCGACCGGGTCCATCTCCAGTTTCTTACCGCCGAGCTTCTCATCCACCTTGATCTCGATCGGCAGCCCATGGCAATCCCAGCCAGGCACATACGGCGCATCGAAGCCGGCCATCGTCTTGGTCTTGACGACAAAATCCTTGATGCACTTGTTCAGCGCATGGCCCAAGTGAATCGCGCCGTTGGCATACGGCGGCCCGTCATGCAGGATGTACTTTGGTGCACCTGCGCGCGCCTTGCGAATCTGCTCATACAAGCCAGCCTCGTCCCATCTCGCCAATCTGGCGGGTTCGTTTTGCGGCAAGTTCGCCTTCATCGCGAACTCAGTCTTCGGGAGGTTCAACGTTCCCTTGAGGCTCTTCTTCTTGTCATCGTCCGACATCGACATCTCCATTGTTCCGTGCGGCCAAAGAAAACACTCCGGTATGAGCGGCCAAACTTCTATTGTAAAGGTCAGCGGAGCCTGTCCGCCGATTGCAACTCGGTGGGGCCCCGTTGAACCGCTAGTGAACTACTTTCTAGACTCGTGCGTCTAAAGTAGAGAGCAAGCCTGGGCAAGAGTTTGTAGAATGATCACAGGCCTGGCGACGCATCTTCCGAAAAGGCGAAGGCAGCATTCACCGCACCACTCGATTAGAGAAGGCTGCGCCGAGACCCGATCCTCCCTTATGGCTCATACTGAAACGCTTCCGCCGCCACCCTCGAACCAGATCGATCCCGATCGCGCTGCACCGGTGCTAAGCCCGGCAGATGAAGTTGTGCATCTCAGTGGTGAGATCAAGGAAGAGGGTGTCTTTGCTTCACTGATCTCCAGCTTTCGCGATGTATTCTTCCCGCCTAAGCTTCCCCCGTTGGTCCTCGAATCCAAGCCCATCGCCGTCCCCGACCGCATGGCTACCAAGCGGAGCCCCACCTCGACGGCTATGGCCATTGGCGCACACGTCCTGGTTATTCTCCTGATCGCGCTCTTCATTGCCAGGCAAGTTCAGATCAGCACGCCTGCCAAGACGACCATCGCGACCGTCATCGTGCCGCCACCTCCACCTCCCATCGCTCCCAAGGCCGAACAGATCGGCGGCGGCGGCGGTCATCATGATCTGGCACCCGTTACCCAGGGGCGGCTGCCTAAGTTCGCAGAGCAGCAGATCGTTCCTCCCAAGGCTCCGCCGACGATTGCGCCAAAGCTCGCCATTGACCCAACTGTCGTCGTTCAGAAGGATCTCAAGATGGCCAATAACGTTATGCCGAACCTCGGCTTGCCCAACTCCGGCCTCAAAGGAGTCTCGTTGGGTAACGGCACCGGAACCGGGATCGGTTCGGGCAATGGTTCCGGCATTGGCCCTGGCTCTGGCGGAAACACCGGTGGAGGCCCAATGCACATCGGCGGCGGTGTCAGCAAACCGGTCGTCCTTTACAGCGTGGAGCCCGAATTCTCCGAAGAGGCGCGCAAGGCCAAGTTCTCCGGAAATGTCGAAGTCTATCTTTGGGTAGATGAAGACGGAAAGCCTTCCCACATCCGCGTCGTTCGCGGTGTTGGTATGGGGCTCGATGATAAGGCCGTCGAGGCCGTTCGCCAATACAAGTTCAAGCCCGCCATGAAGGACGGCAAGCCGGTCAAGGTCGACCTCTACATCGACGTCAACTTCCAGATCTTCTAGTTACCGCGCCGCGGCTTCCGCGCAGGCCGTAACTTCCTGAAATGTCAGATTCTGTGCGGGACTTCCCGTCGCTTCCTTCCACCGCAGGAAGAGTGTGCCGTAACTTTCCGTGGACCGCAGTTCCGGTGCGATGCCAAGTCGTTCCAACATCGCGTCGATCCACACCGGCGGACCTTCCAGCTCTGCCCAAATGCCAATCGGCGTCTCGTCCAGAACCAGGTGGCCCTCATCCAACTCGTACTCGGTACGGAACTTCTCATAGCGAAAAACAGGGCCATAGCCAAGCTGCGTGAAGATCTCGGCCAGCGCCTTACAGTCCTCGACCTGGCACTCGGTCTCGATACGCGTCTTGTACCGCAGGTCGCCATCTCCGCCATCGGCCAGCCGCTTATGCGTCACGGTGCAGCGTGCGCCATACTGCCGCAGTCGCAGGATCTGCGTGCGTCCGCGCAGTTGCCGATCGGCGGTATCGTAGAGCGTGTTGCTCTCGAAGGTGCGCTCGGTCACCAGTCTGAATCCAAGCCTATCGGCGGCCGAGCGAAGCGCCCGAACATCCGTCACAGAAAACTTCAGCTCGATCTCCGCAGCCTGCATGGCGTCAGTATACGTCCGCATTGTTAGCCTCGGGAATCTCTTTCAGCCCGCTGGAAGCCCTGTAACTCTGTCCGATTCGCTACGATAGGGAAGCTCGCCCATGTCTCATGCACTCCATCTCGATGCTTCGAACCCGGCCGACCTTAGCCGTGCAGTGAATATGCTCCGTGCAGGCCGTCTCGTCGCCTTCGCTACGGAGACAGTCTACGGCCTCGGCGCCAATGCTCTTTCTCCGGAGGCCGTCGCCGGTATATTCGCCGCCAAACAACGTCCATCATGGGATCCGCTCATCGTGCATCTTGCTTCAGCAGAGCAACTTAGCAGCGTAGCGCAGGTGCCTGCAGAGCTCGCCCAGCGCATTGCCGCGCTAGCCAAAGCCTTCTGGCCAGGACCGCTCACGCTGCTGCTTCCTCGTAGCGCGGCCGTTCCAGACGCCGTAACAGCCGGCAGGAAACTCGTCGGTGTCCGTGTGCCCGCCCACCCCGCGGCGCACGCCTTGCTTGCCGCTGTGGGGCTACCCATCGCCGCCCCTAGTGCCAACCTCTTCGGACACACCAGCCCCACAACCGCAGCGCACGTCCTCGCTGACCTCGAAGGCCGCATCGATGCTGTCCTCGATGCTGGCCCAACCTACATCGGCCTCGAGTCAAGCGTGGTCGATCCAACCCAAACGCCGATGGTGCTCTACCGTCCGGGTGCTGTGACGGCCGAGCAACTCACCGCGGTAACGGGCGTCGCTGTGGAAGTGTTCCTCCCCAATCCCGCCGCTGCACAGAGTGATCATCCCGCATCCATGCCATCGCCCGGAGTGGGTATCCGCCACTACGCGCCTCGGGCCCGCATGGCGCTTGTCGCGGGCTCTGCCGCAGCACTCAACGACGCGTTACAAGCGGCGTTGCAGCAGGCTGGATCCAATGCTCCCAGCGCATCCGTAGGTGTGTTGCTGCCCGTTGGTTGGGCGCTGCCAGGAGACGCGATCCTTCAGCCATGGGGTCGGTGGGACGACCCCAAAGGCCTCGCCGCAACGCTCTTCGCCGGCCTCCGCGCACTCGACGACCGTGGAGTCTCGCTTATCCTGTGTCCATTGCCGGAACCTGGCGGTATTGCCGACGCGATCCGAGACCGTCTGCAAAAGGCAGCACGCTCTACGTAATTCGCCAGCTACTTCATCACGCTGACGGTCGCGTAACCCTCGCTCGCCTTATGCAGATACTTGATGCCGGCCTTGTAGACTAAGACACGGTTGCGTCCCACCGTCAGCTTCAGCGCGCACTTGTCGTACCACTGGATAATGCCGCGCAACTGCTCACCGTCTTCGAGCACGACCGTCATCTCGGTCTGCTGCTGCATCTGCTTCTGGAAGTAGAACGCCTCAGCGTGGGAGCTTTCTGGCGTGCCATGAGCATCGACAATCATCGCATGCGTCAGAGGATCTTCAGCATGCAAAGGATCGCGTCTGCGCTCAGCCGGCGGCAGATGCGGACGTACGAGTTTGCGCGTTCCGTTGAACGTGTTGTCGTCTTTGCGAGCGGTGTTCTTGCTCTCCATCAAGGCTCTCTTCACCGGCATTGCGGCTTCTCCATTGAGGGCTGCACAAACGCAGCCGGAAACATGAATCGATGCGGGGGGCCGAATCCGGTACGACCAAAATCGTGCTTGGTACTGTTCAAAATGAGATATCTAACATTCGATGTAAAGACGCTGACAAGGGGTTGTTTGTTTCAACGGTTAATATCGTCCGCCCTCGAGTTCCACGGCCAGCGCGTCCAGGCTTAACGAGCGCAACAGGTTACGGCGCATTCCGCTCTGCACCGCGTCCAGCCCACGCACCGCCGACTCGATCCACTCGAAGCTGAACGTGTCGGCAAGGCGCTGCAGTTCAGACCGCTTGTCGATGTTGCGCACCCGATCGGCGGCACCCGACTGCAGCAACAGGATGTCCTCCAGCAGACTCGATAGAGCGCGCAGCAGCGCCGTGGTCCTGGTCTGGCCCTCGGCCCCTGCGCGATAGGTCTCGGTCATCCGGAAGAGCGTCGAGTGGTCTTGTAGGCCGCCGCTCTGCTCGGCGTTGTGCAGCATGGTCAGTGCGTCGGAGCGTCCTGCAGCGTACTCGGCGAGGTTGAAGCCGAGGGCGCGTCCGGCTGCTCCCTCGCTCAACCGCGCGGTCAGCTCACGCTCGACCTGGTTGAGCTCCGGCCGGCGCGCGGCGAGGAGCGCGGCGATCTCCTCTACTGGCAGCGCACCGAGATGCGCTACCGCACAGCGCGAGCGAATCGTCGGGAGCAGATCTCCGAGGTTCTCGGCCATCAGGAGGATGTGCACATACGCTGGCGGCTCTTCGAGCACCTTCAGGAGCGAGTTCGCCGCCTCCTTCATGAAGGCTGTCGAGGTCAGCAGGAAGACCTTCGCGCGCGCTTCGGTGGGGAGATAGTGCGCGCGACCGATCAGGGTGCGAATCTGCCCGAGCTTGATGAGCAACTGCGGCGGATCGGGTGGAATAATCAGCACGTCGGGGTGCGTCTGGATAAGGACGCGCGTGTCCTTCTTGTCGGTCTCGCGCAGCTCATCGCGCGCTGCGACGGCCTCGTCGATCTTCGCCTCGAGATCAGAGCTCTCGGCGATGCGGGTGCAGTTGCGGCAGACGCCGCAGAAGCTGGCCAACTCGCGGCCAGCGTTGAGGCCATCGGCTGCGGTCTCGCGCGGCTGCTGTTCGCACTCCAGAGCCATCGTGAGCAGCAGCGAGAGGGTGAACTTGCCCGCGCCTCGCGGTCCGAGCAGGATCAGCGAGTGCGGCAGACGGCCTGCAGCGATCGCTGCGCGAAGGCTCTCGACGACGGTTTGGTTGCCGACGAATTCGTTGAATGTTTGAGGGAGCGCCACGACTTCAGCTTACCTCTTCCGTCGCAGTAGACCGAGCGGGGGAGAGGGGGCACCCCCCCTCCCCCCCTGATTTCGTAAAGTCTCTGGTTGCAATAGTTAGCAAAATGGGTGTCTGTAAAGTATTCCATTCAGATACTTTACGGGCAAAGTATTGGATCAATGAGGGTTAGGTGCGGTTTTGGGGGAAATCGCATTGCCATCCCCGCCGACAGGAATTCTCTCTAGTTCAATTGTAGCGAGTTGGACAGGGTAACTATGCCAACTTCCGGAGAAATAAATCGCCGGTGTTCATAGGGGTTTTGGTGATTCCGGGTGGGTGTGGGGGCTTGACAGGTCCTGCGCGGACGGCGAAGGACGCTTCGCGCGGGAGCGAGTCATTGGGCAGGTTCGATGCGCATGATCATGGGGAACTTCGGGCGGAGGGTGATCCGGGCCTGAGGAATGACCGGGTACTTCGGTACGAAGTGCAGTCGCCAGCGCTGCGCGATCGTCGCAAGCGAGAGAACGCCTTCCATCCACGCGAAGCCCTCGCCGATGCACTGACGCCGGCCGCCGCCGAAGGGGAAGTAGACGAAGCGCGGGCGCTCGGCGCGGGCTTCGGCGGTGTGGCGCTCGGGACGGAAGGCGAGCGGGTCGGGCCAGAACTCCGGCGAGCGGTGCATGATGTACTGGCTGAAGAAGAAGTGTGTTCCGGGTGGGAACCTGTAGGGACCAAGTTCCACAGGCTGGGTCGATTGCCGTCCCATGGCCCAGGCGGGTGGGTACAGTCGCATCGACTCGGCGAAGACCATCTCGGTGTACTTCAGCCGCGCAAAGCTCTCCGCGGTTGCGGTTGCACCGCCGAGTACCTGCTCGACCTCGGCGTACATCTTTGCGGCGGCTTCGGGGTTCTGGCTGAGTAGATACCAAGTCCAGGTCAGCGCATTCGCGACGGTCTCGTAGCCGGCGAGAAAGATGGTGAGCACTTCGTCGCGCACCTGCGTGTCGGTCATTCCCCCTGCCGCGGGCATTTCATTCGCCGCGGGCGTTGCAGTTGCTGGAGGCTCCTGCGTGCCGTCTCCTTCATCGCGAGCGGCGACCAGCATCGACAATAGATCGCCGCGTTGCAGCAGTTGCTCTCGGGTGAGCGTCCTGCGGCTCGCGATCATCGTTGCTACCAGCGCATCCAGCCGTGCACGCGACCTGCGGAACTTCATTACGCCGGGAATCGGCCAGTGCAGCACGCTCTCCAGCTTCGGGAATGCGATCAGGAAGTTGTACAGTCCCATGATCGCGTTCACCTCGTCGCGCACCGAGAGCACATCGGCCGTGACCTCGGAGTCGAATAGCGTCTTCGCAACGATATGCATGCTGAGCTGCATCATCTCGTCGGCGATGTCGATCTCCTGCCCTTCGCTCCAGCGATCGGCGGCCGCCGCTGCTTTGGCTATGATCTGCCCGGCATACCCAGCGATGCGCTCGCGATGAAATGCCGGAGCTACGATCCGCCGCTGCTGCATGTGGATGGGGTCGTCGGAGGTGATAAGACCTTCGCCAAGCAGGATCTTCATGCGCTTCAGCGTGCGCTCGCGGACGAAGCTGCCACCCTGAGTGACCAGGATCTCGTTGATCCACTCCGGAGAGTTGACGAAGACGATCGTTGTGTTGAAGAACCGGTAGTGCGCAATCTTGCCGAACACCTTGTGCAGGTGCTCGAAGAGCGGAATCGGCTCGCCAAAACTCACCCACTTGCGCCGCGCATAGTAGGGAAGCGCGCGCTTCAGGCCTGGGGGCAGGCGCCACTCGCCGCGCGTTCGGGCAGGAATGTAGTCGTACTCTCGCTCAAAATCTCTCATTGCTGGACCGTGGAACTCTGGATGCCAGAGGCGTGGCATCCGCGGCAGTCTGGGCCAACCGGGCGCTCACGGCTTCCAGAATGCGCTGTGCGATGACCCCAATGGGGGCCTCATCCGCGAATACTATGACGCGCTTTTCGTCGCGCAGGGCAATCTCGCGATATTGTTCATAGACCCGGGCGTAGAAGACGTCGCCCTCGCGCTCGAAACGGTTTTCGTCCGTGCCAAGTTGCTGCACATGCCGTTCATTGCGACGCCGCGCTCGATGCAGCGAGCTCTGCAGCGGTGGCAGGAGAAGAATGGTGAGGTCGGGCTGGATGTCGTTGCAGACCGTGCGGTGCATGGCGAGAATGCGCTCGCTGCCGAGGCCGCGGCCAGCCCCCTGATACGCCTCAGAGGAGTCCGTGTAGCGATCGCAAAGAACGACAGCGCCTTGCGCTAAGGCCGGGAGGATCACCTGCTGGAGGGACTGTGCGCGATCGGCGAACATCAGGGCCATCTCGGCCTCGGGTGCGATGGCGCCCACCTCGGACTCGCTGCGCGAGTCCAGCAGAATGGCCCGAATCCGGTCGCCCAGTGGCGTTCCGCCGGGTTGCCGCAACGTGACGACGCGATGCCCCTCCGCCTCGAGCGAAGCGGCAAGATGCCGTAGCTGGGTCGTCTTGCCCGACCCATCCAGACCTTCAAACGTGATGAACAATCCGCGGCTCACGACCCGAGTCTACTGCACTGGGATTGCACTGGGTTATGTGGATGAGGATTACGGCCGCAGGTGCGTGCTCCAGAGGGCGGTGTCGCCAGTGATGGTGACCGTCAACGTACCCTCCTGGCCCTCCTGCAAGGACGGCCCGGAAACAGTGTGATCGTTGTGCTCGGCATCGGTCCAGAGGATTTTGGTGGGGCCGTCGCCGAGGATCTTGAAGCGGTAGTGATAGGAGGCCCCGGCGGCGAGGGACTGCTGGCCAAAGCTGGCGCTGGGGTAATCGACCTCGACCAGTGAGACCGTTGCACCAGAGCTGTTCTTAACATCCGCCGCGACGTAGTGTGAGCGGCAACCTGCGAGTCCGCCAAATGCAAGCGCGGCGAGGCTGAGGCAGGTTGTGGCCTGCCGCGCGATCTTCTTTGTGCGGAGATTTGTGCGGAGATTCATTGGCCTGGCAGTCTGCCCTAGGGCTACTTTTTCGCGGTATCCATTTGCTTTTCAAGCGCATTAAATCTGCGCAACAGCTCCGGCAGACGATTTACCGCGGCGACGGTCCGCAACCACGCACGGTTGTCCATCGCTGGATAGCCGCTCACGACCGCGCCCGGCGCCACATCCGACGGAATGCCCGTCTGGGCGGTTGCAATTGCGCCATCGCCGATGGTCAGATGTCCTGCCGAGCCGACCTGGCCGGCGAGGATGACATTCTTTCCTACCGTCGTCGACCCGCCCAGTCCGGTTTGCGAACAGAGCAGCGTATTCTCGCCGACGCTGCAACCATGCCCGACCTGCACCAGGTTGTCGATCTTTACGCCCACCGCAATGCGCGTCTCGCCGATCGTTGCGCGGTCGACGCAGGCGTTGGCCTGGACCTCGACGGCGTTCTCCAGCACGGCCAGACCGGATTGCACGATCTTTACCCAGCGGCCATCCGCATTCCTGGCAAAGCCAAAGCCGTCGGCACCGATCACCGCGCCGTTCTGGAGGACGACGTCGTCGCCCAGTCGGCAGTTCTCGCGGACCACTGAATGGGCGTGCGCGAGAAACCGGTCTCCCACGGTAACTCCATCGTAGAGAACGACATGCGGCAGCAGAACGGCGTCGTCGCCGAGCTTGCAGCGCTCGCCCACGACTACGTACGCGCCGATGTGCGCCCGTGCCCCGACGCGCGAACTCTCGGCCACCACGGCCGTCGGATGCACGCCAGGCTCATACCGCGGCGCAGGGTGAAAGACCGCGATTGCCTTCGACCACGCGAGGTACGGATTGGGTGTTCGCAGCGTGGCCGTCTTGAGGGCGGGGAAGCTGGGCTCCACGATCAGCGCGGCAGCGTGCGTGGTTCGTGCCAGCGCTGCGTACTTTGGGTTCGCAACGAAGGTCACGCTGGTTGGGCCGGCTGTCTCGATGCCGGCGACGCCGTCGATGGTGCGCTCGGCAGCCCTCTGGAGGCTTTCGCCCTCGCCTGCAACCAATTCGACTCCCAGCCGGTGTGCTAACTCGCCCAGATTCATATTGCAGAGTTTACTCGCCGAAGAGCTTGGTTTGGGTGTCAGCCGTCACCCGCGCCGCCGGCTTCGCCGTGAGACGCTTCGAAGGCGCTGTCACAAAGCCGAGGACCTCCAGCGACCGCAGCGCTGCCCGTGGCACGAAGAGTCTCTGCGTGTTCGCCCTCAGGTCCGGGGGCGTCAGGAAGAGGCCACGATCCTCGAGCAGTGAATCCGTGAAGCCAATATCGAAGTTGGCAAGGCCCTCGAGTACGTCGTCGTTGCGGAAGGTCAGTTTCAGCCAAAGACCGTCCGCCCTGGGCCTCGAGGGGAACGACTTGCGCCCGATTCGCTCAGGATCAAGAGGGTCATCAAGGTTGAAATCCCGCACATAAGCTATTGTCTTGATCTCTGTGATATTGCGACTGGTTACGCGTCCGTCAATGCCCATGAGGTGGATACTGTTTTCGCGCAAGAAGCCGCCTTGCGGAAGGTAGCCCCACGCCAAAACACCCGCGAATGTTCGTACAACGACTTTCTTCTGTGCCGAAGCCATCGTGTGGATGCACCCATACCGCCAATAGCCACAATCATAGTGCAAAACAGTAGCAAATCCACCGCAAAGCGTGTAGAATCGAAAGTTGTGTCGACTCGTAGTTTCTCCGTAAGCGCTTGATATACAGCAAGTTAGGACGGCCGCTCGAAATCTTCGCGGCCGCTCGGAGTAAGAAGCAACCTCATGGCTGACTATATCTATCTGTTGCAGACGCGCCTCACCCCGGCGCAACAATCCGCCCTCGAACATGTGCGCGAAGCCGCTCGCGCGCGCGCCATGACCGTCTTTCTGGTCGGCGGAGCGGTGCGCGACCTGACCAGCGGAGCGCCCATCCGCGATCTCGATTTCGCGGTCCAGGGGAATGCTACGAAGCTCAAGAAGGACCTCGAGAAGGCGGGCGGGATACTCATCGGCGAAGACGAGCCAACCCAGACGCTGTACTTCAACTTCCCGGGCGGCGTTCGTTTAGAGGTGGGGTCGACGCTGAGCGCCACCTACCCCAAGCCCGGAAAGCCGGTCTTCCGTCCTGCGACCATACTCGATGATCTGCACCGCCGCGACTTCACCGCCAACGCCATGGCCATCTCCCTCAATGAGGGTTCCTTCGGCCTCTTGATGGATCCACTCAACGGCGTTGCCGACATTGAGAACCGCGAGCTTCGGCTGGTCTCCAACTACGGTTTTATTGAAGATCCGGCACGCATGATCCGCGCCACCCGGCTCGCCGCTCGCCTAGGCTGGCAGATGGAAGAGAAGACTCTTCAGCGCTATGAGACGGCCAAGGCCGAAGGCCACATCTCGGCGCTGCACCCGACGCTGCAAAAGTACGAGCTGGAAGAGATCTTCCACGAAGAAGATCCGTTGCGCGTATTGCGGCGGCTGGAGTCCGAGGGCTGGGCCAAAGTGCTCTTCCCGGCATGGACTTCGGCCAAGGTCAATGAGAGCGAGCTGGATCGTCTGCGCGACACCGTTGGGCAACTTGAGTCGATGGGCATTTATCCCGACCCCTCGGCTGCATACTTCCCGCTGCTCACAGCGAAGCTCGCGCCGAAGGATGTCGCAACCCTCAAAAAGAGCTTTGCGCGCCCCGGATTTGCCGATCAGATCCCGGCACTCGAGGCCGATACCAAGGCCTTCGCAACCCAGTTCACCAGTAAAGCGGCGGCTGCTCCGTCGGACGCATGGAAGATGCTCTTCGCGGCGCCGCCGGAGTCCGTTCTGTGGCTCGCGCACACGACCAAGAGTGCACCGTTGCAAGCCAGGTTCAAGGCATTCTTCGGCGATTGGTCGCAGGCTCGCCAGAAGATCCCCTACCAACTGATGCAGGAGCTGCGCATTACGCCTGCGTTGCCCGGTTATGGAGCCCTGGTCGACCAGCTCTTTTTCGCCGTGATGGACGGCAGGCTGGACACGCCAGAGGCCGCCAGGGCGTTCCTCGAGCCGTTCTCGCCGCCTGCACCGCCGCCGCCCGTGAACCTGCGCCGCCGCGCCATCAAGCGCGAGACCAAGGTGGCGAAGCCGCGCTCGAAGAAGGCCGCAGCCGAGGTCAATCCGGATGAGTTTGCAATCTCTGCCGCGAGTGAGATGGAGACACCGGTAAATGCACCGCCGGCAGCTGCTACAAAGGCTGCGGTGCTCCCCAAGGCTCCCGCGAAGACCCCATCTGCAGCAGCGAAGCCAACCGCTCCCGCTGCCCATGTTGCGCCGGCAGCCGCGAAGAAGTCTGCTCCCGCGAAGCCCGCAGCCAAGGCCGTCGCGAAGCCCGCAGCCAAGGCCGTCGCAAAGCCTGCGGCCAAGGCCGTCGCAAAGCCTGCGGCAAAGAAGGCCGCGATGCCCGCGGCAAAGCCTGTCGTCAAAAAGGCTGCGGTGGTCGCAAAGAAGAGTCCCGCGAAGACGGCAGCGGTAAAGAAGCAGCCCAAGAAGGTCTCGAAGCCCGTAGCTCCCGCAAAAAGGAAGCCTATTGCAAAAGCAAAGCCAGCCGCTAAGGCGAAGCCTGCCGCCAAGAAGGTTGCGAAACGTGTTGCGAAGGCCAAGCTCAAGACCGCAAGCAAGCCGAAGCCAAAGTCGAAGCACTAGACTCGGGACTCTTGTCGATCTGAAGCGCTTCGGTAGCAGGGAAATGCTCGTCCACAACCACAGCCCGGTCTGTTGTGTGTGCTGAAAAGTTGAACATAGGACAATCTCAACATGATTGTTGCCGCTGAGTTGCAGGACCTACCTCTCTTTGCCTGTCTGGATGAAACCGAACGGCAGAGGTTTGCCGAGCGGGCCGCCGATGTGCGGTTGGAGGCTGGAGAATGGCTCATCCGCGAGGGCGAGGTGGCCTACTTTTTCGTTCTACTGGAGGGGCGACTGCAGCTGCTCAAGGACGTTCTGGGCAGGTCGAAGGAGCTCGTCGATTATAAGGCGGGTGACTTTTTCGGAGAGGTCCCAATCCTCCTGGGAGCGCCAGCCTTCGTGTCAATCCAGGCGAAATCCAAGGCGCGTGTGGCAAGGTTCGATGCGCAACATCTGTTCGAGTTGGTTGAGACGTCGGCGGCGTGCAGCGCACTGATTCTGAAGACGATGACCGACCGCCTGATGTCGGTGCAGAAGTTTGCGAAGGATACGCCGAGCTCGCGCGTGCTGTTGGTGGGAACTCGGTATGACAGCGATTGCAGCGATATTCGCGTGTTTCTCTCGGCTAACCGAATTCCGTACGAGTGGGTGGATGCGGAGCGGGAGCCGGAGCGAATGCCGGCATGCATGGCGGGCGAATACACAGGGCCGTCGGTGATTGTAGATCGCGCGTATTGCGTCGAAGCGCCAACGGTCCGGAGCGTGGCAGAGGCGTTGGGGATCAGGACGACGCCCAGATATGAAGAATACGATGTCGTGATTGCAGGTGCTGGGCCAGCAGGCCTGGCAGCGGGGGTGTATGGTGCGTCGGAGGGGCTGAAGGTGCTGATGGTGGAGCGATCGGCGGCCGGTGGACAGGCCGGGACATCGTCGCGCATCGAGAACTACCTCGGGTTTCCCAATGGCATATCGGGGGAGGATCTGAGCGAGCGGGCGTTGAAGCAGGCGGCCCGGTTCGGTGCAGAGATCGTGATGACGCGAACCGTCGAGGCGCTGGAACCGCTGTCCGATGGCCGGTACTGCGTGCAGGTGGACGGAGGCCAGCATGTTTCGGGGCGTGTCGTGCTGCTGGCGACGGGTGTGGAGTGGCGGATGCTTGGGGCCGAAGGCGTGGACCGGTTGCAGGGGCGCGGTGTGCTCTATGGGGCTTCGCGCAACGAGGCCAGCAATGTCGTCGGCAAGCGAGTGTTTCTGGTAGGCGGCGGAAACTCCGCGGGACAGGCGGCTGTTTTCTTTTCGAACTATGCTGCTGAGGTCACGATCCTGGTGCGACGCAAGGGGCTGGAGCTTACGATGTCGCAGTACTTGATCGAACAGATTGATGCAAAGAAAAATGTACGGGTTGAGCCGTTTACTGAAGTGTTGAGCGCAGAGGGCGACGATCACTTGGAACGCATCGTTACGAGGACGCGTTCTGGTGGACAAGAGTCGGTACAGACGCGTGTTGCAGATGCGCTGTTCGTGATGATCGGCGCAGATGCGAGTACGGCATGGCTGCCGAAAAATCTGGAGCGGGATGCAGGAGGCTACATCTGCACGGGACGTGATCTGAATACATGGAGCCTGGAGCGTGAGCCTTTTCCGCTGGAGACAAATTTGCCGGGGGTCTTCTGCGCGGGCGATGTGCGGCATGGCTCGATCAAGAGGGTTTCGAGCGGTGTGGGCGAGGGAAGTATGGGCATTGCCTTCATTCACCAGTATCTAGCGTTGCAAAATTTCTAGGAAGTGGAGTAATTCTGCGCGAGCAGGTTGCGATATTCTCCGGAGGCGATGCGCTTGACCCAGTCATCATGCTCAAAATACCAGGAAACTGTCTTTTCCAAGCCGGAAGTAAAGGACTCGCGGGGACGCCAGCCCAGTTCCGAGTGGATCTTGCTGCAATCGATGGCGTAGCGGCGATCGTGGCCAGGACGGTCTGTGACAAAACAGATGAGGCGGTCGTGCGGCGCGCCTGCCGGATGTATCCGGTCAAGCACTGCACAGAGTCTGGCGACGACTTCGCGATTGGTCTGCTCGTTCAGGCCGCCGATGTTGTAGGTCTCACCGACGCGGCCTCGCTCCAATACGGTGAGAAGGGCCTCGCAGTGGTCCTCGACATAGAGCCAGTCGCGCACATTGAGACCGTCGCCGTAGACCGGGAGCGGCTTGCCGGAGAGCGCGTTGTGGATCATCAGCGGAATGAGCTTTTCGGGGAACTGGAAGGGACCGTAATTGTTCGAGCAGTTGGTCGTCAATACGGGAAGGCCGAAGGTGTGGAACCACGCACGCACCAGATGATCGGAACTCGCCTTCGACGCCGAGTAGGGGCTATTGGGCGCGTAGGGCGAGTCCTCGCGGAAGGCTGGGGCGGAAGGTGCGAGGGAGCCGTAGACCTCGTCGGTGGAGATGTGCAGGAAGCGGAAGTGCTGCGCGCTGGTGGCCGCTAACGAGCGCCAGTAGGTCAGCGCGGCTTGCAGGAGAGTGAAGGTGCCGAGAATATTGGTCCGCAGAAAGACTTCGGGCCCAAGGATCGAGCGGTCAACATGGCTCTCAGCCGCGAAGTGAATGATTGCATTGGGTTGGTGTTCGTCGAGTAGACGCGCGATGAGGCCCGCGTCGCCGATGTCGCCCTGCACAAAGATGTGCTGGGGGTTCGAGGCGAGAGCGGCCAGGTTGTCAAGATTGCCCGCATAGGTGAGCGCGTCCAGATTGACGACGGTGTGGCCTGCGGAGACCGCGCGAAGGACGAAGTTTGAGCCGATGAAGCCAGCGCCTCCGGTGACAAGCAGTTTTGCGGGGAAGACCGGGCTGGAGTGGCTCAATAGATCACCTCATCGACAAGCCGCGGCAGAACGTCTCTGCAGGTGCTGTTGCCAAAGCTGGCTGCCAGTTGCTGGAGATGCGCGGCGGCGATGTATCCGAGGCGATCGGCGATCTCTTCGGGGCGCGCTACCTTCAGGCCCTGGCGTTTCTCGATGGTGTGGATGTAGAGCTGCTTCGAGACAGCAGCCGTCACCGGATGCAGTCTGGTTCCCAATCCTCCGGCAAGGATAATCCCTTTCATGCGTTGAGCAGCCTCCGGGCAAGATGTGTTGCGTCGCCAGTGTATCGCGGTCAGCGTGCAGCGGTGGGTTGTTGGATGCGCATCACCTGGCGAAGAGCCGGCGCAGGTCGGCGAAGGCTTTAAACTCGAGTGCGTTGCCGGCTGGGTCCAGGAAGAACATCGTGGACTGCTCACCAACCTGGCCTTCGAAACGAGTGTAGTGCTCGATGACGAAGTGCACGCCAGCTATACGAACGCGCTCGGCAAGCTGCTTCCAATGGGCCTGCGTGAGAACGACGCCGAAGTGCGGTACCGGTACATCGTGGCCATCAACAGTGTTGCTGTCGAGCTCAGCCCTGTTGCGGGGCGCAGCGCCTGGTTTGTAGTGCGCGACGATCTGATGACCAAAGAGATCGAAATCGATCCAGGGTTCCGCGCTACGGCCCTCTGGACACCCGAGAACCGTGCCGTAGAAGTACCGCGCTGCATCGAGGTCGTCAACAGGAAAGGCGATATGAAACGGACGCAGCAACATGCCTGAATGATACCGAATGCCTGAATGATACCGAGCGAGGCATAGCGGTGGCGAGCGCGAGCATGCACCGGACACAGTGGCATTCGCGCCGAAGCTTCAGACGCTGTAGGCAGAATGCGCCCGGGGTGTCCTAATAGAGGACACCCCGGGGATTTCGTCACAATGCCGATATAGCCTTCAAGGCACGTTTGTATCCATATGCACCAGATGGCGTTGAGGGAATCCTAGCTATGCAGATCATTCTGGCAGATAACCAGGCGATTTATCGCACGGGCATCGCGCGGGTACTCATGACTGAGCCTGCAATTCGGGTGGTCGCTCAGTGCGCTGACCTGGAACGGCTGCAGGAAGCGGTTGGCAGCCTGCGCCGATCTATCGTCGTCTTTCCGTCAAGCATTACCGGCGATTTGCACGTTCTGCTTGACCGGATCCATCAGGCAGGGAGTCGATCGGTGATGATTCTGGAGCATGATGCAGTGCTTGATGAGGCCGTCGCAAAGAGTTTGGAGGGGGTTATCTTACGGTCGGTGGCTGGTCCGCAGCTAGTCGATTGTTTGTACCGCGTCGCCGCAGGAGAGCGTTATATGCAGCGGGCAGTCGTGAAGACGATGCCTTTGTCCGACCATGTGGGTGCGAGGGCCGTACAGCGGTTGACGCCAAGGGAGCTTCAGATTGTTGCGCTCATCTCCGAGGGTTGCAAAAACAAGGAGATCGCCAATCAACTTGGAACCAAAGAGCAAGTCGTGAAGAACTACCTGCGGAGCATCTATGTCAAAATTGGGGTCTCGGATCGCTTGGAGCTTGCACTCTTCACAGTTCACCATCATGCGTTGGCCGAGATTGTAGAGGCTGCTCGCCTGGCACTCGTGCGCACCGCGTAAAAGCTTGGAAGATGAGAATATCGTTCTCGCCCTCTTCTGTTTCGCGATATGGCTTTGCGCCCCATTGAGTGCGTTTCTCATCGAAGCGACAGCAGCTCCTCGTTGGCATCAGACGTAAGCCTTGCGATCGTGTTGCGATCCCGCCAAGTGGTCCTTTCATTATGAAGTTGAGATAAAAAACCTTCAGCCGATCTGCTAGATGCGAAGGAATTACTGCAGTATTTACCGGGTCAGCGCGCTCCAGCGTGCCTGAAGAGTCCGAACCATGCCCAACTATGGAGGTCACGTGCCAATGCGAGATGCCTGAACGCGCGTGCTAATGGAGGATGATCCTGACTGAACCGAAGCGGCTCTACTCCACTATCTCGGCTACCTGTGTCACACGACAACGCTCAAGGCGGGAGGCAGAAGAACCACTACCTGTGGATTGCTGTAAGACCACATTACGGCATCTATATCCAAGGGGATGCTGAATGAATCCCACCGCAAGCTGCGCTGATCACGGTTTCCCTATTGGGTAAGGAGCACAACATGAAAGAGGTCTCATACATCCGCTGGTTTTCCGAGTTGAGTAGCGACGACGTACCATTGGTCGGCGGCAAGAACGCCTCGCTGGGGGAGATGTATCAAAACCTTATGGCTGAAGGCGTACAGGTCCCTAATGGGTTTGCCGTTACAGCAGATGCATATCGCTATATACTTGATCACAATAAAGCCTGGCAGCCCCTGCATGCGGCGATTGACGGACTCGACCCGAACAATATCAGGGATTTACAGGCGCGTGGTGAAAAGGCCCGGGCAGTCGTATACGGCTGTGAGCTGCCTGATGATTTGAAGGCAGGGATTTTGGCGGGTTATGCCACACTTAAACAGGAATACGGTGAAACATTTTCCCTGGCGGTGCGTTCCTCGGCCACCGCTGAGGACTCCCCGGAGGCCTCCTTTGCCGGGCAGAATGATACCTATCTCAATATAGGTAGTGAGGATGCCCTGCTTGATGCCTACAAACGCTGCCTGGCTTCCAACTTTACCGACCGTTCCATCCACTACAAATATGACAATGGCTTTGACTACTACAAGGTTTATCTCTCCGTCGTTGTCATGAAAATGGTGCGAAGCGATAAAGGGGCCAGTGGCGTGATGTTTTCACTCGACACGGAAACAGGCTTCAAGGATGTCGTCGTCATCAATGCCGCCCTCGGACTCGGTGAAAATGTCGTTCAGGGAACTATCGGTCCCGATACTTTCTATGTGCACAAACCCAGTTTCATCAAGGGGTATCGCGCCGTTCTGAAACGCCGCCTGGGCAACAAAGAAAAGAAGATGATTTTTAGCGATACCCTCAATAGCGGCAATATCGCTCTGGAATATACCGAGAATATTGACACCAGCAGCGAGGAAAGAAATAACTTTTGCATCTCTGATGCGGATGTCATGGTGCTTGCCGATTATGCCATCAAGGTTGAAAACCACTATTCAAAAAAGGCAGGCTTTCATAAGCCCATGGACATGGAGTGGGCAAAAGATGGGATGGATGGACACATCTATATGGTGCAGGCGCGACCGGAGACGGTGGCGTCGCAAAAGAAAGGCGCCGTACTGGAAATTTACCAACTCAAGGAAAGGTCTGAGGTTCTCCTCCAGGGTAGGGCAATCGGCACTAGAATTGGCGCCGGAAAGGCGCACGTCATTGATGACGTCAAACATTTAAGTGATTTTCAACCGGGAGAAGTGCTGGTTACCTTTACCACGACACCGGACTGGGAACCGGTAATGAAGACTGCCGCCGCAATTGTGACGAACCGGGGTGGGCGTACCTGCCATGCAGCCATTGTTTCACGCGAACTCGGCATTCCAGCAATCGTGGGAACCGAAAGGGCGACTGAGGTACTCAAGAATGGACGAGAGGTCACCATCAGTTGCGCGGAAGGTGAAACCGGAAATGTCTATGAAGGCATACTGGGCTTTGATATTGAGCGAACTGATCTTAGCCAGTTGGCACATCCAAAAACCGCGATCATGATGAATCTTGGCAATCCAGATCAGGCATTCAGCCTCGCGTCGTTACCCGTGGATGGCATCGGACTGGCGCGCATGGAATTTATTATCAGTGAATATATCAAGGTGCACCCGATGGCGATCAAACACCCGGAAAAGGTGGATGATGCAACGCGAGAGAAGATCGCCGCGATAAGCACTGCCTACGACGGCCCTGCGGATTTCTTCGTTAAGACCCTTTCCGAAGGCGTCGCCACAATTGCAGCATCGGTTTATCCAAAACCCTGTGTGGTGCGTATGAGCGACTTCAAGAGCAATGAATATGCCACGCTGCTAGGTGGTAAATATTTTGAGCCGAAAGAAGAAAGCAATCCGATGATCGGCTTCCGTGGTGCGGCCCGTTATACTCACACCGCCTACGCCGAAGGGTTTGCGCTGGAGTGCGTGGCGATGAAGCGGGTGCGCGACGAGATGGGGCTGACGAATGTGAAATTAATGATTCCTTTTTGTCGTCGCGTACAGGAGGGCGAGAAAGTGCTGGAGTCCATGGCAGCCAATGGCCTCAAGCGTGGTGACAACGGATTGGAAGTCTATGTCATGTGCGAGATTCCCAACAATGTGATTCAGATCGACGCCTTTGCTAAGCTGTTCGACGGTTTCTCCATCGGCTCCAATGATCTGACCCAGTTAATACTGGGCGTGGATCGCGATTCGGAGATCGTAGCCTTCGATTTCGATGAGCGCGACCCTGGCGTGAAAGAGGCGATTCGCCTTGCGGTGGAAGGTGCTCGCCGCAACGGTCGGCATTCCGGCCTGTGTGGGCAGGCACCGTCGGACTATCCTGATATGGCTGAGTATCTGGTGGAGATCGGCATCGATGCTATGAGCCTAAATCCGGACACGGTACTCGCAACCATCCGGCATGTGCTGGCCGTGGAAAAAAAGCTGCGACGGTGAGGTCACCAGGGGGCGAGGATTCTACTATTTCTAGCGGCATACTTGAGGTAAATGAGAAAGAACTCCGATGGCTGCACAGCTATGAAGCCTTGTGACGTGGTGGAGTGAATGCATCTCTAACGCGCGCCTTTGCCCAGGCTGTGGATCAGGATCGGCAGAACCAGCGAACTGACCTAAACGTACAAGCGGTTTCTCTGCCTGGCGAGCCAGCCCGTCCAGGAGCTTCAGTCGGTTGGCTGCGCCGGGGACACAGAGGGTCGGAACTACCTGTCCTAGTACACGCAGCCCAGCGCATCGGCGATGCGAAGGAATGCACGCCCTTTCGGAAACACCGCCAGAGCTACACGCCGCGTCTCGTCCGCAATACTGAAATCCTCTTGCAGTGGGAAGGACATGGTTGAATCCTCAACGCTTCCAACCTCGTTTTCACCCCAAGAAGGAACAGCGCACCAACCCTGATTCCTCAGCTTTTGAATTCGCCACCAGTGTCAATATTGGGTCTGCCCCTTTATGGCATCGCGGCTTCATTATCCCTTCGCTCTGACTGATCGAGACAGCCTTCGCCAAAGATAAAGATGGAGTAAGGAACGCGGCAGACCTGGTGGTTGCCGAATAAGTTGCGCCAACCGACGCGAAATCATACGTCTGGACAGCACTTTGACCAGGTTCTCACACCTATCAAATGCTTGATGAAAACGTTACAGTTAATCCGCTAAGGGCATCGGAGTTTCTAATGGACGCAATCGCCACATTGACCATGAATCCAGCGTTGGACATCAACGCAGCGACCGATCGCATAATGCCTGGGGAGAAGCTCCGCTGCGCGGCGCCGCGCTATGATCCCGGCGGCGGCGGCATCAACGTCGCACGCGCAGTGCGATTGCTTGGCGGCGATGCGATCGCCGTGTTTCCCCTCGGCGGTCCAACCGGAGTCCGGGTGGAGCAGCTTCTGAAAGAGGAAAGGATTGACTATCGTCCTCTAGCGATCGCGGGGCTGACGCGCGAAAACTTTACAGTCGACGAGCGGCAAACAGGGCAGCAGTTTCGGTTCATCATGGCCGGTCCGACCTTGACTGAGATTGAACAGGAACGCTGTCTCGATCAGATTTCGTCGCTTGAACCAAAACCCGCCTACATCGTGGGCAGCGGCAGCCTGCCTCCGGGAGTGCCCCGAGACTTCTATGCTCGTGTCGCTGAGCGGGCCAAGCGACTCGGCGCCCGTTTGATTATCGATACGTCTGGCGAGGCGCTGCGCCAAATTGGTCATGGCAACATCTACCTCCTCAAACTGAGTCTCCGAGAACTGCAGGAGTTGGTGGGACGAGAGGTCAACGACGAGCGACGGCAGGAGATCGCGGCGCGCGAACTCATTAAGGAAGCGCGCAGCGAGATCGTTGTTCTCTCTCTTGGAGCCGCCGGTGCGCTTCTCGCGACCGCAGAAGGATTCCAGCGCTTTGGTCCAATCGAGGTGCCAGTGAGGAGCACAGTCGGCGCTGGCGACAGTATGGTGGCGGGGATCGTTCTCAGCCTCGTGCATGGACGGTCGATCGAGGAATCGGTTTGCTTCGGGATGGCGGCGGGCGCGGCTGCGGTCATGAGGCCGGGGACCGGGTTATGCGACCGCCAGGATACAGAGCGCCTTTTCGCACAGGTCTGTCGGCCATTTAAGGGCTAACTGTAGTGGCTCAAGAGGTTATTCCGATCGGGGCCAGAGCGGCTGATGGGGGAGCTGGTTGAGGCTGGCATGAGGTCGGTGCCAGTTGTAGGTAGGCAGCCAGGAACGCAGCTCGTGGATTAACTCGGCTTCGTGCCGCCGTCCAAGACCGGTGCGGAACTGCAATTGCCCCACTCCCGGCGCGACTATGCGAGGGGTATTGAGAGACTTGGCGCCAAAGTGCAGAATTAGTAACATCTATGGCGCAGGCTTGAGCATCGATAGTATATTTCCTTCGGAAAGAGTAGAGAATCAAAACATGTTCAAGAAGATTGCGGTCGCACTCGATGAGTCACCGGAGGCGGAGAGGGCGCTTCGCTCCGCGCTGGATCTGGCCAAGTTTACCTCTGCGGAGGTTTACATCATCACCGTGATCGAGGATCTGCCCGCGTATATAGGCTGCGTGTCAGCAGTGGCTCCTGAGGTGCCAAGCTTGCTGCGAAACGAGAGACAGGCGTTTTATGCGGATATGCATAGCCGAGCGAGGAAAGCGGCTGACGAGGCTGGTGTCAGCCTACATACCGCCCTCGTGGAGGGAAATGAGATAAAAGGATTACTGGAGGCCGTCGATCAGATCGCGCCGGAACTCTTGGTGGTCGGACTAAGACTGGAACCGGGCGGCCTGAGTCGACTTTTAGGTGGTACGGCTCATCAGTTGGCGCTGCATGCAAAATGTCACGTCCTTGGGATACGCTAGAGCTGTCTTCTCCACGAGATATCCCAGCGATGCCATCGGTGAGTTGCGCCGACGAAATGGATCTGAGGTCTTCTGCCCAAGCCCCAAATATTTAGCTGGGGCCAGTTCCAGAATTCGGATTAGCGCGAAAATGCCTGCGCAGATTCCGGATTGTCGACCACGCGGGAGTTTAGCTACCCCAAAAATCATCTTATGCTCGTGTTCGGGAAAGATCTCCGAACCGGGAGTTGCCGTGGGTCAGGCGGGAAGAATCTCACGAAGCTCGAGGTATCTCGCCATCGAATTACGTAGAGAAGCATCTGCAATGAGTGCTGAACCAACCACGTCGCTTATCGTATTGCCCGGCCCAGGTTGCAGGCCCTCGTAGCTCTCCGCTATTCGTTCCAGGTTCTGCCCCAGTGCGCATCTCATCTCAGCCGATACGGGGTCTTCCGATATTTTCTGGGTGAGGGCTTCCAGACCTGACCAGAAAAGGGCAGCGGCTGCGATGGCGGCCTGCATGATCCGTTCGCTTTCGACCATATGCGCTTGTCGATCGCTGCCGAATTCGTAACTGACAGCTTCGTGCATTTGGCGCAACCGGAACATGGTGAGTCCCACTGAATATCGGAATTTGTTGGCCTGAATCATTCGGGTTACTTTCGGCTGTTGCGCAGCACAGATAACGAAAAGCTGTCCTGTCTCCCGCAGCAGTCGCGCGAATCCCAGGCGCATCGCCGAAGAGGTGCGGACCGGCGTTATCTGGTCGAAGATAAACCACATCACCAGCAAGCCAACACCGACCCCGACGACGCGATCTCTCGCTGGCGCCATGAGGACGGGTGCACGGAAGGACTGAAAGGCAACCAGATAAAAAGCCAGCGCAGTCTGCAATCCCACATAGCTTGTGCGCGGACTCCGAGCCATCCAGGCCGCAGCGAACGTCACTGCACCTACGAGAATGATCAATGCGGTAATTGAATCCATGTAAGGGAACAGAAAGCTCACGGCGAATATTCCTATCGCTCCTCCTATCACGGCACCAAGCAGACGAAAGAGTTGCTTCTGCTTCATCGCCGCGGTAGTGCTGACTGCCGCAACCAGTACTGTAATCACGGAGGTGGTAAGGCCGGGCCAGCCAACCGCGTTATAGAACACGTAACAGATCGTTCCAGCGGCTCCTGTCTTCAGCGCGAAATAGAAGTGTTGCGGGTTGCTGAAGGCATCCGCCACAAAGATGGGCTGCTTATTCATTGGCAACGGCGTCATCAATTGTTCCTGCCCTGGCTCTGGAGTCGAGATCTGCATGGAACTTAGCTCATGCAGAGTCTGCCAGATTCGGCCAAGCAAATTCTCACCGTGCGATGGTTCGTATGGGCGATCCCGAGAGGGAGCGGCTTTCCTGCTTTGCCCACACAGCAGGGCAATCTCCGCACAGGCATTTCGGAGGCTATCATCCACACCGCTGCGCTGTCCCAACGCAAACGTAGCTACCAAATCCATCAGATCAGCGAGCATTGGGATTCGCATCCGGGTGCCGGGGGGCAGTTCCACCGTGCGCAGATTTCGCTCGACGATCCGCTCATACACGCGCTGCATCCTCTCCTGGCCCGCGTGCGCCAGGAGAACCACTTTGCGGCGGACTGCCTGGAGGCTTGCCTCGTCAGAATCCTCCGCATAGAGAGTAAAGAGCTGCTCCACAGCCAGCAGGCGGCTCTCCATCTCTTCGTTCAAATTGGCCACTGGCGTCTTTGAGCCGAAGACGTATTCAACGGCCACAGCGCAGCCGACACTCAGTGCCGCGGCAGCGATTACCCATAGCGAAGTCTCTACCGTTCGTTCCGCAGGGCTGTGAGCATCCCAGCCTGCAAGTGTCGAAAACCAGAACACGCAGAAAGCTGTTGCTTCAGCGGGTATACTGCTCGCGGCCAGCATGAAGCCGGTCGCCGTCATGCAGACGATAAACCCCACTAACCGAGCCATCGGATCATTGTCCGTGACCTGGATCATTACCAGACACGTGCCCACGCCAGCGCACAGGGCCAGCAGATTTCGCGCGGCGGAGATCAGCGAGAGCGATGGCATCTGGCGTGTTAGTAAAAAGATGTTAAAGATGCCGATCGCTGCTGCAGGCACCCGTAGCGTCATTACAAGAATCACCGCCAAGGTGATCGAGAGCGTGTCGCGCAGGGTACCGCTCAGTCGTTGAGGGTAAGGCGCAAGTTCATTTCGGATAAAGTCCAGCCAGCGACGTTCTTCCATAGTGTTTACCGGATTATGCTTACTGCGGTCTCGCCCATGCGGAAGGCCTGTGGATCAGGGTTGTCCACGTGGATCCGCACAGGGAACCGCGCCGATAGATGAACCCAGTTCAACGTGCGGTCTACGTCCGGCAGTCCCTCTGAGACTCCCGCATCTTCCGGAAGAACACCATATCCAATGCTTTCGATCGTGCCGCTGTAGCGGTGATCGGGATGTCCCATTAAGTAGATATCGGCATGCATGCCCGGCTTCATGTATTTAAGTTTGGACTCGCGGTAGTTGGCTATCACAAACCAGTTCCGCATATCGAGTAATGTGAACATCGGCGTTCCAGGATGCGCATATGCGCCCTCCGAGATATTCAAGTTGGTCACATAGCCGTCAAAGGGAGCAATAATCCTGCATCGCTCCACGTTTAGCTCTGCGTCCTGTACCTTCGTTGCCAGAATGGCGCGTTGCGCTATGAGTGTGTCCAGGGTGTCAACCGTATGCACCGCTTGCCCAAGTCTCGCCTGAGCCTGTGAGACTCCGGCCTCTGCTGCCGCTTTGGCGGCGGCAGCCTGCTCTTGTTGTGCGCGTGCCTGCAGCGCTGTGGCCTGCGCCTCGTTGAAGCTCTCCTTCGCTACCCTAACGGCAGTTCGTGCTTGATCGACTTGCTCGAACGTGACGTATTGCTTCGCCAGCAATGGTTCGATGCGGCCAAGGTTTGCAGTGGCTAGTGCAAGCTGTGCCTCCGCGGACGATGCAGCTGCCTGCGCCCGCGCCACCGTCGCCGCCGAAGCATCGATGTTGCTGGCTGCTGACTGCACTCCGGTCCGCGAGCTCTGCACTCCCGCACGAGCTGCATCGACGGCGCTGCCTTCTGCCGCGATGCGACGCTTCTCATCTCCAATCTGGCTTTCCAGAAGTGTCTGGTTTGCGAGAGCCTGCTGCAGGTCATAGTCATAAGGCCTACAATCGATCTCGAACAGTAGATCTCCCTTCTTGACATGCTGGTTATCCTTGACCGGCAGTGATACCAGAAGCCCACTGACCTCGGGAATGACCGTGATGTAGTTCACTCGCACAGTGGCATCATCGGTCCGCGGATGTGAATCCGTCTGCCATAGTGCAGCCAGCACAACAAGCAGGGTCAGGACCACAATTGTTATTCCAACTGCACGTCCTACCCGCTTGCGATCCTCAATCTCGATTGCAGCATTCATCATATTTTCCGCGATCCCCTCAGCGAAACAACGCCAGCCACAGCAGGCAGCTGAACAGTGCTACCAGGCATGGATAGATCAATGCCGGCGGGCCGGCTTCAGCCTCGATCTTCAACCGCACCAGCCCATACCTCGCGGCGAACGCCAGCGCTATGGCGATGACAAGACACAACATCCAGGCGGGAAAAAACGACCCGCTGATGTCGAATGATGGTGCCGCTCTACAGCCCGTGCACAGCAGCAGACCGGTCCCAGCAGGTACTGTTTTCGCAGTACTCCTCATTTCGATACTCCTGCCGCAGTCTTGTTACCCGTACGAAGAAGAACGCCGGTGGAGTAGTCGACAGCGATGGCATCCAGCAATACGTCCGAACGGGCCTGTACGCAAGCTAGCTTTGCCTGTGCCAACTGCTGCTGCGCAGACACGACATCGATTAGATTCTTCACCCCATAGCGGTAGGCATCGAGCGACGAAGTATAAGAAAGGTTCGCTGCATCCAGCAAGGCAGTAGCCGCCACGTTGCGCCGCTGAGCTGTCTGGTAGCTGATATATGCATTCCACACGTCGCGGGTCACGGCATCTTTACTTTCCCTCAGTTCATCCCCAGCCTGCCGCTCGAGCGAAGCCGCAATCGCGTCCTCGTGTTTCCGGGCGCGATTGAAGATCTCCCATCGGATATTCAAAGAACCCGACCACGTTGTCTGGCTCACGTTGCCCAGTTGGCCGTAGTCAACGGTTGGCCACATAGACGTCTGAGCGGCAGCACCTTCCAGTCCAATGGAAGGGAGATAAGCCGCTTTGGCCTGTCGCACCTCGTCATGAGCCACTCGAACTTCCTGGGCGCGGACCAACAGATCGGGCCGGTCGGCAAACGCCTGGCCAATCAACTCCTCGATCGAGGAGTTCAGCGCTTCCGGTAGCGCCTTGCTTCCATCGTCCAGTATCTCGATCTCAGGCGAAGGCTCGGCTCCAATGGCCTCTCGCAACAGCACCTTCGACGATCTCAGATCACCATCCGCATTTTCACGTTCATACGCAGCCTGGGCTGTTGCTGCGCGTGCATTGAGCACATCCGGAAGAGTCGACCGTCCGTTCTTCAACTGTTGTTCCGCGGCATCCTGAACTGTTCTGGCGGCCTGTAGAATCTCGTCCGTCGCCCGCAACCGACCCTCTGCCGTCAGCACTCGGTAATAAGCCTCGGACACTTGAAACGCGATATCCTGATTTACCCGAAGCAAAGTTGCGCTGCCCTGCAAACGTGCCGCTGCTGCCGCGTCGACCTTGGCCTCACGCCCTCCGAAATCGAAGAGGAGATAACTGAGTTGCGCTTGCGGCTGCACCGTCGGGATCTCCACCATCACGTATCCACGCGGGGCCAGTGGCTTTGGAAACGGATTGATTATCCTCTCGTCTGCGAATAGCGTGTTGCTGACCAAAACCGGGAGATAGAAGTCGCGGGCTATGCCGTAGTGTTCGGCCGTCTGCTTGGCATGCTCCCAGGCTATTCGTCCTTTCGGGTTGCTCTGCTCTGCCATATCGATGAGTTCGGCAAGGGTATAAGGCTTGGCAGGATCGATTCCTGGAGCCTGCAGCGCTGGTGGAACCTGTTGCGAACGAACCGCTGCCTGCTCGACGGCTGCCAGTGTGGCTGTGTCCTGTGCCCTCCCCATAACACTCGACAGCACGCATAGGCACAATCCTGCCGCCGCTCCAGTGGGAAACGTCCGGCCCAGTAGACTCTTGTTTTGACTATGAATTGCCCATCCCATGTTTACAATGTAAGCTATGCTTACGGTGTAAGCAACACGGAAGCGGGCCTGAAGAAAGAAGCGTCAGAATCGACATGAGCTTTGAATATGAAAGCTAAACCAAGCCTCGACCTTAGAAGTCGCATCATCGATGCGGCCGGCAAACTGTTTGCCGAGCATGGTTACCAGAGCGTTTCCATGCGTCGTGTCGCTGATCTGGCAGGATGCTCTCAAATGGCGATGTATCGCCATTTCAAAGACAAAGAGGCACTGATCCTCTATTTGTGCGCTGGGGCTTACGAGCGCTTTGCGACGCGTGTCAATCGCACCATCGAAGGACTGAGTGACCCACGGGACCGAATCTTCCAAATTGTCAAAGCAACGATACGGTTCGCAGTTAGCCACCCACAGCACTATCGAATCTCCATGATGATGATGATGCCGCAGCCAGAGCTGGAGACCCCGTCTCCTCGGGAACGGCTAGCGCAGGTGCAGCTGCAGCGCCTGCAGGATGATATTCGGGCTCTCCTGCCGCCAAACACGACAGATGCGCTTGTCCAGCAGCGGTTGCATCAGATCCTGGCTTGCATGCATGGCATGAACATGATGCTGCTCGCACATCCTCATACCTACGGTCTAACTAGAGAGCGGGCCATCACGGAAGCGCAAACAGCGGTTCTCATATTGCTCAACCAAGTCCCTCACGTTGATGCTGCTCCATAGGGCCCTTCGACAGTCCGGCAGCGGCACGGCTTGAGGGATGGTCTGCCCAACCTTTTGCTCCAGTGCGGTGGTAAGCGTAGCGCTATGGCTACTTCGTCCCGCCTTCGCCTTGGGCTGTGGGATATTTGTGGGGATACTATATCGTGGAGGCGCTCAAGCGCGCCGGTCCGCAGGCGACCTACGGTAACGATAGACCGCGAACTGGCCTGGTTTCGCGGCTCACTCGAGAAATGAAGTTTGTTTCAAGCCTCGACAGCTGAGGAGCGGACGGTTTGTAGGATACAGCCTAAGATCGCCGCTGGACTCGGCGGACAACCTGCAATCGTGTTGTTTACAGGAATGACGCTGGCAACGCTGCCCCGACTGGCGTAGCTCTTAGCAAACACTCCGCCGCAAGCCCCGCAGTCACCGAGAGCAATGACTAATTTGGGGTCGGGCATGGCATCGTACGTGCGTTTGAGAGCTTCTTCCATGTTCACCGATACAGGGCCGGTCACAAGCAAGAGGTCAGCGTGGCGCGGACTGGCGACGAATTTAATGCCTGCGCCCTCCAGGTTGTAATACGGATTGGTGAGCGCCTGGATTTCCAATTCGCAACCATTGCAGGAACCCGCATCGACATGGCGGATGCAGAGTGCACGCCCGAGAATTCCCAGCACATCCTTCTGCAGGGTTTCGAGCGCAGGGATTGCTTCGTTGGGAACCGGGAGAGGCTCCGTCAACAGGCCTGTATGCAGCATTCGTGAAAGTGTATTAAACATAGTTAGCTCATCCGTCGTGTCCGCTATAGGACAGGTTGAAGGACTTATTGATCAGGGGAAAGTCCGGCACGATATTCCCGAGGATTGCGTAGTCGATCAGTGGCCAGTTCTGCCAGGAAGGATCGTGTGCGTGACAGCGCCGGATGCCGCCATCCGGGCCAGTTTCGAGAGCAATCATCACGGGGCCGCGCCATCCTTCGATTAGTCCGATCCCCAGAAGATTAGCCGCCGCTATGGAAACCGGGGTCTGGATCGCTTCTATGGGAAGTTCAGCGAGCAAAGCACGGCAGAGTCGCAGGGATTCCACGACTTCGTCAAAGCGCACCTGCACTCGCGCTGCAACATCACCACCGGTCTGGACGATCATTTTGACAGCCAGCGAGTTATAGGGGGACCATGGATGATCTACGCGCAGGTCGCAGGCAATGCCGGAAGCGCGCCCTATTAAGCCGATGGCGCCAAGTTTCTCGGCTGTGTTTTGTTCCAACCGTCCGGCCTCACGAAAGCGATCCTGTAGACCTGCGTGATTGTCATAGATGGCGCGCATATTGGTTACAGATGACTCCAATGTGTCGTACAACTCGAGCAGCAGGCGACTTGCATCTGCGGTCAGATCGACCGCTACTCCTCCGGGAATTACATAATCGAGCAGATAACGCGCTCCGAAGGCGACGCTGTTGGCGCGCAGCAGATCCTCTTTCAGTCGCGAGAAATGTGTGAGTCCGAAGGCGAAGCCCGCATCGTTGCCAAGCCCGCCCAGGTCCCCCATATGATTCGCTAGACGCTCATGCTCCAGCGCCAGGGCCCGCAGTGCGACGGCCCGCATGGGACAGGTTATCCCGGTGATGGCTTCCAGGGCCGAACAATATGCCCAGGAGAAGGCGACCGCAGAATCGCCGGAGACGCGCGCAGCTAAGCTGTGACCGGCTTCCTGTGAAAAGTTCTCAAAGAGTTTTGCGATACCTTTGTGCGTGTATCCGAGACGCTCCTCCAGCCGCAAGACTTTCTCTCCAACGACTGAGAAGCGAAAGTTTCCAGGTTCGATGGTTCCCGCATGGACTGGACCTACGGAGATCTCATGGACGCCATCGCCTTCGACTTCAACGTAGGGGTAGGGCTCGGAAACAATGGGATATTGCCGGTTTCCATCCACATCCCGTCGAAGCGGAAATACAGTCTCGGGCCAGCCGCCATGGCGCAGCCAGTTGCGAGTGTCGACTTCGTCGGTCGAGATTCCAAGCAGGTCATGCACTGCCCGCTGCATACGCAACGCAGCGGGGAACAAGCCCGCGATACTCGGATAGGAAGGTGCAGATGTTTCCTTAATGAGGTGTTCCACTACCACCACGCTATCCGTCAGAAGATACGCCGCTGCTATGCGAAAGCCGGAGTCGCGGTCACGATCATCCGTTCCCCACAGGGTAAGCAAGCGTGCTCCGGATTCGCGCAGATCTTCGGCCGTCCGGAGCCATTGCTCGCGATCCACACGCAGACGGCTGCTCGGCATATTCGCGGGTAGTCGGGTCCGTTGAGGCTCCATCATGTCAGTCGACATCTTCATCCTCCAATCAGCAGTGCCGCTGCCCGGTACCACTCTGCAAGGACGAACGGAATATAGACTCCCAGCATCAGCACGATCGCAAGATGAATGAAGACCGGAACTAGAGCAGGAGAATGTGGCAAGGGCGGGGCATCGCTCTCCCCGAAGACCATCGGCTGGACCTTGCGGAAGATGGCAGCGAACGCGACGCCGAGCGCGATCAAAAGAAATGGCGTCGTCCAGGGATGCTCCCGCATGGCGGTGGTCAGGATCAGAAATTCGCTGGCGAACACGCCAAACGGCGGCATACCAAGAATGGCGAGTGAACCTAGCATCAGCCCCCATCCGACGGTTGGGCTGATGCTTACCAGACCTCGGATACCATCCATTTGCTGTGTGTCTGCGGTCTGCGACGCGTGGCCGGCAGTAAAGAAGATGGAGGATTTGGTGAGCGAGTGAACGGTCATGTGCAGCAATGCCGCAAAATTTGCGATCGGTCCACCAAGCCCGAAGGCAAACGTGATGATGCCCATGTGTTCGATAGAGGAGTAGCCGAACAGCCGCTTGATATCACGCTGTCTCCATAGAAAGAAAGCGCCGAGTACGGCGGAAAGCAGGCCAAAACCCATCAGCATACGGCCGGGAAGGTAGGAGCCGATCGACCCTTCGACCAATATTTTGCAGCGGATGACAGCATACAGCGCAACATTCAGAAGCAGACCGGATAGGACAGCGGACACCGGTGTTGGACCTTCTGCATGGGCATCGGGGAGCCAGTTATGCAGTGGTACCAATCCAACTTTCGTCCCATAGCCCACCAGCAGAAAGACAAATGCCAATCCCAGCACCCTGGGTTCAAGCTGCCCCTTTACGGCATTAAGGTGCGTCCATAATAATGCCGTCATCCCTTCATGGCCTAGAACGTGCTCTGCCGCCAAGTACAGCAGGATCGTGCCAAACAGCGCCTGCGCAATGCCCACGCCACAGAGGATGAAATACTTCCATGCCGCTTCCAGGCTGGCGCGTGTACGGTACAGCGAAACCAGCAGCACCGTAGACAGGGTGGCGGCTTCCATCGCCACCCAGAGCAGACCCATATTATTGGTCAGCAGCGCCAGAAACATCGCCGCCATAAAGACCTGGTACATGCTGTGATAGAGGCGAAGCCTCGCTGCGTTGAGATGACCACGCTGCTCTTCGATACGCATGTAGGGCCGCGAAAAGAGCGCGGTCGTGAATCCCACGAAGGCTGTGAGCGCGACCAGAAATACATTGAAGGAATCGACAAAGAACTGATCATGTAAGACGAGCATCGGCCCGTGTCGGAGGACGCGCAGAACCAGAAATACTACGGCGATCAGCGAGGCAAAGCTTATTCCGATATTCAGTTCGGCGGCGTAGCGGTGCGGTCCAAACAGCGCCAGCAGGAGCGCCCCCAGTAGCGGCAAGCCCAGAACGATCAGTATGACCACGTCAGTCCTCCTTCAGTGCTTCCATATTGCTGAGATCGAGGCTGTCGAATTGCTCACGGATCTGGAAGAAAAATATTCCCAGGATGAAGAACCCGATCAGCAGGTCGAGCGCAATGCCCAGCTCGATAACCATCGGCATGCCATACGTCGCACTGGTGGCAGCAAAAAACAGGCCATTTTCCATAGCGAGAAATCCAATCACCTGTGTGACTGCTTTGCGGCGCGTAATCATCATCAGGAATGCAAGGAAGATGACAGCGAGCGCGATGCCGATGGTGTTACGAGTAATGGTCGTGGCCATTCTGCTGATGGGTTGCGCCAGCCCAAAGGCGAAAATTACCAAGCCTAAGCCCACAAGCATGGTGGTTGGAATGTTGACGAGCGTCTCGCTGTCCCATTGCACGCCCAGACGATGAATCAGGCGTTGGAGAATCCAGGGCAGCGCAATCACTTTCAGCAGAAGAGTGAGTGCGGCGGAGTAATAGAGTTCCCTTAGACCGGAGCTATATGCCACCAGAAGAGTCGACGCAAAGAGCACCAACCCCTGCCAGGCGAAGAGTGTAATCAAGCGCTGCGTGCGGCGGCGCGACAACATGGCAAAGGAGATCAACAGCAAGCTCGCGGCCAGCAGGTTCAACACTTCGGTGACCATGTAGGACGGATGCATTTATTTATGCCCCCAGCAGGAGATGGACCAGCAGACCCAGTACGGCGAGTAGAAATGCCATCGCCAGATATTCCGGGGCGCGAAAAATTCGCAATTTGGCTGACAGCGATTCAATCAGGGCCAACGCTGCGCCAGCCACAATGAGTTTCACAAGTAGAGCAGCGACGGCGAGCCCCAGTTCCGGCGCGCCATCCCTACCATGCGTCGCGATCCCCCATGGCAGAAAGAGCGCAAAACCGATGCATGCGTAGTTGAAAAGCTTCAAATCCGAGGCCCACTCCACCAGGGCGAGATGGCGCGCCGAATATTCAAGGGCCATCGCTTCATGGATCATGGTGAGTTCGAGGTGGGTGGCCGGATTGTCGATGGGGATGCGAGCATTTTCCGCCAGCAGGACCATAACAAACGCAACCGCTGCGAAGATCAGGCTGGGATCAACAAAGAACGGATGTGCGGTCGAGGCGTCAACGACGCTGGGCAACGCTGTGCTTCCAGACAGAAGAAACGCGTTGAACAACACCATCAGGAGGGCCGGTTCTGCGAGAAAGCCGATCATCATATCGCGGCGAGCGCCCATGGTGCCGAAAGCGGTGCCAATATCCATGGCCGCCAGCGACAGAAAGACACGCGCAGTGGCGAACAGACCGATAAGTGCAATCGCATCGGCCACTCGCGCGAATGGTAAATCGGTTGCAATAGACGGAATAATCGCTGCCGCCAGGACCATCGTCCCAAACACGATATAGGGGGTCGTCCGAAATAGCGGGGAGGCGTCTATGGCCAGCGCGGCGTCTTTGTTGAACAATTTACGCAACATGCGGTATGGCTGTATTAGCGGGGGCGCCGTGCGACTCTGGAGCCACGCACGGCATTGTGCGATCCATCCAGCGAAGAGTGGCGCGATGGCGATGGCGAGCGCCACTTCACCAAACTGACGGACCATTGTGATTGCTCTCATAGGACAAACACCAGCAATGCGATCAACGTGAGAAAGCTGTAGAGCAGGTAGATGGGAAGCCGGCCGCTTTGCAGAAGACCGACCCAGTCCGCCAGGCGCTGAACGCCGCGCGCAATCGGCAGATAGAGAACCCCCCATATGCGGTCCTCAATATGAATTCGATAACGCGGAGCAACGTCGGTCGGGGAGGGCAACTCCCGCTCCATGCCAAAGAATGATCCGAAGATGTGCCGGATCGGTTGACCAAAGCCTTCCGCCGTGTCCTGCATCCGTGAGGTCTGCCACGGGTAGCCACAGTCCCACGGAACGGTACGCCGCATGCGTCCGTGCGCCAGAACGCGCACGACCACAAAGGTGATACTCACCACTGCGACAATTCCAGCGAGCAGTAACAGGCCGTTGTACGACGCTTGCTTCGGTGCGATTGGAGCAAGCCACCAGAAGGGAGACCCGAGGTTCACTGTCTGGCCCAGGAGCGCTCCGGTGACGGTGCCCGCAGCCCGGAGTGCAAGCTGCGGCATCACTCCAATCGCAATACAGCCGAGTGCCAGCCACGCGAGACCGATGCGTTCCAGCCAGTCCGCATCATGCGCATTCACCAGAGAAGGTTCACGATGCTGGCCAAGAAAGATCACGCCATAGAATTTCACCATCACGTAGGCGGCCAAGGCAGCCGTTAGCGCCAGCACAGCCGCACCCAGCGGGATGAGCATGTTGAGGAAGGCATGAGGAATTTGCGGGGTGTAGAGAAAAGATTGCAACAGCAGCCACTCGGAAACGAAGCCGTTGAGCGGCGGCAAGCCAGCAATCGCCAGTGTGCCCACTAGAGCGAGGGTTGCAACCCATGGCATGCTCCGAATCAGGCCTCCAAGTTTGCCCAGACTGCGCTGATTGGTTGCGTGCAACACCGAACCCGTTGCCAGGAAAAGCAGACTCTTGAAGATGGAATGGTTCAGCGAGTGTATCAACGCAGCAGACAGAGCAAGTGCCGCGAATAGAGGCAAGTGGGACGCATCAAAAAGAATTGCAAGACCGATGCCGGTAAAGATGACTCCTATGTTTTCGATGGAGGAGTACGCCAGCAAGCGCTTCATGTCAGTCTGCACGGTCGCAAAGATCGCTCCAAATAATGCTGAGAACAATCCGACCCCGAGCACCAATACGCCCCACCACCAATACCGGATGTGCAACAGATCGAAGGAAATACGCAGCATTCCGTAGACTGCGGTACTCAGCATCAGGCCACTCATCATGGCGGATACAGGGGAAGGGGCCGCAGGATGCGCCTCCGGCAGCCATACATGCAACGGAACCAGGCCTGCCTTGGCTCCGAACCCAAGCAACGCCAGCAGGAAGGCCGCACTGGCCCAGAATGGCGGCAGTGAAGCGCCCCGCATCGCATCAAAGGTGAACTGCCATCTTCCGCCTTGCAGTACACCGAAACTTAGCAGGATGCAGAGAGCGCCTACATGTGCCATGAGGAGGTAGAGGAAACCTGCGCGGCGGATCTCCGCAATCCGATGCTGGGATGTCACCAGAAAGTACGAACTGAGAGCCATCGTCTCCCAGGCCACCATAAAAAAGTAAGCATCGTCGGCGAGTATGACCAGAGCCATGCTGGCTAGAAACACGTGATATTGCAGGCAGAGCAATCCGGGGGGCGTGCCTTGGCCGTGGCGAAAATAGCCCGCAGCAAAAATTGAGATTCCAGCCCCCGCCAAACCCAACAGCAGAAGAAAGAATCCAGTCAATGTATCGAGACGCGCATGGAAAGGCAGATTGGGCAGGCCGAGTGGAAGGATAACCATCTGTGGCGCGTGGCCTGTAGCCAGGAAAATGCCCGCGAGTAGCGCAACCCCAAGACACAGGATGGCCCCGAGTGGAAAAAGCAAATGCGCAATAAAACGCGTGGTGTGGGGCCGTAGCATCCCCATGAACCCGAGGGCAATCCATGCGGCGGCAAGCCACAGCAGGAAATGAAGATCGTGGATCGCCACGGCCGATGTCATGCCGGTCATCATCCCATGATGAGTCCTCAATAACAAACCGCAGCCTCCTCCATCCAGAAATAAACAATGCAAACCGTTGCTATCGCAATGATTACTGTTTGAATCAGGTTGAATTCCGTGGTGGCCTTAGGCCAGTATTGAAAAACATTCGTTCTCGAAATCACCGGTCCACCTCGATGGGTGTGTCATCCATTTCATCCAGCAATCCAAGTGCTTCTTTTAGGTGGCATTGGAAGTAGCGGCGCATCAGCGCAAGAACCTCGATGATGATCGGGTCCCGAACCGAATAGAAGACCTTGTTTCCCACTTTACGGTTAGCAACGAGTTGCTTGCCGCGAAGCACCGCCAGATGTTGGGATATATTTGCCTGTTCCATCCCGAGTCTTTCCATGAGATCGCCTGCCGAGAGTTCTCCGCCTTCCAGCAGGTCCATGATTGCGATGCGGGTAGGGTGAGCGAGCGCCTGGAAGATGTCGGCTTTAAAACGGCGCAATGAGTCAGGCATGAAGCGCTCCAGTAAATCTGTATATTCGAAAGTTCGCATAGATGCGGCATTCTGTCAAGGCCGGAACGAACGCGGGTAAGGTGTAAATCTATGATTCGTCGCCCCCGCTGCAAGAGGAAGGCAAGAGGGGATAGGGTTGCGAGATGAGGCTCCCCAACCAGTTTTTTTTTGGGGTCCAGATGGATTGTTGGGTGTAGTGCAGTTGGAGGACCGAGGCTCTCTGTAGCCAAGCCTAGGAGTTCTACTGAAATTGAGCTTGGTGTGTGGCTTCGCACGGAACTGATGATTTGGTGGGTGACATCGGCATCAATCTCCGGTTTTGCGAGTGTTCACTTGGGGTCTGTGATCCTTGTGGAAGGCCATTCCAGGCTCGCTTTGGCTTCAAGCGCACTGCTCCGTGCCTTGCCGCTTGCCGTTGCACGAAGCCGTCACTCGCAAGATTCATGCGTGTTGGTCAGCATAGAGCATCCGAGCAGCGGTCAGGCACTGAGCGATCCCAAATGCCACGAGATATCCGTAGACAAGCCACGAGATTTCCTGCGGTACCATTCGGTCAGCGAGCGCCAGCACGATGTAGAAGTAGACACAACTGAAGCCAAACGCAACTGCTGCAGCCGTAAAGTTCCAGCGCGAAGTGGCTCGCGTTCTGGAATGCCGCGCAATGAGAAATTCTGCGATCGCTGTAGAGAGCGACTGGATCACTATCAGGATAAGGAACCAGTGCAACTGCACATGGAAGAAGAAGACCCGGTATAGGAGGATGCCGACCGTGACACCGATCACGCCTTGCAGTCGAAGCACAAATTTCGCGGGACGGGATGTTGCCATATAGCTCGTCACAAATACAAGAACGCTATCGAGGACTCCGTAGACTGCCAAGCCGAGGATAGAGATGGCTATCGCAATCGGGAGCAGCAGTAACGTTCTGGCCATCTCTGGAATGACCATGATCGCGCTTCCTGCAATGAGCGCGACAAAGCCACGGACTAAGGTTGTCCACCAGAAATGTTTGTCGTTTTGCATTGTGATTCCCTCATCTCATCGTTCATCGGTGAAGCCGGTGCTGAGGTGATGTTCGGCAGCCATCGAGGTGACCAGGATCACAGCAGCGGAGATTTGATGAGTCGGTCATGAGTCGGGTGATCCGCCTGCGCACATAAGGACACTTTTTCCTATCGCTGGAGATCAAGACGACTTGTCAACGGATCATGCTGGATGCTAACAATGCTAGGCAATTCGTATAGTGCGGGAACAAGTGGGTTAGCCATGACATATCTAATGTTTCGATTTAGCCGGGGTGTGACCACTATGGCTCAGGAAGTCTGAGTCCATCTTTGCGTTGTCCAGATTAGTATTTTCATCGAGAACGACATCGTGCAATTGGGCACCCAGCAGAATCGTACAGCCTAGATCCGCTCCCCTAAGTATGGCGCCGCGCAGGTCAGCGCCAAACAAGTCTGCGGCTCTGAGCTTTGCGTGGCTCATATCGACATGCTGGAGCTTTGCGCCCATCATCTTTGCGTCCGTCAGATTTGCGCCGTCCAGATGTGTGTTCCGCAGATCGGAAGACTCCAGGTCGGCATACGCCAGGTTTGCTTTTGACAGCACCGCTCCTCTAAGGCGCGCTCCTTTGAGGTTGGCTGCGGAGAAATTTGCCCCTTCGAGCTTTGCGCTTCGTAGATCAGCTCCGCCTAAGTCTGCTCCGGTAAAGTTGGCACCTGTTAGATTTGCGTGCCTGAAATCAACGCCGTCTAGTTTTGCTCCCACTAAGGAAGTGTTAGGCATCTGGGCGTTGCGTAAGTCCTCCCCTGAGATGTTCAGACGTACTCCGTCTGTCTCAAGACTCCTTACCCAGAGTGCGTGCAAATGAAGCTTTTTTGCGAGTAGAAGAGCATCCATTTGTACACCCTCCCCAATGACTCGTAGAGTCGGGTATCCCAGTGTTGGTGTCGGTGATGCGCGTCACCCTGACTTTACACGGCTATGGTAGCGATTCACGGTTCACGAATGACCGATCCACGGTTCTGATGCAGGGAGTTCTTAATTGTCGGGTCTAGATGCAGCGATGTGAGATGAATCATAGCCATCTCGTTGATAGGCAACTAGCTTCATATAGGAAGACGCTTGGAGCAAATGGGCGCGACCCATTCTGGAAGACGGAGTGGAGCTGGCGGAGAGGTGTCTGTGAAATCGCTTCGAATACGGACAAATCATGACTTATAAATCCCGGCAAAGGCCCTGGCGGGCACACTCGGCCTCTCGCCCTGGAACGAAGACAAAAAGGATCGCCAGAGGAGGGGACTGGACGTATATTTGTCGGTAGCCGAAAGGCCAAAATGGAGATTCCAGCTTATCCGATTTCCGAAATGCACCTGAACCGCCGTCAGAGTCATCGCGGGCGCCGACGGGGTCTGGAATTAGTCTGCGTTTTTTGCGCTTATTTACTGGCTGGCAGAATTGGACTGGCTGTCCCTTTTACGAGCGGAAACGTATCCCCCGTGTGGTTTGCAGCAGGAGTCGCATTGGCCGCCATGCTCATCTTTGGCTATCGCATCTGGCCTGCGGTCGCCATGGCTGCATTCGTCGTAAATTTCTTTACTGACATCCCTCATGTCGCTGCGGCCGGAATCGCTTTGGGCAACACGGTTGGTGCGCTGTTCGGGGCTTGGCTCCTACGGCAGTTGCCGGCATTTCAGCCTTCCCTCACCAGGCTTCGAGATGTACTCGGAATGAGTATTTGCGGCGCCCTTTGCGGTACTGCGGTAAGTGCGACCGTCGGCACCGGGGTTTTGGCTCTCGCCGGCGTGAATGCCTGGTCTGGTTTAGGGTCCGCGTGGCTGATGTGGTGGTGGGGTGATGCCACGGGTGTGTTGATCGTTACCCCGCTCGTGCTGACCTTCACAGGGCTGATGACGGTCCGGGAAAATCGGCGGTGGGTTGAATTGGCGTGCCTGCTACTCGGAGCTGTTGGCAGCGCGTCGGTGATCTTTGACCCATGGCTTGGATCAATGCATGCCGGCGTGTTCGCGTTCGGTGTTTTGCCTTTTGTGCTTTGGGGGGCTATACGGTTCGAGGTACCGGGGGCAGCAGTCGTGAGCTTTTTGATTTCTGCCATCGCCGTGTGGGGAACCGCCCGTGGCTTCGGGCTTGTCATAAATGGCAATGCCCTGCAGAACGCAATGCTGCTCCAGTCATTTCTCGGCGTCATCTCGGTCTCGGGCGTGGTCTTAGCAGCCGTGGTCGCGGAGAGAGCGCAACTAATACGCAAGCAGAGTACGCTCGAAGCGCTTGAGTATAGCGAGAAAAATTATCGCGGCATCGTGGAGACCGCTTACGAGGGCATCTGGAAGGTGAATGCCGATTTCGAAACTTCCTTGGTCAATGGCCGCATGGCTGAACTGCTCGGGTATACCGTCCAGGAAATGCTGGGCAGGCCGCTGTTTGATTTCATGTTCGAGGGAGATATCGAACAGAAGAAAACCGAACTGGAACGCCGGCGCCGGGGCGTGAGTGAACAGCTTGAGACGCGATATCGCAAGAAGGATGGGGAAGCATTATGGGCACGGGTTACGACATCGCCGATTGTCGGTGCGGACGGGGGCTTTGAAGGCGCGCTTGCAATGGTCAGTGATATGACGGAGCAGAAGCGCATTGAATCGGAACGGTGCCGCGCACAGGAAACGATCAGCTTGCTTTCCCGGGCAGTGGAACAGACGGCCGATAGCATCGTGATCACCGACCGCCACGGCACGATTGAGTATGTAAATCCAGCGTTTGAGATCATTACGGGTTACAGCCGTCAGGAAGTTGTCGGCGAGACGCCTAGCGTCTTGAAGTCCGGTCTGCAAGACAATTCGTTCTACAGTCGGCTATGGGGCCAGATTCTGAAAGGGGAGGATTTCCGCGGGACGCTTGTGGACCGCAAGAAGTCTGGTGAACTGTACTGGGCGGAGCAGACAATCAGCCCGATTAAGGACAGCGCAGGCGTTATCTCCCATTTTGTTTCTGTGTGCAAGGACATTACGGCGCTCCGCAAACAGCACGAGCGGGAACTCCAGTTGCAAATGGCGCGTAACGTACAGCAGCGGTTCTATACCGGCGCAACAATATGCGCCACCGGATTTGATATCGCTAGCGCCATCTACCCCGCAGAGGAAGCTTGCGGCGACTATCTGGACTCGTTCTCAATGCTTGCCGGAGGCATTTGCATCGGTATTGGCGATGTCAGTGGACACGGTCTGGATTCTGCGCTTGTAATGGCGCTGACCCGTGCTTATGTGCGCTCATTCGCCCAGGTCGAAGCAGATTTGGCGAAGATACTGAGCCGCGTCAACCTTATGCTTATTGCAGACCTGGAGGACGCTCGGTTTGTCACCATGTTGCTGGTTTGTCTGGATGAAACGAATGGCTGCTTGTCTTATGCCAGCGCAGGGCACGTTTCAGGTTTTCTAATGAATGGCTCTGGCGAGATCGATCATGTGCTTGAAAGCTCAGGCCCACCGCTGGGACTATTTCCTGATTCTAACTTTGTCACCTCTAGAATACCTTTTACCTCGCAGCAGCTCATAATTTTAATGACAGACGGCATGACTGAGATGACAACGTCGGGAGACGCGGAGTTCGGTACCGACGGAGTTCTCGAATACGTGCGTGCCCACCGGCAAGATTCAGCGAACGAACTCGTGCATGGCATATATCGTGCCGCTCGGAGCTTCGCAGGTGACAATCCTCAGCAAGACGATGCCACGGGCATCATTGTAAGAGTTGCATGAAAGTCGTCATTTTATTGATCCGGCTCTGAAGGATTGCTACGCGGTTGCATAACGTACATCCTTTTGCCGGAAGTAGTTCTCTGGCGACGGATGATCGAGTGCTCGGGCCGTCAGAACGGCGTCCGCGAGATGATCGCTCTGCTCCATCTCGGGCAACGCACCGGAGCAGATGCTGGATGGGCTGGAGGTCATGCAGCACAAAGGTGCGCATCGGTTGCTGTTCCAGCATCTTGAGGGGAAAGCACCGGAGGCGCAGCTGCGCGAGATGGAAGCCCGGGTGGAGCGACAACTCGGCTTGCCCGACGTTGAGAGGGAAGGGACGTTGGAGAGGCTTTTTAGCGATCTGGCTTCTTTTACTGGAGACGCGTTACTGAGGGGGTCGGGTTGATAAAGAATGATTATGGCTCGCTCTCCGAGCCGCGACCATGCGGGAGGTGACGAATTGCAGTCCATGCGAAGCCCTGTAAGCGCCAGTTGAGACAACCTCGGGTTTGACCATCATTCTGGAGGAGTAAATCGCTTCCGGCAGGCCCACGCTTGCTACGACTCAGCGTTGCCAGTTGATCAAACGTTACTGTGAATGTCATGCTTGGGAGATGAAGCGACAAAAGCTGCTGTGTGTGCTTGTGGGATGGGGGCTGACCTGCTCCGTGTGGGGTATGGCACAGGAAAAAGGAAGCTGGCGTGCAGAGAGCTCGACGGCCAAGTCCATCACAGGTGACGTGGGATTCTCGAATGAGAAGATATCGATCAACTTCTCCGGATTTTGGATCGCTCAAATACGTGTTCTCGAGCCGGCTGAGGTCAGCGCGGCTTTCGATGCAGAGAGCGGTGCCGGAGGGAGTGGCAACCTTTACAGACTGAGCATACCGGGGGACAAGAGGTTCCTGCACAAGAGCACTCTCTGCGGGGGTGAGGACGTGCAGTGGGCGGCCACATACGTGGTAGGTCACAGTTTGCAGCTTGCCTTCTTTTCGGGATCAAAAATGCCGGTCCTCACGCCCGATGCCCTTGCGAATTCAACGAATCTTTGTGGCATCTTTTCGTATGTAAGGTGACCAGGGGACGCGCGATCACGGATATAAGACTTGGATGAAACGTTCCTTTGCGCTTGCAGGACTCCAGGCATCAGTCAACACTGGCTGACTTGAACGAAGCCGCTGGGGNNCGCAACTTCGCCGAGACAACCATCCGCACGTATTTGCATGGTGTCGAACACTTCAGTCGGTACTTTCATCGACAGCCCGATCAGCTAGGCCCCGAGCACATTCGCCAGTATCAGGCGGCGCTGTTCAC
>PLHC01000042.1 GCA_003138795.1 Granulicella sp. | reverse complement strand
GGACTGGCCACTTACTCCGGAACCCACGCCCGCCACGAGTTCGAGATCACCCACCGCACCCTCCCCATCCACAATCTCCCCGACGCCTTCCAGGGCTTCCGCATCGTCCAGATGAGCGACATTCACCTCGAGGAGTACACCGAGGCCTTCTTCCTTGAACGCATGGTCGCCCAGGTCAACGCCCTCGCCCCCGACCTCGTCCTGATCACCGGAGACTTCATCAGCGATGGACCGCGCCCCCCCTCGGTCGCCTGGAGGGCCGCCGGCCTCGGTGCCGAGATCCTCTCCACCCTCAAAGCCCCGCAGCGCTTCGGCGTCCTCGGCAACCACGATGTCTCCGTTGGCGCCGAACACGTCATCGCACCACTCGAGGCGCATGGAACCCCCATCCTCGTCGACAGCTACACCCCCCTCGAGCGTGGCCGCGACGTCCTCTGGCTCTGCGGCGCCAACGACGCCGCCACCCGCACGCCCGATCTCGACTTCGCCATCCCCGCCAACCCCCGCGCCCCCGTTCTCTTCATGTGCCACGAGCCCGACTACGTGGACAAGGTCGTTCACCACCCTCGCTTTCCGCTCATCGACCTCATGCTCTCCGGTCACTCCCACGGCGGCCAGATCCGCCTTCCCTTCATCGGCCCGCTGATCCTTCCCCCCATGGGCCAGAAGTACGTCGAAGGCCTCTTCCNNTCAACCGCGGCATCGGCACGGTCGGCCTGCCCTTCCGCCTGAACTGTCCCGCCGAACTCACCCGCATCACCCTCGTCCGCGCTTAAACGAACAACGGCTGCAACGAACAACGGCTGCGCCCGCAGGCACAGCCGTAATGTGGCCTTTGCGTTAGCTTTTCTTTCTGTCATTCCCGAAGGGAATCTGCTGTCTGCCCACAGCACCACCGCCGTGTGACCCATCTTCGCGACAATCTCATCGTCGCCAGGGTGGGAAGCACAATCCTCTACCGCGCACTCCCCACGGGCTTCTTCTTCCCCGGCTCCACGACCGCAGTCTTCGGCGTCACACCACTCTTCTCATCCATCCAGCTATCCAGCAGGCTCTTCCGAAACCGCCAGCGGTTTCCCAGTTTGAACGCCGGCACAAACCCCTCCGACGCATAGCGGTACAGCGTATCCCCGCTGATCCCCAGGTAATCCGCAGCCTGACGAATATCCATCACCTCGCGCAGCACCAGTTGCCCCTGTGTTCCTGTTGCCATGAACGTCTCCAGTCGTAGGTGAATCTTCCGGGTTTCCCGGCGCACTCCCCGTTGTACCTGTTTTTCCACAGGCCGACAAGGCCCCTCCCCAGCCTCCCGTCTCCGCCTTGCCACTCTTGACCATTTGGTACACAGCGGTTCCATGGGTAGATATTGGGGCTTGGACCCACGGCGTCAGTCTCAACAGCAACCGCAGGTTTTACCTTGCCAGGCCGCGCGGCCTTCCTTGACCAGCAACGGTATTGCCACCAGCGCCGCAAGTGGATCAAACCAGGCGAGATGGAAGAGTGCGTTGATCGACAGGCCCACCAACGCAATACCGGCCAGATAAGCACACGTGGCCGATTGCACCGCATCGGCAGCCAACGCGGCATTGTTGCTGCGGCGCGCTTCCCGGCGCTTCAGACCCGCCAGGACGGGCATCACGACCAGCGCCGCCCCCGTAATCCAGATACCGAGGCGGCTCGTTTCGGGATGCAGCCCCAGCGCCAACGAACCAATGGCCATCACGCCAACAATCAGGGCCAGGGCAAACAGCAGCACTCCAGCCGCGCGAGCGGCGCTCCGTTCGGAGATGGAGACCCGTGGCAGAAATTGCAAAAGAACCACTCCCGCGGACAATAGCTCCACAAAGCTATCGGAGCCGAAAGCGGTCATTGCCGGACTATGTGCCGCCGCTGCCACATAGAGTGACAGGCCGCACTCCACCAGCATCCACACCAGGGTGATTCCCTGCAGCCAGAAAACGGTCGTGGAGCGGCGCACCGGTGCGCACGTCGGGTCATCGGACGTTGAGAGCTGCGTGTCGATCTGGCCAACCTCGGACATCTTGATTCCCAAAGCATAGCTCCAGATCTGTCAGGACGGACGACCTACGCCCCTCGCTCCCACCAATCCGACCGTCGCTCGACGCCCGCAACCACCTCAGTCGGCTCGCCCGGCTCCGGCAGCCACAGCCCAAACCCCTTCTCATCGGCCAGCTTCACGATCCGCTCCACCGGCTCTTTCCACCCATGCAACGCCAGGTTGAACAGCCCCCAATGAATCGGCATCAGCAACCCACCCCGCCCGCCACGGCTCCCTCGCTCGCCGTCCGCGCAGGACATCGCCTCAAACGCCCGCGCCGCATTGTCCGGCCCCAGGTGAATGCCCGACCACAGCGGATGGAACGCCCCAATCTCCAGCATCGTCAGGCCGAAGCCTCCATGTTGCCCTGCGATCTCCCCAAACCCCTCCCACCAGCCCGAATCCGCACCGAAAAACACCCGATGCTCTGGCCCTTCGATCACAAAGGAGCTCCACAACGTCGTATACCGGTCGAACAACCCTCGGCCCGAGAAGTGCCGCGACGGCCACGCCGTCACCGTCAGCCCACCCACCCCGTCCTTCGGAATCCAGACCCGCTCCGTCCAATCGAGTTCCGTAATCTGCCCTGCCGGAGCGCCAAACCTGCGCAGCCGCCTGCCCACGCCAAGCGACGTAACCCAGCGCGCACCCGCCGTAGCCTCCAGCCCCGCCAGCCGCCCCACCGTCTGCGCTCCCAGGTGGTCGTAGTGGTCATGCGAGATCAGCACCACATCGATCTTCGGCAGCTCTTCCAGCGCAATCGTCGGCGGAAAGAACCGCTTCGGCCCCATAAACGAAACCGGGCTCGCCCGCTGCTCCCACACCGGATCGACCAGCACGCGCAGTCCATCGATCTCGATCAGCGACGCTGCGTGACCAAACCACGTCACCCGCAATCCACTCGCTGGCGGGGTCGCATACACCCGCGCGTCGGTATGAAACGGCCCCAACTGCCGCGCCGGCTCGACCACAGCCTTGTTCTTCAAGTACTGCGGCAGCACCTTGAAAACTGTGCTGAAGCCGCCCACGGTGGTCGGCACAGGATTCAAAAACCTGCGCCCACGCTTCTCTGCTCGCTTTAGGACACTCACTTGGATTATTGGATGCAACGACAAGCTCATAGTCTCAATTCAGTTCATCTACGGCAAAAAATAGAACGGATTCGGCAGCTTCACACTCACACCGGCCTGCGGATCACCCAGAAGATCGCTCCACTGGTCGCCGACGCTCAGCACGATGCTGTATCCCTTGCCGAGAACCCGTTGGCGTTCTTCCGACTTATACGCGATCGTCGCCATGCCATTCTCCATTCCATTGCGCAGCTCCAGTCCCGTCCATCCGTGGAAGCCCGCAGCCTCCAGGTTTTTCGCGGTCGCGGCCGTCTGGTCCGTCTGCGCATTCGTCGCAGACGTCTCCGGAATCCCCGGCCGTCCGGTAATAAAGAACACCGCAACGCCCGCGGCCCGGGCCTCATTGAACAGTCGCAGCGCGCCCGGAATCGCAACCGACGCCTCCGTGCTCACAACCCAGCCATTGAACATCGGCCCGACATACCCGAAATCCTCGCGCTTCATCTCGCAGTAGCTCGACAGCGTTGTCTCGTCGATATCCATCACCAGCGCCAGCTTCTCGCCTGCGCCGACCCGTGCCGCCGCAACCCGCTCCGCCAGCGCCGTCTCCGCGCGCTTGTACTGCGCATCGAGGTCCGCCCAGTAGCAGCCTTCCTTCCCCACGCAATCCGCGTAATCGGCCAGCTTGTAGCGCGCAATCCCAAAGTTCTCGAGCGGCTCATCGGACAGCAGTGCCAGCGCATTCTGCGCGCCCAGCTCCTGCTCCGCCCTCGCCGCCTCGGCGGTCATACGGTGCGCAGACGGCTTCACCGCCCCACAAACCGGAGGCCCATAATGGTCGGTCGGAACCACCGGCGCCTGCGCCGCCGCAACCCCCACCATCAGCAAACAAGCTGCAAATCGTACCAGCCGGCTCCAGCGCGGTGGTTTACTCTCGGCCATACATTGCATCGATCTTGTCCTTGTACCTTTCGAAGATCACACGCCTCTTTAATTTCATGGTCGGCGTCAGCTCGCCGGTCTCGATATTCCACTCCTCGGCAACCACGCCAACCTTCTTGATCGTCTCGTGGAATTGAAGCTCCGCGTTCACCTTCTTCACGATGCTCTCGTACTGCTTTTTAACCTTCGGGTCCTTCACCAGCGCGGCATAGTCCTTCGTTGCGACGCCATTCTCCTCTGCCCAGCGCTCGAGAGCCTCAAAATTCGGCGAGATGAGGACTGTGGCAAACTTGCGCGCATCGCCGATCACCGCAGCGTTCCCCACCAGTGCGTCGACCTTCAATTTGCCTTCGATCGGCTGCGGCGCAATGTACTTTCCGCTGCTGGTCTTGATCAGGTCTTTCTTGCGGTCAGTGATCGAGAGGAACCCGTCCTCGTACTTCCCGATGTCCCCTGTTTTGAACCAGCCGTCCTCGGTAAACTCGTTCTTCGTAGCCTCGTCCCTCTGCCAGTACCCTGCAAACACGGACGTTCCTCGAACCTCGATCTCGCCATCCCTCGCCACTCGTATCTCAAGGTTCGGCACCACTGTCCCGACCGTCCCAATGCGATACCCATCGAACGAATTTCGCGAGATCACCGGCGAGGTCTCGGTCAATCCATACCCTTCGAAGATCCGGATCCCCATGTCGAGAAACCACTCCGCCGAGTCCATTCCCAGCGGCGCTCCACCCGAAACCCAGAACTTCACCTGCCCACCAAACGCCTCCTTCAGCTTGCTGTAGACCAGCTTATTTGCCAGCTTCCACCCCAGCGCCGTCGGTGTCTTGCCGTCCATCAGCTCCCTGCGATGCTTCTTTCCCTGGCCAATCGCCCAGTTGAGAATCGTCTTCTTCAAGCCCGTCGACTTATACTCTGTTCCCTGCCGCACCTTCTCATACATCCGCGGCACCGACAGAAAGAGATTTGGCTTCACCGCCTTCATCGCGCCCACCAGGTCGTCGAACTTCGGCAGATACGCAATTTTGCCGCCATGGCCGTAGATCGCGTAGTCCAGATGCCGCGCCAGCGCGTGGCTCAGCGGCAGGAATGAAATCGACGTGTCGCCCTCCACAATCCCCAGCCCGTCCGTCGAGTGGCTCAGGTTGTCCGCCAGGTTTTTGTGCGTCAGCATCACGCCCTTCGGATCGCCCACCGTCCCAGACGTATAAATAATCGTCGCCAGCTCCTCCGGCTTCGTCTGCTTCAGCAGCGCGTCGAATCCCGCATCGGGCGACTCCAGCTCCGGCGCACGCTCGAAGACCTCCGGCAGACTCGTCGCATTATCAAAGCTGCCCTCATCGAACACCGCCGCCCGCTCTAACGATGGAATCTCTCCCGCGGCCACCAGCTTGTCGTACAGCTTTTTGTTCGAAACAAAGATCGCCCTCGTGCCCGAGTCGCGCAGAGCATATCCCATCTGCCCCGGCGTCAGCGTCTCGTACAGCGGCACATCCACACCTCCGATCGCCAGCACCGCAAAGTCCACCACCGGCCACTCCCAGCGATTCTCGCTGACCAGCGCCACGCGATCGCCACGCTGAATACCCCAGCTCTGCAGCAACTCCACGACTGCGCGCACCCGCCCATACATCTGCTGCGAAGAGATCGGTTTCCACTCGCTGCCGCTCTTCCACAGTGCAACCGTCATATCGCCACGATGGCTCATGCGCTTGAAGACATCATTAATCGTCCCGAAGTCCAGCACTCCGCACCTCTCCCTGCAAAGCACACCCGACAGAGCACGCTCGCTAGTGCATGCTACTCGCTTCGATGCCGATTATTCGAGAATTCCCTTCGACAAATACCGCTCCGCCGAATCCGGCACAACCGTCACGACGCGCTTGCCTTCGCCCAGCTCCCGCGCAACCGCCATCGCCGCAAACATATTCGCACCGGAGCTGGATCCCCCCAGCACTCCCTCTTCGCGGGCCATCCGCCGCAGGGTACTGAACGCATCCTCATCCGACACCATCACAATGCGGTCGCACACGCTGCGATCGAACGTCGCCGGTACTTCCGCCACGCCAATCCCCTCCACCCGGTGTTTCCCCGGAACCCCACCTTGCAGCACGCTGCCCTGGGTCTCCACGGCAACGGTCAGCACGCTTTTCAGCCGCCGCTTCATACCCCGGGCGATCCCCGTGAACGTTCCCGCCGATCCCACCCCGATCACCACTGCATCGATGCGACCCTCCATCTGCTCGAAGATCTCCACCGCCGTCGTCTGCTCATGAAAGTCCGAGTTCGCAGGGTTTTCGAACTGCATCGCGGCAAATGCTCCCGGAGTCTCGCGCTCGAACTCCAGCGTCCGCCGTATCGCGCCCGCCATCATCTCATTCTCCGGCGTGCGCACCACCTCCGCGCCCAGACCGCGCATCAGCATGCACTTCTCCTCTGCATATCCCTCCGGAATATAGATCCGCACCTGATATCCGCGCTGCACGCCAATCAACGCCAGCCCCACACCCGTATTGCCTGCCGTCGCCTCGCAGATGGTGTTTCCCGGCTTCAGCACGCCGCGCCGCTCCGCGTCCAGCACGATCCCCAGGGCTGCGCGGTCCTTGATGCTTCCGCCCGGGTTCATCGTCTCGAGCTTGGCCCAAATCTCCGCATCGCTGCTGCCCACCAGGCGGTTCATCCGCACCATCGGCGTATGCCCCACCAGCTCCGTCACATCTCTGCCTATGCGCATTCTTCTTCGCGATTCCACGGCAGCGGCCACCGTGCTCCGCCACCCCAAAAGACTAACCTATCCCGCTCCGGAGCTCAGTTCCCGGACGGCGCTGCACCCTGCGCTGCCGCTGGGCTGGCACTGGCGGCTTTTGGGAAGTAACCCGCGCGCGTCCTCACCTGCAACCCACGGAAGCCCTTCTCCTTGGCCTCGACGTGGATCTCGCGATATCCGCCCTGCGACGGCGGCTTCGACGAATGATACTCGATCATGTACTGCGTACGAATGTCCTGCGCGACCTCCTGCGCAATGCCATCGACATCCTTCAGCCCCTTCGGGAAGTACGCCTGCCCCCCCGTCTGATCGGCCAACTCAGTCAGCACCTCACGCGAGTGTTTCGCCTCGCGGCGGCTCACATCGTCGCCAAAGAGCAGCCCGATGCAATAGATCGCCGGCCCGTCAAGATCCTGCACCCGCCGAATCGCCGACTCCAGCGTTGCGTTCGACGCGTTATCGTCGCCATCCGTCACGATCAGCAACACCTGCTTCGGCTGCTTCGCATTCTTCGCCAGGTAATCCGCCGAAGCGATCACCGCGTCATACAGCGCCGTTCCGCCGCTCGACTTGATGTAGCTCAGTCCTTGCTGCAGCTTGGCGATGCTGCTGGTGAAGTCCTGATCGATATAAGCCTCCGAGCTGAAGTCCACCAGGAACGCCTCATCCAGCGGATTCGACAGCTTCACCAGGTTCAGCGACGCCGCATCCACCGCCGCGCGTTTGTCGTACATCGACCCCGAACTATCGATCAGAATTCCCAGCGATACCGGCATATCTTCGTGCTTGAACCCGACGATCTGCTGCGGCACGCCGTCCTCGTAGACGTGAAACGCGTCCTCAGGCAGCGTGTCCACCGTATGCCCCGAGCTATCGATCACCGACGCATTCAGCCGCACCTCATACACATCGGTGTGCAGCGTAAAGCGGCCATTCTCCTTCGTAATCACACCCGCCTGCGGGGGCAGCGCCACCGGCCCGGGCAGTGCGCTCGCCGGATCAGGCGATGGAACCGGATCAACATCCTGCGTCAGCATCGCGGACTGGCGCATCTGCACGGTAGGAGCCGGAGCAGCCGGAGCCTGGGCCGCAGCCCACCCTCCCCCGCCGGTAACCAGCCCGGCAAGCATGCCAATCCCCGCAATCCAAACCCACGCTCTACCGTGCTGCTGCATAGTACCCCCTCGCGACAATGCGCGCTAAGCCCCGGAAACCACGGAGCCGGTCAACGGCGCACTTCAATTTACGCCCCGATCCATCCGCTTGCCCTGCGTCGGAGTGTACCCGATCCCATACCCCTCCGCTCTTCGGATGGCATATCGCTGGCTCAGGGTGCCCCGCTTCTCCACATGCGCCGCGGTTCGCGACACCTTCGACGCCCCCCCCCCCNNCCCACCCAGGAGCATCCAGGGACTAGCCGCAACTCTCGACTCTTCCTTGACCATAACCTGCGCGTATACTCATACTCGCCCATCGTCAAATTGCATTTTTCTTATTTCCGCTATTCACACCATCACCTTTCGAGAGCAAGCAGGAGGAAGTTTCTTCATGAATTTAGGCGCAGTTGCAGCAATGCTATTCAGCTTTCAAGATGTCCAATCAAGTAGCCCCGGCGTGGTACAGGGTAGCGACACTATCTGGTTGTGGATTGCACTGGGCGTAGGCGTTCTCGCCCTGTTTGCCGCATTCGTCCTTGCCCGCATCGTGCTCGCCGGCGACACCGGCACACCCGAGATGCGCAACATCTCCGACGCCATCCGCGAAGGCGCCGAGGCGTTTCTCTCCCGCCAGTACCGCACCATCGGTATCATGGCCGTCGTTCTCGCCATCATCATCTTCCTCGGTTACCGCCTCTCGCCCAGCACCCACGACGTCGCCACGAAGACGGTCATCGCCTTCCTGGTCGGCGCGATCTGCTCCGGCCTCGCCGGCTTCACCGGCATGTACGTCTCGATCCGGGCGAACATCCGCACCGCCTCCGCCGCGCGCTCTTCCCTAAACGGCGCTCTCCAGGCCGCGTTAAGAGGCGGCGCCGTCACCGGTCTGGTGGTCGTCGCTCTTGCGTTAATTGGCATTGGCGTACTCTTCCTCTTCTTCGGCGGCCTCAACGATCCCAAGCACGTCGTCTACGAGCTCGTCGGCTTCAGCTTCGGCGCTTCACTCGTCGCCCTGTTCGCACAGTTGGGCGGAGGCATCTACACCAAGGCTGCCGACGTCGGAGCCGATCTCGTCGGCAAAGTCGAAGCCGGCATTCCCGAAGACGATCCCCGCAACCCCGCCGTCATCGCCGATCTCGTCGGCGACAACGTAGGCGACTGCGCCGGCCGTGGCGCGGACATCTTCGAGTCCACCGCCGCCGAAAATGTCGGCGCCATGATTCTCGGCGCTGCGCTCTATCCCGTCTTCGGCATCAAGGGCATCCTCTTCCCGCTGATGGTCCACGCCATCAACCTGGTCGCCTCCATCATCGGCGTCGCCGTGGTCAAGACCAACGACACCGAAGACCCAATGCGCGCGCTCAATCGCGGCTTCTACGTCACCTCCATCCTCGCCCTCGCAGGCTTCGCGGGCATCGTCTACAAGATGCTCAACGGCCCCGGCGTCCAGCCCATGTATCTCTTCCTCTGCGGCGTGATCGGCCTCGTCACGGCCTTCCTCTTCGTGTGGATCACGCAGTACTACACCGAGAGCCAATACCGCCCCGTGCAGTCCATCGCCGAAGCGTCCCTCACCGGCCCGGCCACCAACATCATCAGCGGCCTCGCCGTGGGCATGGAAACCCCCGCGATGCCCGTCATCGTCATCTCCGCCGCGCTTCTCCTCAGCTACTACTGCGGCGTCAAGGGCCTGGCCCATGCAACCGACATCAATGGCGTGCTTCTGCCTCTCTCGGATTACGTCAAGGGCATCTACGGCACCGCCATCGCGACGATGGGCATGCTCTCCTGCGCGGCCTACATCCTCGCCATGGATACCTTCGGCCCCATCACCGACAACGCCGGCGGCATCATCGAAATGTCCAACCAGCCCGACTCGGTCCGCGACAAGACCGACAAGCTGGACTCCGCCGGCAACACCACCAAGGCGCTGACCAAGGGCTACGCCATCGGGTCTGCATCCCTTGCGGCTTTCCTTCTCTTCTCCGCGTATCTGGAAGAGATCAAGACCCTCGTCACCGCGAAGGTCGCCGCCGCCGGGCCTGCGGGCTTTATGCCGCTGGGCTGGTCCTTCACCAACATCAACCTCGCGGAGATCCCGGTCTTCGTCGGCGCGATGCTTGGCGCGATGCTCACCTACCTGTTCTCTTCGCTGGCCATCAAAGCCGTTGGCCGCACCGCGCAGATGATCGTCAAGGACGTTCGCGACCAGTTCCGCGAGAACCCCGGCATCATGGCCGGCACCTCCAAGCCCGACTACGCGCGCTGCGTCAGCATCGTGACCGGAGCGGCGTTGAAGGAGATGGTGCTTCCCGGCGTACTGGCAGTCGGTCTGCCAGTCGCGGTCGGCCTCATCTTCCGCAACTTCAGCTCCGTCTACGGCGCCGGCACCGAGGTCCTCACCCGCGGCGGATTCTCCACCGTCCCCACCATCAACGGCATCCCGGTCAACCTCGGCGGTGCGACCGCGGTAGCTGGCCTGCTGATGGTCGGCACCATCTCCGGCGTTATGCTCGCCATGCTGATGAACAACGGCGGCGGCGCCTGGGATAACGCCAAGAAGTGGATCGAAGCCGGCAACTACGGCGGCAAGAAGTCCGATGCCCACAAGGCAGCCGTCGTCGGCGACACCGTCGGCGATCCCTTCAAGGACACCGCCGGCCCCTCGCTCCACGTCCTCATCAAACTCCTCGCGACGATCACCCTGGTCCTCGCCCCACTCTTCCTCTAACCCACTCTCAGCACACAACGGCCGCCGACTCCCACGAGTCGGCGGCCGTTGCCGTTGCCGTTGCCGTTGCCGTTGCCGTTCTTTCTGTCATTCCCTCCGGGAATCTGCTTCTTCTTTTGCCGTTGCCGTTGCCCGTTTTTTGCCGTCATCGCCGTCGCCCGTTTTTCGCCGTCATCCTAGAGCGAAGCGAAGGATCCCTGTATTGGTCTTTGCTGTTGCTGTTGCTTCTGCCGTTGCTCTTGCTCTTGCCTTTCTGGCTGTCATTCCGACCCTCGAGCGTAGCGAAGGGGGAGGAACCTGCTATCTCCCGTTCTTGCCGTTGCTCTTCTCCCAACTCGGCGACGAACAAGTACCCCGAGGTTTCAACCTCGGGTCGCATAAGCCCACCGAATATCCGGCTTTAGCCGCCGGGGGTACGCTCTTCGCAAGCCACCGCACCCGACCGCTCACCCGCGAAGCCTCCCTCAACCCAAAACCCGTCAAGCCCCCTCCCACCCAAAATTCCCCTCAACCAAATGAAAACAAACCAGATAATAAACTAAAAAAACTGGCATAATTCCCGTCTCCACTTTCTATAATTGAAATAGAGCCCCAAAAAACAACAATCTTCAACGCACAGGAACAAGCTAACTCCAAATGAATCAATACTTTGAATGTAAAGTCTCTGAATGGAATACTTTACAGACAGCCATTTTCATAAGTATTGATTCCAGAGACTTTACAAAACCAGGGGGGAGGGGGGGTACCCCCTCTCCCCCTCTTGCCGCCGACCTCCGTACAATGAAGCAATGGCACGCCTGTATCCCTTTCGCGCTCTCCGTTACGATCCAACCCGCGTCAACATGACTGACGTCGTCACCCAGCCCTACGACAAGATCTCTCCTGACATGCAGGAGCGATACTACGAGCTCAGCCCCTACAACCTCATCCGCGTCATCCTCGGCCAGCACCAGCCCAACGACACCGACAGCGAGAACGTCTACACTCGCGCCGCCGCCACCCTCAGCGACTGGCGCGCCAAGGGCATTCTCAAGGAAGAGTCGGAACCCGCGCTCTACGGCTACTCCCAGACCTACACGGTCCCCGGAACCGAGGAAGTCCGCGAGCGCCGCGGCTTCATCGCTCTCGGCCAGCTCTACGACTACGCCGACCACGTCGTCTACCGCCACGAGCAGACCTTCCCCAAGCACAAGTCCGATCGCCTCGCCCTCTTCAAGGCCACCCGCGCCTACTGCGAGCAGATCTACATGCTCTACTCCGACCCCACCTTCACCGCCGAGCACCTGCTCTTCGACACCGCCGACGGCAAACCACGCACTCCTGACCTCGAGATAACCGACGAGTACGACGTCGTCCACCGTCTCTGGAAGCTAGCCGATCCCGCGCTCATCCAGAAGGTCCTCGACACCATGGCCGACAAGAAGCTCATCATCGCCGACGGCCACCACCGCTACGAAACATCCACCACCTACATGCACGAGCGCGCTGCCGAACTCGGCCTCGACCCCAAAGCCGAGCCCAAAACCGACGACCATCTCCCTGCGCCTGCGTTCCCTGAGCAGGCCATGATGATGACCTTCGTCAACATGGACGCGCCCGGCATCACCATCCTTCCCACCCACCGCGTCGCCTTCGGCCTCATCGGCTTCAACGGCCGCGAGTTCGCCGCCGAGGCCGCCGAATACTTCACCGTCACCGATATCCCGCTCAAACAGAGCGGGCACTTCCCAGGCGCCGTCAACCTGCTCAAGCGCCTCAACAATACCCCCGGCGTCGCCTTCATCGCCGCCACCCGCGACGGCGACTTCCTCCTCCAACCCAAACCCGAGGCCATCGCACCGCTACTCGCCGGCCTCTCCCCGCGCCAGCAGCAACTCGACGTCACTCAACTCCACAAGGTCGTCCTCGAAAAGCTCCTCGGCCTCAACGAGGAGACCGTTCGCGCCGGCTCGCACGTCCGCTACCTGCGCGAGGCCACCGAGGCCCTGCAGCAACTCGGCAGCGGCAACGCCGACGTCGCCTTCCTCATCAAGCCCGTCACCCTCGACCAGATGAAGGACATCTCCCTCAACCTCGAGGTCATGCCCCAAAAGTCCACCGACTTCTACCCCAAGCTCCTCAGCGGCCTCGCCATGTACACGCTCGACTAGTTTCAGCGAGCAATAAACCTGGTGCCCATCTTCGCAACGGCTTCGTCGTCGCGAAGGTGGGCATCACTGGCTTACCGCGAGATCCCTTCCAGCGGCGAGCTCGCCGTCGCGTACAGCTTCTTCCCCATCCTGCCCGCCAGAAACGCCTCGCGCCCGGCCTCCACACCCTTCTTCATCGCCGACGACATCAGCACCGGGTCCTTTGCAGCGGCCATCGCCGTATTCAGCAGCACGCCATCGAAGCCCATCTCCATCGCCAGCGCCGCATCGCTCGCCGTACCCAGCCCAGCATCCACAATCAGCGGGACCTCCGTCACCAGCTCGCGCAACATGCGCAGCGTGTAGCTGTTCGCAATGCCCAACCCGGTCCCGATCGGCGCTCCCAGCGGCATCACCGCGGCCGCGCCCACATCGATCAACCGCTTCGCAAACACAATGTCATCTGTGGTATACGGCAGCACCGTAAAGCCTTCCTTCACCAGCACGCGTGTGGCCTCAACCGTGGCTTGAACATCCGGATACAGCGTCGCCGTATCCCCGATCACCTCCACCTTCACCCAATCCGAAAGCCCCACCTCGCGCGCCAGTCGGGCCGCACGAATCGCCTCCTCAGCCGTAAAACAACCCGCCGTATTGGGCAGCAGAAAGTACTTCTTCGGGTCAATAAAATCCAGCAGCGACTGCTTACTCCGGTCCAGTTCCACGCGCCGCACCGCGACCGTCACCATCTCCGCGCCCGAGGCCTCAATCGCCGCCTTGGTCTCCGCTCCATCCTTGTACTTCCCCGTGCCAACAATCAGCCTCGACTCGAACTTCCGCCCCGCAATGATTAACGTATCCATACCCACAATCCTACCGCTCCCGCACCTCGTTGTTCACTGCCATCTACTCACCGCTCTTCAAACACAAACGGCCCGCCCCTCAAAAGGAGCGAGCCGTTATGCGGTGATCTGGTGGGATTGACTTGAGGCATCCGTTCTCGGATGGGCCTCGAGGATAGAAAGATAGCGAGAACTCGCTGTTCCGCCGTTGACTTTCTGCCGCCAGGTCTAGAGCACGGATGCTCTAAGCCTCAGTCACCTCACGTTGGTTTGCACAACTGGAACAATCGATTTTCATAGGTTTGGACCATCCTCCTTTCCCGTGTTGAAAAGAAGCTAAATCCACGCCCGCGCAATGTCAAACCGCCTGTGGATATCGCCCAATCCACACGCACTTACTTCATATACGCCCGCACCAGATCGATCAGTTCCTCACCCAGCTCTGGAGTGAGGGCCTTGGCGTTCGGCCCGGTCAGGTGCAGCCGAATATGGTCCTCCATCACCTCCGCCATCAACCCATCGATCCCGCCCCGCACCGCCGCTAACAACATCAAAATATTGCTGCAATCGTGCTCCTCGGCAAGACTCCGTTCCACCCTCTCCATCTGCCCATGGATGCGCTTCGCCCGGTTGACTAGCTTGACTCGCTCTCGATCCAGTTCCATATTTCAATCTCCTATACCCTACTGGGGTATACTATTCCTTCAAGGCCAGAATTCACACTCCATTCTTTTTGCCCATGAAGAATGAGGAGGAAACTTCATGTTCAACCCGCGCAAGTTCCTCTTCGCCGCCCTGCTCGCCTGCCTGCCGCTCCCTGTCGGTGGTGCGATGGCGCAGACGTCCTCCGAATTCTCATTACAGGCCCAGCAGTCCTCTTTCTCCGATGCTCCCTCCGCGCAGCTCACCCCATCCCTACAGCCTGACTCCTCCCTCTACCTGCTCGCCAGCCTTCCGCTCCATCTCAGAGGAAGGATGGATCCCACCAACCCATTATCTTCATTCCAGACTCCTGCAACGAACGCCCCGCACAACACCGACCTGATCTACGAAGAAGAAGCCAGCGGTATAAGCGAGCCAGTGGAGATTGCTACGTTCACCGGCTCTCCCGCCGCGGCAACCACGCAGTCCGAAGCGGCCGCTCCAACCTCATCGGCCACCGAGGAGTCCGCTGAAGGGCTGCCGCAAAAATACAACCTCTACGCTCAATACACCCTTACCGGCATGGGGTACCCCTCCTTCTCAGCCAAGTACTCTAACCCTGCCTATTTGGTGTACGGAACCGGGAGTAGCCTGCCGACCCAGGGTCAAGCGCGCGAAACTGAATCGGCCGACGCGTACTTCGGGTACCGCTTAGGGTTCGACACGGAATTCCACATCGATGCCTTGGTCTGGCAAGGCTACGGCCTCAACAACACCTACGGCATGGACAACTTCCCCGACGGAGAAGCCTTCAAGGTGGGCGTGCGCTACCCTCACTTTTCCGTCGTGCGGTTCTTCCTTCGGACCACCATTAATCTGGATGGCAAGCGACAGGAATCAGTGGACGACGACCTGCTGACCCTTCGCGGCAAGCAGGATACGAACCGCATCACCATCACCGCGGGCAGATTCAGCGTGAAGGACATCTTCGACAACAACCAATATTCCAATGACCCGCGCGAGCAATTCATGAACTGGGCCTTAATGGCCAACGCCGCCTACGATTACCCAGCCGACGCCCTGGGCTTTACCACTGGAATCGCGATTGAGTGGAACCGGCCGAAGTGGACCCTGCGCTATGGATGGT
>PLHC01000016.1 GCA_003138795.1 Granulicella sp. | reverse complement strand
AATTTGCAAAGGCAGATGACCAGGCAGTACATCGAGGATCAAAAGTACGTTTAATGGGAAAGCGAGCGAAGACCCCCAGTTACGTGGCCGAGTTTGAGGTTGAGACAACCTCAAAGGATAGAAGTGTGGTGCGCTCTCGCCTGGAGGCCGGGCGTCAACTCTATAATGCGGTCTTGGGCGAAGCGCTTAGCCGATTGGGGAAGATGCGGGAAGATGTTGCCTTCACGGCAGCGAAGGCCATTCCCAGTAAGATCGACAAAAAGCTCAATCCTGCCAAGGCGGCAGCCTTCAAAGCACTTTGGGAAGAATACGGTTTTCGCGACTACGATCTGCATAAGTTATCCTCCCTCTCCCGCAACTGCTGGCTGCGGGGCCATCTCGATGTCCAGACGGAACAGAAGGTCGCAACGCGCGCCTTCAAGGCCGCCGAGCGATATTCATTTGGCAAGTCCGGACGGCCCCACTTCAAGCGGTATGGGGAGCTGGGAAGTGTCGAGGGCAAAGCGAATGCCGCAGGCATTCGCTACCGCGACGGCGCAATTCTTTGGAGCGGTGAGTTCGCGAAGCTGGAATTACCGTTGATCGTTAAGGTAAACGATCAGGTACAGGCGTACGCACTGAAGGAAGCCAATCAGGGCAGGGTGAAATACGTTCGTCTCCTAACGCGCTCGATCCGCGGCGAGGAGCGCGTTTACGCGCAACTCGTTCTGGAAGGAAAACCTTGGATCAAAGTCGATACGCAAGGGGAAGTGAAGCATTCCATAGGCGCAGGCGTGGTAGGCATGGACCTCGGCCCATCCCATGTCGCCTTTGTTGTCGAGGGCAAGGCGTCCTCCACCGAATTCTGCCGTGGCCTCGATCGCAAGGAGAAGGCATTAAGGCGCTATCAGCGCCGCATGGATCGCCAGCGGCGTGCCAACAACCCTGAGAACTACAACTCCAATGGGACAGCCAAGAAAGGCCGCCTCCCGTGGAAGAGTTCTGCGCGCCAGCGGAGAACGCAACATCAGGTCAAGGAGCACCACCGCACTTTAGCGGCACAGCGAAAATCCCTCCAGGGAGAACTAGCCCATCAAGTTCTTTCCTCAGGCAATCAAGTCATCACCGAAAAGGTAAGCAAGTCCGCCTGGGCCAGAAGATATGGTCGCAGCGTAGGACACAAGGCACCGGGCTTCTTTGAGGCGCGGGTCGCCACGCTGGCAAAGGCTTCCGGCGGTAGCTTCGAGCCCGTATCGACTTATTCGACCTTCCTCTCATCCCGCTGTCTTTGCGGGGAGAGGAAGAAGAAGACGCTCCGAGAGCGCAAACATTTCTGCGGATGCGAATTCGTGCCTGAAGGCACGAACGTAGACCGCGACGAATTCTCTGCTTTTCTGGCGATATTCAGCCAGGGAAGCTTGTTAGGCATAGAGCGAGCGCGTAGCGCGTGGAAGCTCTGGGGGGCCGACTGCCTCCTTCGGCCGGTGCCTAGTCATGAAATCGCAAACGGGGAGGCCTTGCTTTCCCTCCGTGTAAGAGATGCGCGGCAGAGCGGTTCGACCGGAAATGAGTCTGGACATCGGCGTGAGGTCGCTTCCTTCGGGGGGCGGAGAGCGCCGGAGGTTGAAAAACCTTCGAAAGATTCTACTGGAGAGAAGGCAGAAAAACCTTCGCCTCTGGGAACCCCCTCGCTTTAGCCATGGGGGGCAGTCAGGTGGGCAAACGCTTCATCCGTGATCTTGCAGTCCCCGCTTTGCGCCATTGGCGGCCCTGGTTCTGGTAATTGCCGATCAATTCCTTCTTCTTTGTGTCCACGGAAATGACGGGCTCGCCGGCCCGCAAAGCCCGTTTGACGGCGCGGTTGATATGCCGGAACTGCGCGTCACGATCGGGATGATCGTCCCCCTCCTCGGTCTTGCGGTTGCCTTGCCTAATCCTTGGTTGCTTCCAGTAGCAGGACATGTTTGCGGCATTCATTTCCGGCAAGATGCACGATTCCCTTGTCCATCGTGACCAGGACCAATCCCCCTCGCACGGCTAGGCCGAGCAGGTACGCATGTGTGACCTGCTTGGCGCCGTATAGCCGCATGTAAAAAGGACTGGATAGCGTTTGCCAGTCATCAGTGATCGGTAGGTAGTGATACCCCGGTTCCTGCGCCATCCGTGCAAGGACCGCCGTTGCCTCGCTCATCGTTATCTGGCCGGGTCGTGGCGCAGTTGCGTTGCGAATAAAGCCCGCCTCTGTAAATGGGCAGATGGCCCAATGGAGGTTGGGAGCGCTAAACCACCCCGTCACGAGCTGATGGTGAATGTGGTTCTCGGACAACAGGGCAACAAACACATTCACGTCGAGCAGGTACTTGGTCTTAGACAAACTCATCCTCCGAGGCTTCTTTCACCATCTCGGGGGTGAGTACATCGCCCGTTCCGGCGATCACGAGATACCCACGCGGGCTTGTCCTCAGCCTTGGAGATTCACTTCCTGGTTCCGATACTCGCTCGGCGCGGCGAGCGAGCTCGTTGATGGCGGCGGACAACGTGATTCCCTTTGCGCCTGCATATGCAGACGCAAAGCTATAAACGTCTGCATCAAGATTGACACTCGTTCTCATGTTCACATGCTACACCATTTCACAAAGTGATGCAGTAGTGAGTTTTGGTGCAGATACTGCGTTTCTACACCGTATGGTGTATTGTCGAGCTGGTGGCCCAAGGACTTCGGCCTCGGACTGTATGAGTTCTTGCGCGATCTGCGGGACCGGAAAGAGTAGTTGACGCCAGACACAAACCCGCCAAATCGAAGCATAAAGGCACAATTTTGCCCATGCTCGCGGAAGTCCGGAGTATCGGTGTTCACCGATCTGCGACGGACTTCCTATCTCCGCTTCAATGCAACAGGCTCGTGATTGGGTTCAAAGCTGATACGAAGTCGAGTGCGGGTTGCTTTCGCAAAGCGCTCCAGCGTGCGCGTGGAGGGCAATACTTTGCCACTCTCAAGCCGCGCGACGACCGCCTGCGTCGTTCCCATCGCCTCCGCGACCTCTTCCTGTGTCATATCGGCATTTCCCCTGGCCTCGATCAATGCGGACGCGAGTGCAAACTCTTCTTCTAACGCAGCATATTCAGCGACGTACTTCGGATCTTTCTTCCACTGTGTGAAGGACTCCTCAGCCGGTATAAATTTACGCTTCATTGGACCCCCTTTGCCCGTTTGAGGGCGGTTAGAATCTCCCGCCTTGGTGTTTTCTGCGTTTTCTTCTCAAAGACGTGAACGACGACGACCCGCTTCCCCACGGCAGTGACATAACAGGCCCGCGCAATCCCGCTCCTGCCCTTCATGCGCATCTCCCACAGCGGACCCTCCAGGTGTTTCACATAGGGTTCCCGCACCCGCTCCAGACCATGCGACTCAATCAACTCGGATATGCGTTGGAAGCTCGCTCGAATGTCCAAAGGGAACGCATCGAGTGATGCCTTCACCTCTTCATTCAAAAATCCAACTACCCATGCTATTCATTAATTATACCTTTTTTGCAATGTCCGCAAACTGTCTGGTATGACAATATTTCTCTTGGATGGGAACACACGCATCACCCGGCGATTGTGAGACTGGCGCGTGTTCATGCTTATATCTTGGTTACAGGTCGGTAGCCCAATTCACCGTTGCGGAAAGCTGATCCACCTGGGCGAACGCCTTATCGTTGGTCACGAGTACCGCGTCCATCGAAACCGCATGAGCAGCGATCAGCATATCCATGTGGCCTAGAGTCGCCCCGGAAGCCTCCAGCTTCGCACGCAATTCGCCGTAGGATTGCGCCTCATCACGGCCCCACGGCAGGACTCGAAGGCGAGCGAGAAAGCCCTCCATAACACTTCTGAGCGCCGTTGCGTCTGGCCTCTTGGCGAGTCCGTAGCATATTTCAGCCTCGGTAATTGCTGAGATACAGGCAACTTCATCGTCCTTCAACGCGGCCAGCCGGGTACGTGCAGCAGAGGACCTGCCCCTCGCGATGTAGCTAACCATGTTGGTGTCGAGCATGTATAGGAAGGTCATATCAGTTCGGGCCTCTCCTGCGGAGGAACCTGCGCTCGGTCGGACGGTGTGAGAAAGTCATCCGGCACACCTACTTTGTCGAGTGCGGCAAAGATCTCCTCCCAGCTACCTGGTGCTTGCGAGAGAACCAGATCGCCACTTTTAGAGTCACGACGTATGTAGACCTCGTTGCTGGAAAATCGGAACCCGGCCGGGATACGGACGGCCTGACTCCTTCCGCTCATGAAGACCTTGGCCTTTTCAAGCTGTGCCATCGCTGCTCACCTCACATGATGTATATCATGATATATACCAGAGATGTCAAGCTGCTCGCGACCTGCCATAGCGGCATAATCAGAAGTAAGCGAGACTGTCTCAGTAACTTCTAAATGAAGCCTGCTTAAATATCCCCGATTGTGTTGCGGACGACGGAATCGTGTTTGACCCTTCATCCTTTTCCGGTGGTGCCATCCGGGAGGATGCAGACTACGCAGGCGTACGCACTACATTTACCGGACGAGTGGATGCGGCCCGTGTCCACATGCAGATTGATATTGGATTTGGAGATGTGGTGACTCCTGGACCAGAGCAACTCAATTATCCGACTATCCTCGACTTCCCGGCACCTGTTCTTTCCGGCTACAGCAGGGAAACGGTGATGGCAGAGAAGCTCCAAGCTCTGACGCAACTTCGCATGTCTAACACCCGAATGAAAGACTACTTCGATCTCTGGCTGCTCTCACGTCAGCCAGAGTTGAACAAAGCCATCCTTCGCAAAGCTATCGAGCGGACATTCGAGAATCGCAAGATGGAGATCGAAGTTGAACCCGTCGGACTGTCCAGTGAGTTCGGAGCAGACCCGGTGAAGCAGGTTCAGTGGAAGGCCTTTCTGAAGCGCTCTTCACTCACAGCAGCACCGGACAGCCTGACGGATGTGGTCGAAGAGATTCGGCTCTTCTTCTTCGAGCCGGTTCTTATTCAGTAGAGCTGACATTCAGAACGGAACGGTTAAGCAGCGGCGAGGTCCAAATCGGCTTTCCTCTGAGCTTCAATCTTCTCCTGCTCTTGGCGGTACTCGGCAACCAATGGAGACGCCGAAATCCTCGATGTGTTTTGGAATCCGGAGTTGGACCGCACGGAAAAACCTCTTGCACCGCCATTGCTGGTCTACGCGGACCTGATGATGACCGGCGACACCCGAAATCTCGAAACGGCGAAGATACTCTATGAGCAATATCTCCAACCCGCTACAGCTACGCGCTGACCGTCCGCTCGAAGTGGCCAGGTATGACATGCTAGTTTTGGGCTGTTTTTGAAGAAAATACTTTTGGGGTTGAGATACGCGCTGATTTAGGGCCGAGATCCGCGCTGAATGCACTGCTCCGCGGCATGATGTCCGGGAGCAGTGCTCCGTGCGAAGGGGGATCGGGCTGCCTGGTGGCATGGAGGGTGCGCGTTGGGGTTAGAAGAGGAGTTTGAGGCCTAGCTGGATTTGGCGGCTGGTGTTGGCCGTTGCGGTGATGACACCGGGAGAGCCGAGGGTCGCTGCGGTGGTCTGGTTGGCGGTGGTGCCCTGGGTTGGGCCGGCGGAGTAGACGACCTCGTTGGGCAGGGAGAGGTTGGTGTGGTTGAGGATGTTGAAGAACTCGGCGCGGAATTGCAGGCGAGTGCGCTCGGTTAGTTGTGTGGACTTGAGGAGAGAGAGATCCCAGTCAGCGTAGCCAGGGCCAACGAGGCTGTCGCGGCTGGCGTTGCCGACCGTGCCGTAGGCGGGCGCGGAGAAGGCGTTGGGGTTGAAGTACTCGGCGGCACGCTGGGCTGTGGAGCCGTGGGTGTAGAGCGAGCCGGAGAAGGTGGGGTTGAGGTTGGGGCGGACGGGGTTGCGCGAGTCGCCGGAGCCGGTGGGGTTGTAGCCGAGTTGGGGGCTGAAGGGGAAGCCCGTTTGCAGATTGGCGATGGTGGAGAGGGTCCAGCCGGAGATGACGTGGCCGGTAAACTTACTGGTGTTACTGAGAAACGCTTTGCCGTTGCCGAAGGGGAGATCGTAGGTGGCGTTGATGTTGGCGCTGCTGCGGATGTCGGTGGCGGCAGGGCCGTAGTCGAGGTGGGGCAGGGAGGGGACTTCGACGAAGGCGGGGGTGTTGGCGGAGACGGAGGTGTTCCAGGCGGAGCCGTCGTCGAGGTTTTTGGCCCAGGTGTAGTTGGCGCGGAACTGCAGGCCATGGGAGAGATCGTGGCGGAGGTCGACGATCAGGGCGTTGTAGTTGCCGGAGCCGCCCGACCACCAGGAGGTGGAGTTGGCGAGCGCAGGGTTGGCCTTGGTGGTGGTGGGGTAGTAGATGACGTTGTTGGCGAGCACTTCATATGCGGGTTCGTTGAGATCGCCGGAGAGGATCTGGTGGTAGCTGTGCGAACCGGTGTAGCCGATGGTGAGTGAGGTTGCGGGAGCGAGTTGCTGCTCGATCTTTAGCGTGTAGGAGAGAACGGCCGGGGTGGAGATGTCAGTTGCGACAGTGGAGGGCGAGATGAGCGGAGTTGTGCCGGTGGGAGCGGCCACGGTGCTGCTGGAGTAGGAGTAGATGGTGTTGTAGGGAGCGGCCTGGTCGAGGCGATAGTCGAGGGCGTCGAGCAGGGAGTGATGCAGGCCGGCACCGGCGCGGACGCTGGTCTTGCCGTCGCCGAAGACGTCCCAGGCGAGGCCGAGGCGCGGCTCGGGAAGGAAGAGAGCGCGGTTGTTTGTGAGGGCGTTGGATTGCACGGTGGGATTGGTATTGATGATGTTGTCGGTGATGTTGTAGACGCCGGCGCGGCCCTGCGCTTCGGTCCAGCCGGTGGAGGATTCGCTGCGGAAGCCGGCGCGGAGTTCGAGGCGGGGCGTGAGGTGGATGGTGTCTTCGAGGTAGGCGTTGGCGAAGAGGGTACGCCAGCCGAGTTCGGTGGGGCTGGGAGCGTAGGTGAAGGTCTTGATGGTTCCGGTGAGGAAGGTGGAGAGCGATGCGAATGAGGCCTGGCCGAATTGATCCTGCGCCAGGTTGTCGTTGGACTGCAGGCGCTGGAGCCAGATGCCGCCTTCGATCTGCTGCTTGCCGAGGGTGTAGAAGATGTGGTCGTCGAAGGTGTAGAGGTTGCGCGTGATGGCGTTGTTGGATCCGACGTTGGCGCCGGCGGTGGTGATGGAGGAGGCTCCGTTCGAAGCGGTGGAGCCGGCGATGACGACGGCTCCGGTGGGCTTGCCGATGACGAAGGTGGGGGTTTCGGCCTGGATGGCGGCGGGCACGGAGCCGAGGAAGAGGAAGCTGGCGCGGGAGAAGCCGACACGCGCGGTGTTGAGCAGGTGGGGCGAGAAGACGTGTTGCTCCTGCACGCTGAGAACCTGCTCGCGGAGAGCTTCGTCGACGATGGAGTAGGGGTCCTGGGTGGGGGTGTGAGCGGTGGAGTCGTCGACGGTGTAGACGGCGAAGAGAAGATCGTTGCCAGTGAGGTTGGCGTCGAAGCGGGTGGTGCCGAAGTCTTCGCGGATGTGCTGCGGTGCGGTGCTGAAGGACTCGGCGATGCCGGTGAGGAGACCGTTGTTGAGGACTTCGGGGCCGTTCTGCACGGGCCAGAGATTCAGGAGTTTCGCGGAGATGGGGTTGACGGTGACAGGCTTTTCGACTCCGGCAGAGTTGGGGAGATAGCCGAGACGGGCCTCGTTATCCGGAACGAGGGTGACGTCGGAGATGCCGAGATTCTGGCGGTAGCCTTCGTAGTTGGCGAAGAGAAAGAGCTTGTCTTTTTTGATCGGACCACCGAGGGCGGCGCCGTAGTTGTTGCGTTGGAACTCGGGGATGCGGGCCTGGTCGAAGTAGTTGCGGGCGTCGAAGAAGCTGTTGCGAAGGAACTCGTAGACGTCACCGTGGAGTTGGTTGGTGCCGGAGGTGGTGACGATGGAGATCTGCGCGCCATCGCGCTTGCCGTAGGCAGCGGAGTAGGTGTCGGAGACGACGTTGAATTCGCGAATGCCGTCGATGCCGAGGAGTTGGCCGGAGGTGCCGCCGGGAGTGACGTTGATGAGCGATGCGCCGGTGTACTCGATGCCGTTGAGGAGGAAGAGATTGTCCTGGGGGCGACGGCCAGAGACGGCGAACATGTTGCCAACCGAGGAGTTTGAGGTGCCGATGCCGCCGGAGCGCTGATTGGTGTAATTGACGGTACCGGGGTTGAGTGTGATGAGCTGATCGTAGCTGCGGCCGTTGAGGGGAAGTTCCTTGACTTGGCGCGAATCAACGAGGCCGGAGGTTTGCTCGGTCGAGGTGTTGACCGCGGGCGGGGTGTCCTGGACGTTGACGGTATCGCTGCCGCTGACGGCGAGGGCGAGAGTGAGGTGGAGGGATTGGCCGACAGTGAGGGAGACGTTGTTGCGGGTGTAGCGGGAGAAACCGGGAGCATCGACCGAGACGGTGTAGGTGCCGACGGAGATGGACGGAGCGGCGTACTCGCCGGAGTTGTTGGTGGTGAGGGAGCGCTGGGTTCCGGTGTCGTCGTTATGGACGAGGACGTGGGCGTTGGGGATGACGGCGCCGGAGGGGTCGGTAACGGTGCCGGCGATGGTGCCGCCGACGACCTGGGCTCGAGCGGCGAGTGTGAGAGTGATGATAAACAGGGCGATGACGATGGATCGAATGTGCTTGATGGCTCGTGACGATGCTGGGATAGATGCGCGCATGGCTCTCCTGAGAGTGGTGTGAAGCAGCGCCTGCGTGTTATTGCGGCAGGTCGATTGGGTGGGGTTGAAGATTGAGAGTTCGGGAGCTGGTTCTCGCCTGGATTAGCTGGGGGCTAACAGCGACAACAACAGCGGGAGATTACGAGATCTGAGGCGTGGGAGCGGCGAGCAGTCATAGAGCGGCTCCGTGGTGGTAGACCGCTAAGACCATTCCGAGGGTGAGGAGAGCGATGAATATTTCGCCGAGCACGCCGACGAGGATGGGGCGCCAGCCCTGGTTGACGAGGTCGCGCAGTTGGGTGCGGAGACCGACGCCGGCGAAGGCGGGGAGGAATGCCCACTTGGAGAGGTTGGAGAGCGAGTTGAGCTGCGACGCGGTGAAGAAGCCTGCGGTGGCGAGGATGGAGATCGCGACGAAGCCGAGGATGAACTTGGGGAACTTCTGCCAGAGGAAGAGGGCTTTGCGTTCGACACGCGCGGCCTGACCCTGCGATGCCCAGTAGACGGCGTAGCCGAGGACGACGAAGCCGATGAAGGATGAGCGCGCGGTCTTGGCGAGGACGGCAAAGCGACCGGCGACGTCTCCGTAGAGGGCGCCGGTGACGGTGGCTTCGGCGGTGTTGTCGACGGCGAGGCCGGACCAGATGCCGTAGGATTGCTGGCCCATGTGGAGCGCGTGCCCGATGGCGGGGAAGGTGAAGAGAGCAAGAGCTCCGAGGGCAAGGATGGCGGCGATGGCGGTGGTGGTGTCGTCTTCGTCGGATTCGATAGCGCCCTGCGCGGCCATGATGGCGGTGACGCCGCAGATGGAGCTGCCGATGGCGAGGAGGCTGGTGAGCTTGGGTGGGAGCTTGAAGATGCGGCCGAGCAGCGTCATCACCGTGAGAGACAAGATAAGCTCGATGGCGACGAGGCCGAGGCTCATGCCGCCGATGCGGAGGACGTCGCCGAGGACGAACTTGGCGGCGACGAGGACGATGCCGAGCTTGAGCCAGAGTTCATAGGTGGCGATGCCGGGGCGGAAGATGCGGGGGAGGGTGAAGGTGTTAGAGAGGATGAGGCCGAGGATGATGGCCCAGAGGACGTACTCGATGCGCGGGAAGTAGATGTGGTGGACGGTGCGGAGCCAGATGCCGAGGGACTCGAGGCCTTTGCCGGCGAGGCCGATGCCGAAGAGAAGAAGGGTTCCGGGAATGAGCGCGAGGATCTGTCGCGATCGCGGAGGTTGGCCGGTTGCGGGGGAGGGCAGCGAGATGGTGTGGGCGGACAAGAGAGATAGGGATTAGGGATTAGGGATTAGAACGGTGCAGGGGATTACCAGCTGATGTGGTGGATGACATTGAGGCGGATGAGCGCGGCGAAGGTGAGAGCGATGACGATAGCCGCGGCGTCGACGTTAAAGCCGAGCTTGCGATGGTGGGCGGTGGAGATGGGGGATTCCAAGGGGGAACTCCTAATGTGTTGGTTCAGATGTGGGATGGAATTGGGCTCAGAAACACGAAACCCACGCTGCTGAGAAGCTATGCGTGGGTGTTGGAGCTAACGGCGAAGTTTGAAGACGTTCGCTTAGAGCAGACAGACACCGGCGCGACAGCGCGGCATGTGACAACACATGCAACAGAAGGCGGCGGTGTGGTGGGTCTGGTTCATCTCTAGTGATGAGCTTAAAGGGTGTGAGGGAGAGTGTCAAGACTTGAACGCGCTGAAACCAGGGGAATTGCATTTCAAAACATCTCCAGAAGTTTGCTGAGGAAGGCATCATCCCATCCGGCGAACCGCGTAGGATCGCCGACGGGGGCAGAGGGCCACCTCCTCATCGTCACCTTCTTTCGTAGCCGCTGGTGTCCCTACTGCATGACCGAGCTCGAAGCCTGGCATGCTGACTTCCCCACGATCCGCGAGCACGGAGCCATCCTCACGCCCGCTCCCATCTCGCCGACTCCTTCTCCATCACCTACACGGTCCCGTAGTACGTCGGGGTCCGTCCACCGTCCCCGACGAGCCGAGCAGACGGCGCGTTCTCCTAGCTTTCGAAGCCTTCGAAGGCTTCGCGGACGATGGTCTCGATGGAGGTCACTTCATCGTCGGTCAGATTTTCAAATTCGCCTTCGTGCCGCTTGCGGCCTAGCTTGCCTTCGTTCAGGCGGATAAATCTGACGAGATTTTCTGCCACTCTGTCCGGCATCTCGATTGTGTTCATAATGCGGCGCATCGCCTCGTCATTGCGGCGCAGGAAGTCGATTTCCTGCGGCAGATCCTTATCGATGGCGCGCGCAACGCAGGCGTAGAGAAACTCCGCCGCCTCGGTGCAGTCGAAATATCGGTACAGGTCGGCCGTATCGTTCAGGACCGCGACGTTTCTCTCGGGCGTCGGCCGCCATTCGATGAAGTTCATCAGGGGACCCGAATGCGCGCGCAGCGTGTTGCGGTAGATGTCGATCCGGTCGAGCATGACCGGGGAGACCGGGAACACCATGCCGGGCGGTGTGAATT
>PLHC01000073.1 GCA_003138795.1 Granulicella sp. | reverse complement strand
TCCATCGTCCCGCCTTGCGCCTCAGCCGGTTCCCAACCGTAGGCCTTAAGACTTGAGGGCGAAACATAATGAATCGTGCGATCCAATCCAATGCGACAGATCACATCCATGCTGCTTTCCGTCAGAAACTGAAAGTCGATCTCTTCCTGGGGCATCTTTCCCTTTCACCGAGCGGTTCCTTCCCCTCATCGGCACACTGCAAAATATAGTGAGGCGCTGCGCGTCCCCACCGTCACCGCACATGCGCGTCTAACCGAGAGGTGCAGTCGTCCAATCCTGCAAGCGCCTCTGGTGCCGGGTGCCCCATTCATGACAGTCTTATCGTCATGAGTGGGCCTGCACGACATCTAACCGCAGGAGAGCCACCAGCTTGCTGAAACCCCTCGCCACCCTCGCGCTCGCCCTCCTTCTCCCCCTCTCGCCGTCCGCGCAGGACCCGCGTGCGCAGCACCTCTCGCCGTCCGCGCAGGACATCCTCACCCATCGCATGGACGTCGACGTCGACGGTGCGCCCAACGCCTACGGCCCGCCCGGCTCGCACACCCTCGACAACCTCCGCGACGCCCACTATCGCCGCCGCCCGAACTCCGCAATCGTCGGCTACCTCACCGACGACGACCACCCCAACGTCCCCATCGTCCAGGGCCCGCACGACCCCTACCCCGGCCTCTACATCTCGCAAACCGCCTACACCGATCCCGCCAACACCAACGAGCGCGACCCCCGCCGCTACGTCGACGCCACGAAGATCAACTACGTCGTCCTCGGCAAGCGCGCCCGCCGCCGCGGCGCCCGGCTCGGAGACTTCGTCGCCGTCACCTCCCTCCGCACCCACCGCTCCGTCTTCGCCATCATCGGCGACGACGGCAACCCCTCCGGCGACGAGGGCAGCCTCCATCTCCTGCAAGACCTCGGCTACCCCTTCCACGACGGCATCGACGACGCCGTCGAGCACTCCGAGATCCTCATCCGTTTCTACCCCCACTCCAACCCGCGGCACCTCTTCTTCCACACCCAATCGGCGCTCGACGCTGCCGCACTCAAACTCGGCCTCTCCCGCGACTTCCCCGCCCCCCGCGCATCCAACTACTGACCAGCAGATGGACGACTAGCCCTACTTGGGAAATTGTCATCCTGAGACCTGGGAATTGTCATCCTGAGCGAGCGCAGCGAGTCGAAGGACCTGNNCTACTTCCTACTTCCTACTTCCACTGGAGTCCCCCCATGAACTACCGCTCTCTCGGCCGCTCCGGCCTCAAAGTCCCCGAGCTCTGCTTCGGCACCGGAACCTTCGGCGCCGGCAACGAGTTCTTCGCCGCCTGGGGCAACACGTCTCAACAGCAAGCTCGCGAATTAATAGACATCTGCATGGAAGCCGGCTGCAACTTCTTCGACACCGCCGATGTCTACTCCGACGGTGCCAGCGAGACCATGCTCGGCAAAGCCATCTCCCACCTCAAGCGCGAAGACGTTCTCCTCTCCACCAAGGCCACCTTCCGCCAGGGCAATCTCACCGGTCCCAACGACGTCGGCAGCTCCCGCTACCACCTCATCCAGGCCCTCGACAACTCCCTCAAGCGCCTCCACACCGACTACATCGACGTCTACCACCTCCACGCCTTCGACGCGACCACGCCCGTCGAAGAGACCCTCAACACCCTCGACAAGATGGTTCGCGAGGGCAAAGTCCGCTACATCGCCTGCTCCAACTTCTCCGGCTGGCACCTCATGAAGTCGCTCTCCGTCTCCGAGCGCTACGGCTGGGCCCGCTACGTCGGCCACCAGGTCTACTACTCGCTCATCGGCCGCGACTATGAATGGGAATTAATGCCCCTCGCCCTCGACCAGGGCGTCGGCGCACTCATCTGGTCGCCGCTCGGCTGGGGCCGTCTCACCGGCAAGATCCGCCGCGGCCAACCCCTGCCCGAAACCAGCCGCCTCCACAAAGCCGCCGAAGGCGGTCCCATCATGCCCGACGAGTACCTCTACAAAGTCGTCGACGCGCTCGACGAGGTCGCGAAGGAGATCAACAAGACCGTCCCCCAGATCGCCCTCAACTGGCTACTCTCCCGCCCCACCGTCTCGGCCGTCATCATCGGCGCTCGCGACGACAAGCAACTCCGCGCCAACCTCGCCAGCTCCGGCTGGTCCCTCACCCCCGGGCAGATCGCCAGGCTCGACGCCGCCAGCGCCCGCACCCCCGCCTACCCCTACTGGCACCAGACCCAGTTCGCCGAGCGCAACCCCTTCCCCGTCCCCCAAACCTACGGCATTAAATAAACCGGGCGGCGCAATCAGCGCCGCCCGTTCTGCCTATCTTCCTTCACCTACTGCGCTCGATTCGTCTCCACCTGCGCTCGATTCGGCTCTGCCTGCCTCGCGGGCGCCATCGTCTTCGGCGTCCAGAAGTCCGGCTCTGCCTGCACCAACGCCTCCGACGGAATACTCATCTTCGGGCTAAATTGAAACAGGTTCGTCTGCTCCGTTTCAACGCACGAAGCCTCAAGCTGCACGAGCTTCTTCATTCCATCCTTGCCCAGCGTGTCGGTAAACTGCTTGCCATCGGCAAAGTGTTGATCGACCTCCGCCAGCGACTTCAGCGGAATAAACACGGCAAACCCGATACCCTTCGTGCCCTTCGCTCCATACATCAATCGGAACATCGTCCAGCTCGCGCTCGGCACACCCTTCATGTAGGCGTCCTTCACCATCTTGACGATCTCCTCCCACTCTTTTCCGCGACCGGGCTTGATCCAAAACTGCTCGATCCCCATATACCGCACTCCCACAAGATTGCTCGAGTTGAGGCTCATCTCGTCCTCCCGCACCCACACACTCGAATCGGTGCCGGAGAGCAGCTCGCCGTCGGCCACCGCCGCGCGATCCAGCGCAGCCGACAGGGCTGCATTCTTGTCGACGCTCTTGTTCTCCGCCTCCCACGCGGCAAACGTCGGGTAGCCACTCAGGAAGACAACTCTATCCGGCCCGGACATCGACGTCATCGCCAGGTAGTGCGTCTGCCCGTTTCCCTCGAACATGGCTGCTTTATACTCGCCCTCGGTCTTCTCGTGGATGGCCCCGCCCTTGCCGGGCTTGGTGAATTCGCGCTGAACGACCAGCACCTTGGGCAGGCCATTCGTACCCTCGTCCTGCGCCGATGCGGATAACGCGAGCGGCGCAGCGGCGATCGAAGATAGAAAAAGAGCGCCTGCGAAAAGTCTGGCTATCGGTGGGACTTTCATAGCAGTAAGTCTCCCTGATCGGCGGGCGGGGAATCGAGGACGGTAAAGGAACGAAGGCCGGCTCGACAGACGATGCCATGTTCTGCGAGCGCAGGTGCAGGAAGAGCATACAGCGCGGAGCCGTGATGCGGCGGGTTCAAGCCGATGCAACCGGGCCTGAATCGAAACTTTTCCTCCGCGCCGCACCCTTCTCTCGCCAGCGGAAGCCTTCTACGCCGCTCTCGATTGCGACCCCGCTCCACCCACCGACTCCACGATCGCCTTCACGAACGCCGAAAGATCGCTCGGCTTTCTGCTGGTAATAAACTTGCCGTCGACGACGACCTCCTTATCCACCCAGTGCGCGCCCGCATTCTTCAGGTCCGTGCTCACCGAAGGCCACGACGTCATGGTCTTGCCCTTCACCACGCCGGCCTCGATCAGCGTCCACGGTCCATGACAGATCGCCGCAACGGTCTTTCCGCTCTCCGCAAACGCCTTCACAAACGCCACGGCGTCCTTATCCATGCGCAGCTTATCCGGATTCATCTGCCCACCCGGCAGCACCAGCGCGTCGAACTCCGCCGGTTTCGCATCCTTCACCAGGCCATCGACCTTCACCGTCTTACCCCAATCGGCCATGGCCCAGCCCTTAATCTCACCCGGCTTAATCGACAGCACCATCACCTTCGCTCCCGCATCTTCCAGGTTCTTCATCGGCTCCATCAACTCGCTCTGCTCAAAGCCATCCGTCGCCAAAATCGCTATCTTCTTGCCCTTCAACTGCTTATTCATCGCTTCTCCTTCCAGCCCGGCATCCAAGGCACATTGCTGCCAGTCGCTGCACTCTGTAAGATGCCGCAACGTCCAGGCACGGCAGCTTGACCTCGCGTCTGATCGCGACGTGCGTGGGCCCGCGCCCACCACTCGCCCCACCGTGCTAGCCTTTCCTCAGCCGTTCTCGCGAAAGGAGCCCATCCGATGAACGCCGATCTCGAACACCTCATCATCCTGCAGGCGCAAGACCTGGAGCTCCGCCGCCTCCGCGCCGAGCTCGCCGACGCTCCACTTCGCGTCGCCGCCGCCCAGACCGCCCGCGCCAAAGCCGACGTCGCCCTTGCCGACGCCACCCGCGCCCTGACCAGGGAAGAAACTCTCCGCCGCTCCCAGGAGCTCGAAGTCAAAGACCGCCAGGGCAAAATCTCCCGCCTCCGCAAGCAGATGGAGTCCGCCACCTCCGCCGCGCAGATCACCGCACTCGAGCACGAGATCAACTTCTCCGAGCAAACCATCTCCCGGCTCGAAGACGAAGAGCTCGCCTCGCTCGAGCGAACCGACCAGCACGAAGCCGCGAAGTCCGCCGCCGCCGCCGCACTCGAAGCCACCACCGCCACTCTCGCCTCCGAGCGCGCCCGCACCGCCGACCTCACCGCCCACCACGATGCCTCCATCGCCTCCATCGAAGCCGAGCGCGCCGCCACCCGCGCCCTCATCGACGAGGCCCGCCTCTCCATCTACGACCGCATCGCCAAAGCCAAGGGCACCGGCATCTCCGAAGCCATCGACCACAAGTGCGCCGCCTGCCAGATGATGGTCCGNNATCTTCACCTGCGAGACCTGCGGCCGCATGCTCTTCTACGACCCCCGCCGCGACGCCCCCGTCCGCTGGGCCCCCGGCGAAAAGCTGGCTGCTGCGAGCTCCGATCCAGCCCGTCTCGCCTCCGTCACCACCACCTAAAGCCGGGAACCCGCCTTCGCGACAGCCTCATCGTCGCTAAGACGGGTTCGCCACAGGAGACCACCCCGCCGCATGTCTTTTCCGCAACCGCCCGCCCGTCAGGTCATCGCCGTCGACATGGATGAAGTCATCGCCGATGCCCTCGGCGAGCACCTCTTCCGCTACAACCGCGACTTCCCCGACGACTTCCCCGAGCCGCTCACCCGCGCCGATCTCCACGGCCGCCGCCTCTGGCAAGCCGCCCCCTCCGACCGCCGCACCGCCATCGACGCCTACCTCCGCACCGACGACTTCTTCCGCGTCCTCCGCGTCATGCCCGACGCCCAGCGGGTCCTCGAGCGCCTCCAGTCCCGCTACGACGTCTTCATCGCCTCCGCAGCGATGGAAGTCCCCACCAGCTTCGCCGCCAAATACCAGTGGCTCGCCGAACACTTCCCCTTCATCCCCTCCTCGCGCATCGTCTTCTGCGGCGACAAGAGCATCCTCCGCGCCGACTTCCTCATCGACGACAATCCCCGCCAGCTCCGCGTCTTCCGCGGCGAAGGCATCATCTACACCTCGCCCGCCAACGTCAACATCACGGGCTACCGCCGCGTCGACAGCTGGCTCAACGTCGAAAAACTCTTCCTCGACTAGAGCCGTTCTCCCGTGGGGCTGCACCTCTCCAAATGCTAGGCTCATTGCCATGGACTTGTTTCGCCGCAACGACGGGCGCATTGCCTCCCTGCTCATCCGCTACGTTGCTTTTGCTGCGGTTTTGGCCGCCGTTGGATGCGCCAGCCCCGGGCCGCCACGCGCCCCCTCGCTCGGCCTGCCCCAACCCGTCCGCGACCTCGCTGTAACCCGCATCGGCGACACGGTAGAGCTGCGCTTCACCGCGCCCTCACGCTCCACCGACAAGCTTCCCCTGCGCGGCGGAAAGGTCACGGGCCAGCTCTGCCGCCAGCTCGAGCGCCAGCCCTGTCTCCCCGTTGCCTCCTCAAAGACCACCGTCGCCACTGCTGGCCCAGGCGGCAAGCACAACCTCGTCACCTGGACGGACACACTCCCCGCCAGCCTCGCCCAGGGCAGCCCGCGTCTGCTCGGCTACCGCGTCGAGTTCTTCAGCGCTGCAAGCCGCTCCGCTGGAGCGTCTGCCCCAGCGTTTACCGCGGCCGGATCGCCTCCTGCTCCCGTCGATGGTCTCCACGCCGAGGGCTCACGTCTGGGCGTTGTTCTGGGTTGGAATGCCTCCGCACAGACTGGCGATGTCCTGCTCCGTCGCGAAGATCTAGCACCCACGCACCCTAAGCAGCAGAAGCCCTCAAGCAGCGCCAGCGCGGCCGCACCCAGCATCGTTTGGCTGGGAACCCAGGGGCCAACCGACAGCGCCTCGCAGCCGAATCGCACCCTCGACACAACCGCCGCCCCAGACACTCCCTATCGCTACAGCGCCCAGAGCCGCGTGACCGTTCGACTTGGCGACAACTCCATCGAGCTGCGCAGCCTGTTCTCCGCCCCGGTCACCTTCACTCTGCGCGAGATCTACCCGCCCCTCGCCCCCACCGGCCTGACCGCCGTCGGCTTCTTCGCCAGCGCACCCTCAGCGCCCACCGGCACATCGCCAGCCTTCGCCGTCGACCTCATCTGGCAGCCGGTAGACGACACTGGCCTGCTCGCAGGACTCGCCGGTTACAACGTCTATCGCGAGCCTCTCAATGCCAGCGGCGAACCAGCGGCCACCAGCAACCCAGCCGCCCCGCGCACGCGACTGAACACCGCGCCCATCCCCGTGCCATCCTTCCACGACACCACGGCTAACCCCACCCCCCGCTATCGCTACAGCGTCACCGCGATCGACGCGAAGGGCAACGAAAGCCCCGCCGTCACCGTGCTGCTCGAACCCTCAGCAGCCCAGTAACGACGCACGAGCCGTCATCGCTCCGAGCCGATCTTAAACGGAGGCACGGCCATCACCTTCAGCCGTTGCAGCGTCTTGCGCGCAAGCCCGGTTAGCGGCAGCTGCACCAACTTGGTCGTGGGCGTCCACCGGAGGTCTGCTTTTGCCGCTGGAATCTTCTCCAAAAGCGATTGCTCCAAGGCAGGCTCCGCCATCTGACCTTCGAGAATAACTCTCTCGGTAAAGATCTGGACATAGTAGTTCGTGTTGGTGATGGCGTGCCGGAGCCGCAGCGCCGGCTCGCGTCCCTCCGTCGCATCCAGTGGCAGCGCTGGCAGTTCCAGCATCCCTGCCATCAACGCCGCATCTCGCGGGCGTCGCTCCAGCAGCACCTCGGTCGCAACGCCACGCTTGCGCAGCGCCAACAGATGCGAGACGGTCCGGCTCTGCATCCTGGCGCGCGCGACCGTTGCATGCTCCCCGCGCGTCCTGCACAGATCCATCACCGGACATTGCAGACAGAGCGGCGACCGCGGCAGGCAGAGCGTCGCTCCCAGCTCCATCATCGCCTGATTATGGTCTCCCGGCGGATTGCCCTTGGCCGCGCGCCCACGGCTTGCCGGCGGCGTCAGCATCTGCGCTGTCGCTACCAGCCGCGCTCGAGCCCGCGCTGACTTCTCCTCCGCCTCGCCCAGCAACCGCAGCAGCACTCGCTCCACATTGCCGTCGAGCACCGCCGCGCTCTCGCCAAACGCGATGCTCGCAATCGCCGCCGCCGTGTACTCGCCAACACCCGGCAGCGTGCGCAACTCCACCGCCGTGCGCGGCAGCTTGCCCTGCATCTCGCACTCGACAAACTGCGCCCCACGGAGCAGCATCCTCGCCCGCCCGTAATATCCCAGCCCGCTCCACAGCGCGAGCACATCCGCCTCATCCGCCGCAGCCAGGTCGTGGATCGTCGGAAACCGCAGCAGAAACTCCCGGTAGCGACCGATCACCGTCGCCACGCGTGTCTGCTGCAGCATGATCTCCGACAGCCACGTCGCATACGGATCGTCAACGCCCCGCCATGGCAGCTCGCGCGCATGCTCGCGATACCAGCGCCCCAGCTTTCGTCGAAACCCCGCCGCAGTGAATCCCAGCACCGGAGCAGCCTCGCCCGGCCGGTTGCCGCGTTTGGGCGCCGCCGGTTGTTTGTCTGCCGCGTTGGTGGCCTTGGACATTCTCCAGCCAGTCTATCTGGCCCCGCAGTTGGCAACGCACAGCAGCGGGCAGCGCCGCCGTTTCCCTGTAGTAGCCTCAACCTATGACGATGCTCAAGGCAATCTTCGTCCTGCTGATCTTCCAACTCGCGGGTGAGGCGCTTCGCGCCGTAACGCACATCAAGGTACCTGGGCCGGTGATCGGTATGGTGCTGCTGGCGGCGTGGTACATCCTGCGCCGCCGTGACCCGGAACCGGTGCTCGAGCAAGCCGCCGATGGCCTCCTGGGGTGGCTCCCCCTTCTCTTCGTTCCGGCGGGCGTGGGGATTGTCGCCAACCTGGCGCTCCTCCGCTCCGCATGGCTGCCCATCTCCGTCGCCCTGCTCGGTTCCACCTTCCTCACGTTGATTACGACAGCGTGGATCATGCACCGCCTCGGACGCCGAGCCGCTATTAGCCAGGATGCTCTATGAACTGGTCTCTGCTCCCCCTCACCATCTCGCCCGGCGTCGTTCCGCTGTTTGCCATCGTGCTGACAATTGGCGCCTATCTCCTCGGCGTCGCAATCCAGAAACGTCTGCGCAATCCACTGGCAAACCCGGTGCTCATCGCCATTCTGATCATCGGCGTGACGCTTCGTCTGCTCCATCTCTCCTACCAGGCCTACTTCTCCGGAGCGCAGTTCATCCACTTTATGCTGGGGCCTGCAACCGTCGCGCTCGCCATTCCCATGGTGCGTGCCCTCGAACACATGCGCCGTGGCTTCTGGCCGATGCTTGCCGCGCTATGCGCCGGCTCGGTTGTCGGAATGGTCGGTGGCTACGGATTCGTACGGCTGCTTGGCGGCAGCCAGGCCGTCGCCCTCTCGATGGCGCCCAAATCGCTCACCACGCCGATTGCGATTGCGGTCTCGCAGAGCATTGGCGGAGTCCCATCGCTCTCCGCCGTGCTCGCGATCATCGGGGGCATTCTCGTAGCCGTGAGCATTGATCATGTTCTTGGCTGGATGAAGATTCATGAGCCGGCTGCGCGTGGCCTTGCGGCCGGGACGGCTGGCAGCGGCATAGGAGCCTCCCGCGTGATTCCGCAACACACCATCTCCGCCGCATTCGCGGGAGTCGCCATCGGCGCAAACGGCATTATCACCGCCGTGCTCGCACCGCTCATCGTTCCGCTCCTCAAGCACTGGTAAATAGCGGTGCGTCGCCGTCTTCCACAAAAAACCTTGTCAAGCCCCCCAACCCCGCTAAAATCACCAAACCCCCTGTAAACACTTGCGATTTATCTTTTCAAAACCTGGCATAGTTCTCGTCCCCACTCCTTACAATAGAAGTAGGGGATAAATTCAAAACGAATAACTGAGAACCCTGCATGCTCCATGGCTGGCTGCAAAAATCTCCCCTAAGTCGCATCCTATGAACACTTTGCCCGTAAAGTGTCTGAATGGAATACTTTACAGCCAGTAATTTTCGTAACTGCGGCAAGCAGAGACTTTACAAAATCAGGGGGGGGGAGGGGGTACCCCCCATAAGCGCTAAGATAAGGATTCAAGCTGCGGTCTTCGTCGCCTGCTTGGCTCGCTGAGTGCTTCGGCTATTTCGTTCCAGCGTTGCATGACAGAGGTAAGTGGCAGCCGAGGGGTGATGGCTGCAAGCACTTGATGAAGAGCGAACTCGAACTCACGCCATGGGCTGGGTGTAGGGCGCTTGCGGCAGGAGGTAGCCCCAGGGGGAAATGGTCTTTCCGACTCGGGCTAATTTCTGGCTGAGTAAGGCGACGAACAGCTTGCCGTAGAGCCAGGCTCGACTGCTCTGATCATCATGCTTCGGGACATGTCCAATCTGTGCGATCGACTTGAGACGCTTGAAGGTCAGTTCCACTTGCCAGCGCAGCCGATACGCTTCGAGCACCTGATCGACACTCGCGTCGGAGTCCGGCAAGGTGGTGAAGACGAGGACGTACTCAGCATATCTGCGGGTGGTTGCGCCGACTGTCTTCCCGGTTTGCTCCTTCAGCGTGAGCCGCCGCTGCGCCCGCACGATGGCGTCCGGGCTCTTGCGTATCGCGCAGACGCGACCTGCGATCCGCTCGTCGCCGGACTTGATCCATACCTTCCAGCCGGCGAGATCGCCAGCCTTACGCAGCCTGGCAAGCCGCTTCAACAACGGGAACGGCTTGCCCTTCTCATCGAATACGGGCAAACCATGAGGACTGAGGCGCACACAGACATCGGCCTTAGCGGCTACAACGGCGGCGATACCGGCTGGATGGCAGTAGCCTGCGTCGGCCAGCACCAGTTCTCCGGCCTGAAAGCGAAACCGCCCGAAGCGTTCGGCTGCGCCGACGCCGCGCGTCGAGGTCAGATCGAAGTGATCGCACTCCAGGGTGGGCAGGCGGAGGCTGTAATGAATCCTCCACTGGCTGCCTGTCTTGCCGGGTTCGCGGACCACGGTCGCATCCAGCAAACGCACGGCTCTGCCTCCGAAGCTTGGCTGCAGCTGAACCCCGTTGTCCTTCCATAACTCCTGGCACATCTGCCGAAGCCAGTTCTCAGCATCGCGAAGACGGTTCAGCAAGGTCACATCGGAGACTTCTGCAATGCCCGCTAACTTAGCCTGCACCGATGTCTCCCGCAGCGACCAGCCACACCCCACATGCAGGAGCAGCGTGCGCAAGAGAGCATCCAGCGAAGGAAAGCCCCGCAATCGACGGACAGCACCGCTGCTTCTGCCTAACTGCCGCCAGTCCGAGGGAAATAGCCCCAGCAGAATCTGCCAATCGTCGAGTTCAGTCATGCGGAAAGGCTATCCCTCGGCTTCAGAGGAGTCAATCCTTATCTTATCGCTTATGGGGG
>PLHC01000025.1 GCA_003138795.1 Granulicella sp. | reverse complement strand
CGACCGGTTGAGACCGCCCCGTTTTTCGCGCACTACGACGGAGCATGTGGCGTCGCCGCGCCGATACCCATCGCGAAGGATTGAGTCCATAAAGTTCTGTAGAAGCGGCTGAGTGGGCTTGTTGAGCGAGCCACCTGAAGCGATTCCTTAGGATGTTGTTTAGCAGACGACATTCACAAGGAGGACGAAGCAGATGGCTCGCAAGGGACAGGGTATTGAGATTGTGTCGGGATGGCAAGCGGAGTGGGCGTACCCCCTCAAGGTGTGGCCGCAGCAATTCGAAGCGCTGCAGGGCGATCTCACGCGACGCTTGCGGAATGGCGGAAAGCTCGTCCACACGCACGAGTCTGCCACATAATTAGCACAGAAGTGCGCCAAATAATTAGCAAAACGACACCCAGAGCGAGTCTGGAGACGCAGACTCTCACCAAGGTTCACGGGGTGAATCGCTCTTGCGTCCCATCGTAGAATGAAGCCACATAATGAAACCCAAGGCCAGCCGTATCTTAGTTCCAGCCCTGCTATTTGTCGCCGCGGTTGTTGTCGCTCTCAACGCGTGGTTTGCCTTTCGCGCAGTCGCCTCTCTCCTTGAAAGCGATTACTGGGTCGAGCACACCTGGCAAACCATCACTCAGGTCGAGCGCATCATGAGTTCCGCCAAGGATGCCGAGACCGGCAACAGGGGCTATCTCATCACCGGTGATGACGATTACCTGCAGCCTTATTATTCAGCCACGCGTGATCTGCCCACTGAGATCAATCAGTTTCAGGCCCTCACCTCAGACAATCCCAGCCAGCAGCACAGGATCACCGAGATGCGCGCCATTGTTGAGCAACGGCTCGCTCTTCTGCAGCAGGGTATCGATCTTCGCCGCAGCGGCAGCACTGACACGGTCCGTCTTCTCGTCCTCAGTGGCACCGGCAAAGCTGAGATGGATCACCTCCGGCGCATCGCCGACGATATGGAGTCCGAAGAGAACAAGCTGCTCGCCCTGCGTATGGCCACCGCGCAGTCCAATAGCACCCGAGCCCGCTACGCTGTAGCCCTCGCCAGCGCTTTGGACTTCCTGCTCATCGTCCTCATGTTCCGCTATTTCACGCACGAACGCCAACTACGCATCGCGGCAGAAGTCACCGGTGTACGCCTCGCTGTGGCCCACGCCGAAACCGAGGAGCGAGCCGAAGAGATCCGTTCTCTCAACGCAACGCTGGAAGAGCGGATCACGCTCCGCACCGCCGAGTTGGAGACTATCAATCGCGAGCTCGAAGCCTTCAGCTACTCCGTCTCGCACGACCTCCGCGCTCCCCTCCGCACTATCGACGGCTTCAGCCTGGCCCTCGAAGAGGACTACGCCACCGCCGTCGACGAGACCGGCCGCGACTATATCCATCGCGTCCGTAAAAGCGTCCAGCGTATGGGACTGCTCATCGACGCCCTCCTCCAACTTTCCCGCATCACCCGTGCCGAGAGCGTCCGCGAATTCTTTGACATCAGCCAACTCGCCCTGTCCGTTGCCTCCCTTCTCATCGAGGAGAACCCAGACCGCGACATCACCTTCAACATTGAGCCCAACCTGCAGACCTCGGGCGATCCCAAACTCCTTCGCATAGCCCTCGAAAACCTTCTGGGCAACGCCGTCAAGTTCAGTTCCAGGATGCCCACCACCGTTGTTGACTTCGGTTGGGATAAGGAGAAGAAGGCCTGGTTCGTCCGTGATAACGGCGCCGGCTTCGATATGTTTTACGCCGACAAGCTCTTCACCGCCTTCAACCGCTTGCATGGCGACAAGGACTTCAAGGGTTCTGGAATCGGACTCGCCACCGTCGCCCGCGTCATCCACCGCCATCACGGGGATATCTGGGCCGACAGCGTCATCAATCACGGCGCGACATTCTGGTTTACGTTAGGATAGCTGTAATGATAGACAGTACTAAGCTTATCCTCCTGGTCGAGGACGATCCTGATCACGAACTCCTTACGATTCGCGCCCTTAAGAAATCCAATATCGCCAATGATGTACGAGTCGCCCGCGACGGGGAAGAAGCCCTCAACCTTCTCTTTGGTGAGAACGCGATTAAGCCTCAGGTCGTTCTGCTTGATCTCAAGCTCCCCAAGATTGATGGCCTCGAAGTTCTGCGGCGCATTCGCCAAGGCGTTGCCACGAGCATGTTACCCGTTGTTGTCCTTACCTCCTCGGACGAGGAGCGCGACATCGTTCGCAGCTATCAGCTTGGGGTCAACAGTTATATCCGCAAGCCGGTGAACTTCACGGACTTTGCGGAGGCTACGCGGCAGCTTGGAATGTACTGGCTGGTGCTCAACGAATGCCCATCGCAGATCTAGAATCAAGCCCCGTTCGCGTTTTGCTGGTGGAGGACAACGCCGACGATGCAGCCCTGCTGGAGCGGCATCTGAGCCGCAACGGATTTGTGCCCAAAACCATGAGGGTCGAAACGGCGGCGGAGATGCTCGACGCTCTCCGTGCTCCAGACCTTCCTGACGTCGTTCTCGCAGACTACAATCTTCCCAACTTCAGCGGACCCGCCGCACTCCAGTTGCTCAAGTCCTCGGGTCTCGATCTGCCCTTCATCATGCTTTCGGGAGCCGTCTCCGAGGAGACCGCCGTATCCTCCATGCGCGCCGGGGCCCATGATTACGTCTCCAAGAACAACCTCACCCGCCTGGCCCCCGCTATCCACCGCGAGCTCAAGGATGCTTCCACCCGCCGCAACCGCCTCGCTGCCGAGCTTGCACTCCGCGCCAGCGAAGCCCGCTTTCACTCTCTTGTCGAAGCCATGCCTCTGGGCCTCATCATCAGCGACTTCGCCGGCCACATCACCTACGCGAACCACGCCGCCGAGCGCCTTCTCCACTATTCCGAGACCGGTCTCCTGTCTGGCTCCATCGCGCTCACCTCGATCTGCCCAGCGCTCACCGAGGCTCACACCACCGCACTCGCCAACGGCACGATCTCCACCGAGCCCTTTGAGTCCGTCTGCACCACTCGCGATGGCACCCCTGTCGAAGTCCTTATCGGAGTAGCCTCCCTCAACCCCGAGGACTCCAGTGAGAAGCGCCAACTTGCTGCCTTCATCGCCGACCTTTCTCTCCAGAAGAAAAGCGAGGAGGTCCTCCGCCGCAGCGAGAAGCTCGCCGTCGTCGGTCGCCTCGCCTCTTCTATTGCCCACGAGATTAACAACCCCCTCGAAGCCATCACTAACTGCCTCTACCTCATCTCCCAAACCAGTCTGCCCATCGAGGCTCGCGGCTATCTCGATCTCGCCCAGAAAGAGCTCGACCGCGTCACCCAGATCACCGTCCAGACCCTCCGCTTTCACCGCGCCTCCACCCGCCCCGCCCACACCGATATCCACGAGCTCATCGGCACCGTCCTCTCTCTGCTCGAATCCCGCCTCCGCCATCTCCGGGTCGAGGTCGTCCGCCAGTTCCGCGCCGATCCCCTCATATTCGCCCACGACGGAGAAATACGGCAGGTCCTCGCCAACCTCATTGGAAACGCCATCGATGCGGTTTCCGAGGGCGGACGCATCATCGTCCGTACCTCCTTTGCCCATGACTGGAAACACGGCCGCGAGGGCATCGCCATTACTGTAGCCGACAACGGCATAGGGATGGACCCCGCCACCCACGATCGCATCTTCGAGCCCTTCTTCTCCACAAAGGGAAACACCGGAACCGGCCTCGGCCTCTGGATCTCCCACGAGATCGTCAGCAAACACCAGGGCCGCATCCGGTTCCGCTCCCGCCAGAAATCTCTAGGCACCAGAGGCGGAACCGTCTTCCGGTTCTTCATACCCGTCCGGGAAGAATCTCTCTGAAACCTCACAGTGTTGCTTTGGTAGCTATTTGTCGCAGGTCTTTTGCCGCTATCTGGCGTAATGCAGTATTCCCTACCCCTTCCCGGCTTAGACGAGCAAGAGCAGTTTGCGTCCACCTAAACTCCCGCAAAGTCGGCTTTTGACCAAGTTCGCCAATGGCCGCCCTCTGAGCGCGAACTTGCCGCTAACATCGTTTGAACACTGACGTTTTTCGTGCAGAGCGGCCGAACTGGTGGCGTACGCCGAGCCAGATAACTTCCGGAGCGTCGATCTTTGGGGGGGTAACTCACGAGAACCGCGTTTGAACGAAGCCGCTGTCGCGGCGGACGCTATGCGTGACCTGACTGAATAGTATGTTGGCATACGACTTTGAGATCGACAATTCAGCGCCTATTTGGTCGAACGTCATCCCCATTTTCCTAAGCCGGAGTACTTCAGAGGGATTTCCGCGGACATCACCTGGGGTTCGAGGGGTCTTACCTGTCGTGTTGTAGTAAATCGTCCAGACTCGGTTCACCGTGGCTTTCAACGTATGCGCAATCTTGTTGAAGCTCATGCCGTTCTCTCTCATCATTACGATCTGATTGGGGTCGAGTTGTGGCCCGGTTCGCACAAAACCGAGCAACGACGGGTCGGCCTCTTTGATTCGGTCGTAGATTGTAGTTTGGCAAACTCCAAAAAGGCGCCCGATGGCGGCAAAGCTCTTCCCCTCACTTCTAACCCTCACAATGTCAGTTGCATTTAGGGGAATGCGACGAGCAACTGGATCTGGTACGCCAGCTTCTTTGAAGCGGCGTTGGACAATTCCATCTGAAAGGCTAAGTTCGCGGGCGATTGTCATGAAACTCTTTCCAGACTTCCGCAATTCCGCAATCTGCTTGGGGTCTCCTAAGCGTTCACGTGGCGGTTTGATATCTCCTTCTTTAACCCGAGTATTGAAGCGGTGAATCTCTGCCTGGGTTTTGACTTGAGGTTTAAGAATCAAATCCGTCACAGGAACGCAAAACTCACTGTAATGCTGTTCGAATCCCTGGAGGGCAACCAAGGAAGGCGCATCCCGCGCTGTCGTGTCCTACCGCAACTCGGCGGTTCGTAGAAAATCAAAGCTGCCACCTGGGTTCAGTGTGATGTTCGTTAGCCGTGCCGAGTGCACGACCACGTTATCTGGATACCAGAGCGGAATGCTGGGTAGATCGTTGGCGAGAATCTGTTGTACCTGGACGTAATCCTGACGCCGCGCGGCTTCGTCGGTGTCTGCGCTTGCGGCCTTCAGCAGCGCGTCTACGCGGGGGTTGGAGTAGTGACCGCGATTCGCGCCCTTCGGAGGAAACATCTCTGTCGCGCAGGTGTAGTGAAAGATGTCCGGGTCTTCGTTCGATCCGATCCAGCGCAGAATGTATATCTGGAATGCTCCCTTGGTGATGTCGGAGTAGAAGGTTCCGAACTCGGCTGAGCGGAGCGTGAGCACGATGCCTGCATCGCGCAGTTCGGCCTGCATGGCCTGCGCCTCGAGGCGCGTCGTCTCGTCGGTCGAGGTCTTCATGGTCAACCGCAAACGCACGCCATTCTTGTCGGGCTTCAGGCCCGCTGCATCGAGGAGTTGAAGCGCGCGCGCGACGTTGTGGGGGTATTGCGCGAGATCACTGTCGCTTGCGGCGGCCCAATGTCCGGGCGGAAGGAGCGTGTCGGCCGAGCGCGCCTGCCCACGCCAAAGTGCGGCGATCAGTGCGCCCTTGTCGATCGCAGAGGCGATTGCCTGGCGTACGCGCTTGTCGTGCAGGGCGGGGTCCTGCACGTTGAAGTTGACGTAGTCGACGCGCGCGCCGGGGCCGCTGTCGACGCGGAGATTTGGCTCCCGGCGAAGGGAGTGGACCATGTCGAGCGTGAGGACATTGCTTTCGACATCACCCGAGCCCTTCTTCATCTCGAGGGCGGCGGTGATGGTGTCGGGAACGACCTCAAAGCGGACGTGGTCGAGCGTCGGACTTGGCGCGCCCGCCCAGTAGGTGGGGTTGCGGTCGACGACGACTTCTTTGTCCTGCACCTGATCGACGAAACGGAAGGGCCCGGTGCCGATTGGGTGAAGGCCCTCGTCGCGACCGGCGCCGTTCTCGACGACTCCGAACAGGCCGTCGCTGAGGTTGAAGAGCAGACTTGCGATTGGAGTGCGGGTGCGCACGACGACCGTCAGAGGATCGCGCGCCTCGACGGCAGTTACATCCTTGAACGATCCTCCCTTGGCGGTAATCAGGGTGCCGTTGGTCATGCTGCGAATGGACCAGGCGACATCCTCGGAGGTCATCGGTTTGCCGTCGTGGAAGCGGACGCCGCTGCGCAGATGAAAGACCCAGGTGAGCGCGTCGGGGCGCTCCCAGCTGGTGGCGAGCCAAGGTTGCAGGTCGAAGTGCGCGTCCTTGCGCACAAGCGGATCGTAGATGAGCTCGCCGACGCGCTCGGACTGTGCGTCGGTGCCCTGGCGGAGGTCGAGATTGTTGGGCGAGCTTTCGATGAGGAAGGTGAGGGTGTGGGGGGTGTTGTTGCGGGCGTTGCAGGCCGTTAGCGACAGTATCGTCGCCATCAACAGCGCGGTTGCCGCACGATGCCTCACGCTAAGGTCACCTTGCCGAGGATGACTGCGCGGCTCGCGCCGGTGGCGCTGGGAACGTTGCCTGGAAGCCCATGCCATGTGAGCCAGCCGAGCAGGGCAAAGGCCGCAGCTTCTTTGGCCTCGACTGCGAGACCCGCGCTGGCGGTGGTCGCGACCTTTACGTTGAGGGCGGCGAAGCCTTCGGTGAGCATGCGCAGGAGCGTGACGTTGTTGGCCCCGCCGCCGGCAACGAACATTTCGGTGGCGCTGGCGAGGGTGGCGCGCTGGCCGAGGTGTGGCCAGCAGAATTTGCGGTAGGCATCGAGGATGCTCTCTGCGGTGAGCGCGGTTGCGGTTGCGATCGTGTCCTGCTTGCGCGCGTTTTCGTTGTCGCAGAGCGCGAGGAGGTTGTCGACGACGGCTGCGCCGAACTCTTCGCGACCGCAGGATTTGGGGGGTGGGGCCGAGAAGTATTTTGCTTGCAGCAGACGCTTCACGACGGTGTCGAGCACGCGACCACAGGCTGCAGTGGCACCGTCTTTGTCGAAGCCGCGACCGTAGAGCCGATGCATCGCCGCATCGATGACCATGTTGGCTGGGCCGGTGTCGAAGGCGAGGATGTCGTTCACAGTGCAGCCTGCGGGTAGCGTGGTGATGTTCGCAATTCCGCCGAGATTCAGCAGCAGGCGATTCTTGCTCTCGTGACGAAAGAGGCAGTAGTCGAGCATCGGAACGAGCGGCGCGCCCTGGCCTCCAGCAACGAGATCGGCGGGGCGGAAGTCGCTGACGACGGGAAGGTGCAAGCGCTCGGCGATGGGGGCGGGTTCGCCGATCTGCGATGTGCAGCGCAGTGGCTTGCCTAAGAAGTTTGCGGACGTTGCCTGGTGATAGATCGTCTGACCGTGGCATGCGATGAGTTGTGGCTTCAACTTCAATTCGCGGGATGCGGTCTCGACGCACTCGGCATAGACCTCGCCGAGTCGCCAGGAGAGTTGCGCCAGCTCAGCTGCGTTCGTCGCATCTCCGGCAGCTGCAGCAAGGATGGTTGTGCGGAGTTTTTTGTTGTAGGCGAAGGCGCGATGGCCGAGGACCTTGATGCGTGGGGCGCTGCCGTTGCGGAGCGCGGGAGAGATGCGACAGAGGGCGACGTCGACGCCGTCGGCCGAGGTGCCGCTCATGATGCCGGCGACGATCATCGGCTTGGGTGTGGGAGAGTTCATGCGTTGCCGCCTTTCAACTCGCGCTGCAGGTCGGCGAGTAATTGCAGGGCGTCGCGGGGGGTGAGGCCGTCGACGTCGACCTGCTCGATGCGGTCGACGATGCGCTGCGAGAGGGGGGTGAACATGGTCATCTGGACGCGCGGTTCATGTGCGGAGGGCGTGGCCTCGCGGACCTGTTGCGACTCTGCGCGCTCGTGGACCTTGAGGACTTCGCGTGCGCGACTAATCACGGCGTTGGGGAGGCCGGCGAGGCGTGCGACTTCAATGCCGTAGCTCTTGTTGGCCGCACCGGGCTCGACGGTGTGGAGGAAGACGATGCCGCTGGCGTTCTCGCGCACGGTGACGCGCACGTTCCTGAGGTGCGGCAGGCGCTCGGCGAGGAGTGTGAGCTCGTGATAGTGGGTGGCGAAAAGTGTGCGCGCGCCGACGGTATCATGCAGGTGTTCAACCGTAGCCCAGGCGAGCGAGAGGCCGTCGTAGGTCGCGGTGCCGCGGCCCATCTCGTCGAGCAACACGAGGGAACGTGCGGTGGCGGTGTTGAGGATGGCGGCGGTCTCGGTCATTTCGACCATGAAGGTGGAGCGGCCGCGGGCGACGTTGTCGCTGGCGCCGATGCGGGTGTAGATGCGATCGACGAGGCCGAGATGCATGCGCTCCGCGGGCACGAAACAGCCGCACTGCGCCATGATGACGAGCAGCGCGGCCTGGCGCAGGTAGGTGCTCTTGCCGCCCATGTTTGGGCCGGTGATGAGGAGCAGCGAACTGCTCGCCGCAGGTGCAGGGCTCCAGTCGTTTGAAGACAGGCTGAGGGAGTTTGGAACGAATCGGCCGGCGCCCTGATCTTCCATCCGGCGTTCGACTACGGGATGACGCGCGGCTGCGAATTCGAGCACGCCACTGGAATCTACCTGCGGGCGAACCCATCCGCGCATGGCTGCGAGATGCGCGAAGCAGCCGAGCAGGTCGATCTCCGCGATATGGCGTGAGGTCTCGCGCACGCGGGCGGCGTTGGTCAGCAGCTGGCGGCGGAGCTCGGTGAAGATGCGGCGCTCGATCTCGCTGGAGCGCTCCTGCGCGGTGAGGATCTTTGTCTCGAGCTCCTTCAGCTCGGGAGTGGTGAAGCGCTCGGCGTTGACGAGGGTTTGCTTGCGTTCGTAGTCGGCGGGGACAGACTTCGCGTTGGCCTTCGTGACCTCGAGGTAGTAGCCAAAGACCGTGTTGAAACGCACCTTGAGCGAAGAGATTCCCGTGCGCTCGCGTTCGCGCTCCTCGATGGCGGCGATGCGCTGGCGGCCGCTCGATGAGAGGCCACGCAGCTCGTCGAGTTCGGCGTCTACGCCCTCGCGAATGGCTCCGGCATCGCTGAGCGCGACCGGAGGTTCATCGACCAGCGTGCGCGTGATGATCTCGTGCAGGTCGTCGAGCGTATCGAATGCAGCGGCGAGTTCGGCCCAGCGTCCGGTTGGATTTGTGGCGGCAAACTCGGCAACGGCGGAGCGCAGTCCGGGGAGGCGCGCAACGGTTGCGCCGAGCGCAACGACCTCGCGGGGGCCTGCTGTCTCCATTGCGACGCGGCCCAGCAGCCGCTCGAGGTCGAGGACGCCGTCCATGGCGCGGCGCAGGCCTTCGCGGCGGCGGATGTCGGCGGCGGCTTCGCCTACGGCATCGAGGCGCGCGTTGATTGCGGGGAGCGATTGCATGGGGCGCAGAAGTTGCGATCGAAGAAGGCGCTTGCCCATGGGGGTGCAGCAGTAGTCGAGCGTCCAGAAGAGTGTGGTTTGTGGGCCTTCGCTGGAGAAGAGTGGGTCGACTAATTCGAGGTTGCGGACGCTGACGGCGTCGAGCTCGAGGCAGTCGCGACGCTCGTAGTAGCGCAATGTGTCGATGTGCTCGAGCGCGCCCTGCTTGGTGGCGCGCAGGTAGTGCACAATGGCGCCAGCGGCGACGGCTGCGGCGGCGTGATTGGCGAGGCCCATGCCGTCGAGAGAGAGCAGGCGCAGTTGTTGCCGAAGGAGCGGGAGGGCATAGTCCTCGGTGAAGGCCCAGTCCTCGACTTCGGTGCGCGCGCCGGCGATCTCGAGCTGCGCAGGCTCTTCTTTTGCTTCTGCGCCGGTGTCGCGGAGAACTCCCTGGCGGACGCTCTGTGAGGTTGCTCCAAAGCCGGCGCCGCGAGGGAAGATGACCTCTGCGGGGCGCAGCCTCGCGAGTTCATCGAGGGCTAGGGCCCATGCGGGTGCGCCGGAGAATTCAGTGGCGCGAAATTCGCCTGTGGAGAGGTCGATCGCCGCAATGCCCACGCAGGCCGCAGCGCCTGCGCCAACGGCGGCGATGCTGGCGAGCCACTGGCTTTCGCTGGCGTCGAGGGCTGCATCCACGGCGGTGCCGGGCGTGAGGACGCGGGTCACCTCGCGACGGACGATGGTCTTGGTGGCCTTCGGGTCTTCCATCTGCTCGCACAGCGCGACGCGATAGCCCTTGCGCAGGAGGCGCTGCAGATAGTTGCCCGCCGAGTGATAGGGAACGCCGCACATCGGCACGGATTTGGTCTTGTCGCGCGAGGTCAGGGTCAACTGCAGCTCGCGTGCGGCGATCAGCGCATCGTCGTAGAAGAGCTCATAGAAGTCGCCGAGCCTAAAGAAGAGCAGGGCATCGGGGTGCGCATCCTTGGCGGCGCGATACTGCCGCATCACCGGTGTCAGCCCGTTGTCGCTCCCAACTCCACCTGCCTCAATCGCCATTGCCATCCACTTGTTCCAGAAAGCCCAGAATACCGCAGACGCCTAGCCAAATTCTCGACTACCCCCTACACTGGCAAAGTGATTGAGATTCCCATGTCGGAGACGCAGTTCGCTGCGGCCACCCAACGTCTGCGTAGCAATGGCATCGAGTTGACCGGGCCTTCCGGAACGCTCGTGAAAGACGGGGTAACCGCGAAGTATACCTATGACGATGGCAAGCTATCGATTGAGATCGTCGACCGCCCAATGTTCCTGCCGCTTTCGCTGATTGAAGGCAAACTGCAGGCCTATCTGGAGCAGTCCGTGGCCTACGATGCCAGCAGATCGGCGCTGTAATCGATTAGCGGCCAGCGATTACAGATATACTGGTATCTCGCTCACACCTTCCAAGCGACACTGAACTTAATGTCTCTCCTCTGGCTCCGACTCGCGGTCATTCTCTACGGCATAGCCGCTCTCGCGGTGCTGCCCGCGGCGCTGTACAACCGCCCGCGCTGGCGCCACATCGCGCTGCCCTCTGCAATGGGCGGGGCTTTCTTCCACTTCGTCTCCATTACGGAGACGCTGTATGCCGCGCACCGGGCGCTGCCGATCGACACGCACGAGACACTTTCGATGCTGGGGCTGCTGCTGGTTGTGGCGTTCCTGATCCTGGCCGTGCACTACCGTACGGTGTCGTTTGGCATGTTTCTTTTGCCGGTTGCCGTGCTGCTGGCGATCGTTCCAGCGTTCCATCCCGGCCACGAGAGAATCGTCTACCCGCTGGTCCGCACAGGGTGGCTGTTGCTGCACATCGCTCTGCTGCTGGCCGCCTATGCCGCGCTCTTTCTTTCGCTGATTGCGAGCCTGTTGTATCTGATCCAGGAGCGCCGCCTGAAGCAGAAGCGCACTGAATCCAAGCGCGGATGGCTGCCGCCGCTTGAGACGCTGGATCAGATCGGGCTCAACGCACTGCGCTTCGGACTGCCCTGCATGACGGCGGGGCTGCTGATCGGCTCGGTACTGGCGCTCCAGTCGATTGGTCTTGCGTTCTTTGCCGATCCGAAGGTGTTGCTGTCCATTGCGATGTGGATTGCCTACATTCTGATGATCTTCATCCGCAGCCATAGTGGTTTGCGCGGACGTCGTGCAGTCTATCTTTCCAGCTTCGTGTTCCTCGTTATGCTTGCCGTGTGGGCTGCGAATTCACTCTCTGCCGTGCATAGGTTCAAGGCGCCATGAGGGATAAAAGGATCGAGAACACCATGCGATCAACGTCGCGAAACTCGAAGCTGCTGCTGCTGGGTGTGAACCACGCGACCGCGCCGATTGCCATTCGCGAGCGGCTGGCTATTCCGACGCATCGGCTCGCCGATGCAACGCGCACGCTGGCAGGCCAGCCGGGCGTTCGCGAGGCGCTGATCCTTTCTACCTGCAATCGCGTTGAGCTTCTGACGGTGCAGGACGGTGCACAGGACGGGTCAGAGGCTGAAACGGATGCATTCAGCGCCGGCCGACCCGCGCCGACGTTGAGTATGATCCGCTTTCTAAACGAGTACCTGCAGGTGCGGGCCACGGACATCGAGCCGCATCTGTATGAGTTTCGTGAGCGTGAGGCGGTTCGGCATCTGTTCCGCGTCGCGAGTTCGCTGGATTCGATGGTTGTGGGCGAGCCGCAGATCCTCGGCCAGGTGAAGCAGTCGTGGACGATCGGGCGCGAGGTTGGTGCGGTGAAGTCGATGCTTGACCCACTGCTGCAGCGTGCCTTCTCGGTTGCGAAGAAGGTGAGGACGGAGACCCAGATCGGCAACTCGACGGTTTCGGTTGCCTCGGTGGCTGCGGAGCTCGCGCGCAAGATCTTTGGGTCGCTTTCGGGTAAGACGGTGTTGCTGGTTGGCGCGGGCAAGATGAGCGACCTTACGGCTCGCCACTTGATTCAGCAGGGCGCAACGATGCTGCTGGTTTCGAACCGCACCGAATCGCGTGCGCAGGTCATCGCCGACGCGTTGCGCACGCCCAATATCACTACCGGCGTGATTCCGCTCGATCAGCTGCATGAACAGGCGTACCGCGCCGACATCATCATTACCAGCACCGGTGCGGGCCAGGTGTTTACGCCCGAGAATTCACGCACGCTGCTGCAGCGCCGGAAGAATCGCCCGGTGTTTTTCATTGATATCGCCGTGCCGCGAGACGTGGCTCCGGCGGTGAATGATCTGGAAGGCTGCTTCGTCTACGACATCGACGACCTGCAGCAGGTGGCGATACAGAACAAGGCGGTGCGTAGCCGCGAGGCCGATGCCGCCGAGTCGATCGTGAGCAGGGAGGTCGCCCGGTATAGCGACCGGGTCTTGCAGGCTCCAGCCACGGAGGCGATCAAGCATCTGCTGCTCGACGCCGAGGTGGTGCGCCAGCATGAGCTTACGAGGATTACGCAACAGCTTTCCCGCCAACCACTCTCGGCGGAGCAACTCGCCGCGGTTGACCGCCTTACCAAGTCGCTTACCGGCAAGCTGTTGCATCCGCAGATCGCAGCGTTGCGCGAAATCGCCGCAGATTCAGAATCAGACGACTAAGGGCGTTGCGCCGCTGCAGCGATGTCGACAGTCTCCAGCACCTGTTTGGGATACCCATGCACCGCGACGGAGATCATGGCGCGCCCAACCTCTTCGGTGCTCGTCACAAAGTTTCGTGCGATGCGACGGAGTGCCGGATAGGACCACCCCAGTGCCGCGTAGACGGCGTTGTACCAACCGACCTTCGAGCGAACGCCATGCAATGGCTGGATGTAGCCAGGCCGAAAGCAGAAGACTTGCGCGAACGGCAGTTGCTGGAGCGCGCTCTCGGTCGCACCCTTGACGCGCGCCCACATCGCGCGGCCATGCTCATTCGTGCCTTGTCCTGAGACATATACGAAGGTCTTTACGCCGCGACGGACCAGCACTTCAGCCACGCTCAGCGTCAGGTCATAGGTGATGCGCCGGTATGCAGCCTCGTTCATTCCAACCGCTGAGACGCCCAGGCAGAAGAAGCAGGCGTCGTAGTCATTGAACTGGTCTTCGACGCTTGTCCAGTCGAAGAAGTTCTCCTGCACCAGCCTGGTTAGCTTTGGCGAGGCTGTACTGGTTGCATGACGCACGACGAGCAGCACATGTTCCACGCGTGGGTCCTGAAGACACTCGCGCAGTACGCCCTGGCCGACCATGCCCGTTCCGCCGAATAGAATTACCTTCATGTGAGCAGCCTATTGCATCGTGCAGTTTGATGCACTCAGAGCGATGGCCCGATTCGAGGTCGTCATCGGCTATGTGCGGCTGAGGTAAACTCTACACATTCCGGTGTGTAAGCCCGGCCCGGCTCGCAACCATGCGACGGTACACAGTAGGAGAGCAAGCTGGATGAGTTTTATTGCGCCTTTGCGACCGGGTCGGGAATCGCGCCGCAAAATCGCTTTCGTGCTTGCGGTTTTTCTCCCCGTAATCGCCACAGTCCTGACCGACCGAGTGGGTGCTCTGCGTGGCCTTCCGTACTCTCTGCACCTGCTTGCGGTTGTTGTCGTAGGAATCCTGGGTGGGCTGGCTCCGTCGCTGCTCACGGTCCTGGTTTCCCTGCTTTCGCGTTGCTGCATGCTGCTCATGAGCACGGAGCACACGCTATCGATCTACGCCGAGTTGCTGCACGTATTGGTGCTGGTTGCAGCGGCGCTGGTGGTGTGGTTCATGAGTCGCGAGCGGCAGCGTTCCGAGGAGCAGCTCGAGGCGGCGCTTGTTGCATTGCAGGAGCGTACGGACGACCTGATTGCGTCGCTCAATAGCAGCAGGTGCGCATGCTGGACCATCGATCTCGACAGTGGGAAGAGCGAGAGGTGGTACAGCGGCAGCTATCAGCTCTTCGGCCGACCCTACAGCGAACTGGAAGAGATGCCCTCTCTGCTTCCACTGGTTCATCCGGATGACGATCAGCGGCTGCGTGATTTGACTGAATCGATGCGGAACTCCTGGGAGTCGGTGGTGTTTGAGTACCGGGTCTTGTGGCCGAACCGGGAGGTCCATACGCTTGAGATGAGCGGCAATCGTGTTTCCGGACGCCGTTGTGTCTGGCGCGGCGTGACCCTCGATATCACCGAGCGCAAGAAGGCCGAGGCCGCCCTGTTGCGCGCGGAGAAGCTGGCTGCCATGGGGCGCCTTGCTTCGACTGTTGCGCACGAGATCAACAATCCGCTCGAATCGGTTACGAACCTGCTGTACCTTGCGCGCTCCGGTATATGCCTGGACAAGGACACGCAATCGTATCTGGCGACCGCCGAGTGCGAACTTGCGCGGCTGAGCAATATCACGCGGCTGACGCTGGGCTTCGTTCGCACCAGTGCGAGTGCCGCCGAGACCGAGGTTGCGGCGGTTGTCGACGAGGTGCTTTCGATATTTAACCACCGCTTCGAGACGAAGAACATCAGGGTCGAGTGCCACTATCAACCGGATGTCTGCATCACGATCGCTCCGCATGAGCTTCGCCAGATTGCGACGAACCTGATCGCCAATGCGGCGGATGCCGTGGGGCTTGGTGATGCTCGCATTGCGATTCACATCGCCCGCGAGGAGAACAAGGCAGTGTTGATCGTTGAAGATAACGGCGGGGGTATCGACCAGGTGCATCTGCCGCGGATCTTTGAGGCCTTCTTCAGTACCAAGGAGGAGGTTGGCACCGGTATCGGCCTGTGGGTTACTAAGGAACTGGTGGAGAAGAACGGCGGTCAGATCTTTGCGCAGAGCAGTAGCCAGCCGGGTGGGCTTCCTTCGGGTGCGACTACGCAATTTCGCATCGAGTTTCCGTTGGCCCGCTAATGCGCCGCGCCGCTAAAATGACCGTCGGTCCAATCCCCGACGGTTCGCGTTCGCCCGCTGAGCGCTGCGCTGCTTAGGGTTACCCCGGTGCTACCCCGGCCGCATGGCTGACGAGGTGCCCGAACAGGGTATTCTAGAGAGACTGTGAATACATACACTATTCGAATTGGATCGCGCGGCTCGCAGCTTGCACTGTGGCAGTCCAACCACGTCGCCGCGCAGCTTCGCGGCAATGGCCACGCGGTTGAGATTGAGGTTATTCGCACGGTTGGCGACCGCATGCAGGAGCCGGGATTTGTCACGCCGGCAGCCTTTGACGATGGATCGCCGCTGGATGCCAAGGGCATATTCATCAAGGAGATCGAGGACGCGCTGGCAGCGGGCAGGATCGACCTCGCGGTGCACTCGCTGAAGGATCTGCCGACGACGCTGGACGAGCGATTTACGCTTGCGGCCACCCCGCAGCGGGTCGATGCGCGCGATGCGTTTGTGTGCGAAAAGTATTGGGGGCTGCATATGCTCCCGTCCGGTGCGAGCATCGCCACCACGAGCCCGCGCCGGCAGGCAATGCTGCTCGCGCTGCGACCGGACATCCGCTTCGTCGAGATGCGCGGGAACATCGACACACGGTTGCGCAAGTGGTCGGAGGGACAGGCCGATGCTCTTGTGCTCGCGTCGGCTGGGCTCGACCGGCTGGGGCGGACGGAGCACGTTCACCAGCGGTTTTCCGTGGACGAGCTTACACCAGCTCCGGGACAGGGGGCGCTGGGCCTTGAGACTCGTTGTCCCAAGCACCCGCTCGACACGGAGGATCCTGCCCGCGACCCGTACGTTTACGATGCTGTTCGCGCGCTGAACGACCCGGACGCCGAGTACGCTACACAGGCTGAGCGCGCGGTTCTCAATGCGCTCGGAGGAGGCTGCCAGCTACCGCTCGGGGCCTATTGCCATCTGGCGGACGAGCAGTGGCATATGCATGCAATGGTCGTTTCGCGGGACGGTGAACAGGTGGCGCATGTGGTGAAGCGTGTTCCTGTTGGGACCGCTGCGCTTGATCTTGGAGCGTCGGTGGCAGAGGCTCTCATCGCTCGGGGCGCGCAGGAATTGCTTCATCCCGAGATGAAACCCTGATTGTCTCCACAGCATCTAAATTTTGCGTTAGTGCGATGCATCCGCGCCTTGGATAGCTGCGTTTTGAATCCGCACCCGCGAAAACTAGAAGTTAACCTGGAGATTAACGATATGGCAGAGATAAAAGGAACCAGCGGCAACGGCCAGAAGCCTTCGACACAACTCCTCACCACCAATCAGGGACGTCCCGTCGGCGACAATCAGAACTCTGTTACCGCTGGCCGCCGTGGTCCGATCACGCTCGACGACTTCCAGCTCTTCGAGAAGATGGCGCAGTTCAATCGCGAGCGCATTCCCGAGCGAGTCGTGCATGCCAAGGGTTCCGGTGCCCATGGCCACTTCCTGGTGACGCAGGACATCACCAAGTACACCTCGGCGAAGCTGTTTTCGAAGATCGGCAACAAGTGCGAGACCTTCACGCGCTTCTCTACAGTTGGCGGCGAGAAGGGTTCGGCAGACACCGTGCGCGACCCGCGCGGCTTCGCCACCAAGTTCTACACCGAGGAAGGGAACTGGGACCTGGTCGGCAACAATACTCCGGTCTTCTTCATCCGCGACCCGCTCAAGTTCGGCGACTTCATCCACACCCAGAAGCGCGAGCCCGGCAATAACCTGAAGTCCGCAACGATGATGTGGGACTTCTGGTCGCTCTCGCCCGAGTCGCTGCACCAGGTCACGATTCTTTTTTCCGGTCGCGGCATTCCGGACGGCCACCGCCATATGAACGGCTATGGCTCGCACACCTTCTCGCTGATCAACGCGGCGGGTGAGCTGTTCTATGTGAAGTGGCACCTGAAGACCAACCAGGGCATCAAGAACCTGCTTGTGGAAGCTGCGGAGGTTCTTGCGGGAAGCGATCCGGACTACTCACAGCGCGACCTGACACATGCGATCGAGAAGGGCGAGTTCCCATCGTGGAGCGTGAAGATCCAGGTGATGCCGGAGGCCGAGATCGACAAGTTCAAGTACGACCCGTTCGACCTCACGAAGGTGTGGCCGCATGGCGAGTACCCGCTGATCGACGTCGGTGTGCTGACGCTCGACCGCATGCCGGACAACTACTTCGCCGAGACCGAGCAGGCGGCGTTCAACCCATCGAACGTCCTTCCGGGCATGGGCTACTCGCCGGACAAGATGCTGCAGGGACGGTTGCTTAGCTACCCGGATGCGCATCGTTATCGCATTGGCACCAACTACGATCTGCTGCCGATCAACGCGCGCAAGAATGCGGGCGCGAACTACCATCGTGACGGCTCGATGCGCTTCGATGGGAACTATGGTTCGGCTCCGAACTATGAGCCCAACAGCTTCGGTGGGCCTGCGCAGGACGCGAAGTACACGGAGCGCCCATACACCACCTCGAAGACGGTGGAGAAGATTGGGCGCTACAACCACCGCGAGGGCAACGACGACTACACCCAGCCGGGCGACCTGTGGCGGCTGCTTCCGGAAGATGAGAAGAACCGCACCGCCAAGGCGATTGCGGGCTCGCTGGGCCAGACGCCGCTGCGTATCCAGAAGTTGCAGCTTTCGCACTTCAAGAAGGCTGATCCAGACTTTGCTTACCGCATCGTGAAGGCGCTCCAGACCGACGAGCACCCGGAGTACCTCCACGGACCGGATGCAGCGGAGCTCACGGCGGCGGGACGGTTGCCAGAGAAGTAGGGCCTGAACCAGTGCCGCAAGAAGCAAGGGCTGCCGAAAGGCAGCCCTTGCTTGTGTGTTGCTTACCTCAGTCTGCCAGGAATCAGTATGGGGCACACTGGCGAGGCTTACTCCCCGTAGGGCACCCAGATGTTTTTGACCTGCGTTGCGTGGTGGAGGAACCAGCGACCTTGCGCCTGCGCTGGATCGAACCAGTCGATCGCGCGGCCGTCGTTGCTGAAGACCTGCTTCAGGTTCCCAATCGACGCAGCTTTTACCATGGCCGCGGCGGCTGCATCGCGGAAGCTCCAGATAGCGTCGATGTCGTCGTGCTCGGCGAGGGTCTTGCCTAGCTCGCTTGCCTTGCCAGCGACGAGATTAACGACGCCGCCGGGGAGATCGCTGGTGTCGAAGACCTGATACAGCTCGCCCATAAGGGTTGCGGTGCGCTCGCTTGGAACTGCAATCACGGTGTTGCCCATCGCAATCGCGGGCAGTACGAGCGAGAGCAGTCCCAGCAGCGGAGCCTCATCCGGCGCAAGAATTCCAATGGTGCCGATGGCCTCTTTCATCGCCAGCGTCACCATGCGCGCGGGCGGATTGTGGACCGTGCCCTCGAATTTATCGGCCCATGCGGCATAGGTGAAGGTGCGCTCGATGCTGTCGTCGAGTTCGATGGCGGCCTGTTCGGGACCGACGAACTCGGCGAGCTTGGCGATGATCTCGGCGCGGCGCTGCACCAGGTTTTCGGCGATGAAGTACAGCACCTGGGCGCGGCCATGTGCGGAGGTCTTCGCCCACTTGCCGGCTGCACGCGCTGCTTCGACTGCATTGCGGATGTCCTTGCGATTGCCCAGCGGAGCTTCGCCGACGAGGCGTCCGTCGCGGCCGTAGACCGGGTAGCTGTATCCAGAGTCGGGGCGGGCCTGCTTGCCTCCGATGTACTGCTTGACGGTACGGTCGATGCCGAAATCCACGGGTGCGTCGGTCGGGTCGCCGATGGGGGCTTCGGGCTCGGGTAGTGTGGTGACCGGCGCGGAATGCAACTCGTCCTGCAGCCAGGTTGGCTCGAGGTACTCGTACATACCTTCTTTGCCGCCCTCGCGTCCGTAGCCCGACTCGCGATAGCCGCCAAAGCCGCAGGATGCGTCGAAGAGGTTGGTTGCATTCACCCATACGACACCGGCTTTTACCTGCGCGGCGACGTCGAGTGCGACGTTGATGTTCTCGCTCCAGATACTCGCGGCGAGGCCGTAGGTGGTGTTGTTCGCGAGCTCGATGGCTTCGGCGGGAGTACGGAAGGTCATGGCGACCAGGACTGGCCCGAAGATCTCCTCCTGCGCTACGGTCGCGCTGGGCGCAACGCCGGTGAGCAGCGTCGGCTTGAAGAACAGGCCGTGTGCTGGCAGGTCTACGCTGGGTTGATAACACGTCGCGCCCTCGGCAATGCCGGTGGCGACGAGCGACTGGATGCGGTCGTACTGCACCTGGTCGACGATCGCGCCGATGTCGATGGCCTTGTCCAGCGGCGAACCGATACGCAGCGTCTCCATGCGCGCGCGGATCTTCTCGTAGAGCCGCTCGGCGATGCGCTCCTGCACCAGCAGCCGCGAGCCCGCGCAACAGACCTGCCCCTGGTTGAACCAGATGCCGTCAACCAGGCCCTCGACGGCGGAGTCGAGGTCGGCGTCGTCGAAGACCACGAACGGGCTCTTGCCGCCGAGTTCGAGCGAGAGTTGCTTGGATGTCTTCGCGGTTGCCTTGCGAATGATGCGGCCAACTTCGGTGGAACCGGTGAAGGCGATCTTGTCGATGCCGGGATGCTCGACGATCGCCGCGCCGGTTCTGCCGTCGCCGTTGACGACGTTCAGCACGCCCTTGGGCAGGCCGATCTCGTGGGCGATCTCGGCGAAGGCGAGCGCGGTGAGTGGCGTGTACTCGGCTGGTTTGATCACGACGGTGCATCCAGCAGCCAAGGCGGGCGCGACCTTCCACGCGAACATCAGCAGCGGGAAGTTCCACGGAATGATCTGGCCGACAACTCCCACGGGAGCGTAGCCGGGGAACTCGGCTTCGAATCCATTGGCTCCGCAGTCGCCCAATAGCTGCGCCCATCCGGCATGGTGGTAGAAGTGGCGGGCGACGAGCGGAATGTCGATGTCGCGGGACTCGCGAATGGATTTGCCGTTGTCGAGCGTCTCGAGCACGGCGAGGCGGCGCGCATGCTTCTGCACCTGCCGCGCCAAGGCGTAGAGATAGCGCGCGCGCTGATGGCCGGAGAGCGCCTGCCAGCCGGGCAGGGCAGCACGCGCCGCCTTGACGGCACGGTCGACATCGTTCGCGTCGGCGCTTGCAACCTTCGCCAGCACCTCACCGGTTGCGGGGTTCTTCGTGTCGAAGGCGTTCTTGCCGACAGCGGTCCACTCGCCGTCAATGTAGTGCCCGAAGGAGCGCTTGTGCGCGTCGAGCCACTTGGTCACCTCGCTTGCATCCTCGGGCGCCGGGCCGTACTCCATGCTCTGAAACTTCTCCACAATGCTGCTGCTCATTCAAATTCCTCCGCGCCCACCGCGCTGCTTCAGTCCAAGGTTTATGCAATCGGATGGCGATATGCCGCCGAGTATCTGCCCGTTGCGAAGTGCTCCAACTGCCGCTCAATGTCGCCGAGCATCGAGCTCGCGCCATAGCGGAAGAGGGTCGGCTCCAGCCACGATCTGCCGAGCTCATCCTTCATCGTCGCCATCCAATCGAGCGCCTGCTTGGCCGTTTTAATTCCGCCGGCGGGCTTGAAGCCGACCGCCATGCCGGTGCGCTCGGCGTAGTCGCGAAGGGCGCGGATCATTACCAGTGAGACGGGCAGCGTCGCGTTGACAGCCTCTTTGCCGGTGCTGGTCTTGATGAAGTCGGTGCCCGCCATCATGGCGACCCAACTGGCGCGAGCGACATTTCTCAAGGTCGACAAGTCCCCTGTCCCTAAGATCGACTTCATGTGGGCTGGCCCGCAGGCCTCTTTGAAGGCAGCGACCTCGTCGTAGAGCGCATTCCATTCGCCGTTGAAGACGTGGGCGCGGGTGATGACGATGTCGATCTCGCTGGCTCCGGCTTCGACGCTGCGGCGAATCTCCTCGACGCGCTCGGCAAGCGGCGAGAGTCCGGCAGGAAAGCCCGCCGACACCGCAGCCACGGGGATGCCGGAGCCTTCGAGAGCCTTCACGGCCGTCTCCACGAAGGCGTGATAGACGCACACCGCACCGCATGTGAGTCCTTTGCGACCAGCAAGGTGCAGCTCTTCGATTCCCAGCGCCTTGACGATATGGTCCTGCAGCGGGCGTCGCGCCTTCGCGCACAGCCGCCGAACGCGCTCGGCTGAGTCGTCACCGCTGAGCGTTGTGAGGTCCATGCAGGTGATCGCGCGCAGTAGCCACGCGGCCTGCCACTCCTTCTTCACCGATCTCCGGGCGCCCAGGGTAGCGGCGCGCCGCTCCACTGCGCTGGTGTTGACGCGCACTTCCTCAACCCAATCGAGATTCAATGGAATCCGCTGGTTGGCTGCCAACTCGCGTCCATACAGCGTCACCGGTGTCCGTGCCATCGTGCTCTTTATGAGCTCATCCTGTTTTGCTGCCATCACAATCTCCAACCCGAATCTAAACAATCCGGCCTGCCATGGACTGGCAGGCCGCGTAGGTGATCAGGGAAAGTGTATACCCGAGCCACCGCTGCAGCGTTAGGCCGGTCTACCGGTAGAGATGCACTCCTCTATCCTCTAGCGCACATGTCCGTCTGTATGTCGTAATATTGCTCACACCGGATCAAATGACTACGCTCGCCACGCCGCTAACCCACGCCGATCGCCAGGCCCTGGGCCTCCGCGCGCGCAAGCAGCTCGCGCGGAGTGCGCACGCCGACTTTCTGCCCACGGCCTGCAAACATGAGCCGCTCGAGTTGCTGCGCGAGTCCATGGTTGGGCGTGTGCCCCGTCTTGTCGCGGTAAAGTATGAGCGGATGGCCGCCAGTGCGTTCGGCTTCTTTCGCGGGGCGGTCCCGATTATGGCTGCGGACCTCGCCTGCCATCCAAATACTGGCATCACGACGCAACTCTGCGGTGACGCCCATGTACTGAACCTCGGNNTCGACATCAACGACTTCGACGAAACCGTGCGTGGACCGTTTGAGTACGACATTAAACGCCTTGCTACGAGCCTGATTCTGGCTGGCAGGGGAGCCGGTATAAAGCGGTCTGTGCGCCGCGATGCGGTTCTCCACTTTACCGAGCAGTACAGGCGCATGATGCACGTCTTTGCCGCCATGCCGGTGCTCGAGGTTGTTCACTACCAGATCCACCGGCTGGGCGCGATGGACCCGATGCCCGAGATCTTCGCCCAGGCCGGGCACTCCACGCCTCAGAGACTGCTGAAGTCTCTGACGGAACCTGTGAGTGATTCGGCAAAGATCCGAGCTCCGCGCGTGCCGGCTGGTTCTATCGTGACGAAGCCGGTCTATGGCGCCGCTGAGGCGCGCGTCTTCCGCTCGGATCCGCCGCTTCTGGAGCGCCTTACCCCGAAGGAGGCTGCGACGGTTCTTGCAGCCCTCGGCCCGTATGCCCGCACGCTGCAGCCGGAACGACGTCACTTTCTGGAGCAATACAGCCCGCAGGATGTTGCGTTCAAGGTCGTCGGTACGGGCTCGGTCGGCCTGCGCGACTATGTGATTTATTTCGAAGGCCTAAGCCGCCCTCATGGCACCGATCCTCTATTCCTGCAGATCAAAGAAGAGCCTGCATCGGCGTATGCGCCGTATCTGCCGGAGGGGTCAGGCCATACTCACCAGGGCCATCGCGTGATGGATGGTCAGCGTGCGATGCAGCTAAGCTCAGACCCATTCCTGGGTTATACGACGATCGATGGACGCGATTATCTAGTTCGGCAATTGAACGATCACAAGGCGTCGCTCGACCTGGAGGGACTGACCGCGGGTTCGTTGCTGGGCTATGCGGACGTGTGCGGCGAGCTGTTTGCGCGCGGCCATGCCCGCGCCGGTGACCCAGTGACGATTGCTGCTTACCTGGGGACTTCCGACCGTTTCGATCGCGCGATTCTCAGTTTTGCCCGCGCCTACGCGGATAAGACTGAAAAAGACTGGACCGCTCTAAGAAAATCAAAAGAATGGGGTCTGCTCAAGAAGTCGCTCAAGAAGGATTAGCTAACGGTAAACATCGCAGGAAAAGGCTTGACCATGGCCTGCGAACTTCCACCTGAACACCTGCACCTGCCGCTAGCTGGTGATGCCGTGACGGCTTCGATCAAGCCGTACGAGATACTTACTGTGCAGGTTGTATCCGGAAAAACAGTCGCAGCGAAGTAGACCAACTGTCGGCCTGCCGGGCAAGAGCCGCAATGGAAGTGGTGACGGCTGAGAAGACGAAGACAGAGAGCGAAGATCACGTATGACGCGACCCCGAATTCTTATCACCCGCTCACCGCACCAGGCGTCGGCGCTGGCCGATCAACTCCGCGCGCTTGGAGCTGAGCCGATCCTTATCCCCACGATCGAGCTGGCTGAGCCAACCACCTTTGCACCACTCGACGAAGCGCTCTCCCGGCTGGACACCTTCCACTGGCTGCTGTTCACCAGCTCCAATGCGGTCGAAGCCTTCTCCAAACGGGCCGGGGGTCGATTGGGTTCAACGCCGAAAATTGCTGCGATTGGTTCTGCGACGGCCCGGGCACTGGGCGCGATCGGCCTTCGAGCCGACCTGCTGCCTGCTCAAGCCGTGGCCGAATCGCTTACGGAAGAGCTGCTACCCCACGTCCGCCAGGCCGATGGGAGCCCCACGCGGTTCCTCCTCGTCCGCGCCGAAACCGCGAGAGATTACCTGCCCGACACCCTCCGCGCTGCCGGAGCGGAGGTGACGATCGTGCCGGCATACCGCACCGTTGTCCCTGCCAGCTCGATCGCGGCGATCGAGGAACTCTTCCAATCTTGCGAGGCGTGGCCCAACGCTATCACCTTTACCAGCTCATCGACAGCGACAAATCTTCTAGCATTACTTGAAGCTGCGGGACTGGAGCTTCCGCCTCAGATCCCACGTATTTCGATCGGACCCATCACCTCCCAGACGCTTCGCGACCTCCACTATCCCCCTCACGCCGAGGCCGCCGAGTCCAACATCCCTGCGCTCGTGAGAAGTTGTTGTCAAGTCCTCCAGCTTGAATAACATCCCGTAACTCCATGATTTTGAAAGAGAAGAAAACTTTAAAAGCCTGGCATAATCCCCCCTGCACCTTCGCTATACTGGAATCAGGCCTCATTTCGACCGAACGCCAATGATTCGCGAAGCCGAATTGCCGCCTGTTTTCCACGGAATATCCACAATTTCACAGGCGATAACCGGCAAAATCAGCCCCAAGCCGCTAATTTCGGTTCAAGTCGATTGTTTTGAAAACTTTGCCAGTAAAGTCTCTGAATGGAATACTTTACAGCCAGCAATTTTGCTAAGTATTGCAACCAGAGACTTTACAAAAACAGGGGGGGAGGGGGGCCCCCTCCGGCTAGCGCGAACTCCACGTCTTATCCACAGAGTTGCACAGCGTTTCCAGCGAGCAATCCACGCAGCGCGGCTTGCGTGCGATGCACACCTGTCGGCCGTGATGGATCATCTCGTGCGAAAACTGAATCCAGTGGTTCTGCGGAATCACCTTCTCCAGATCCCGCTCGACCTTCACCGGATCGGTTTCCCTAGTCAGCTCGAGCCGCCTGGACAGCCGCAGCACATGCGTGTCGACAACCACGCCTGACGCAATGCCATACCAGCTTCCGAGCACGACGTTGGCCGTCTTCCGCGCGACCCCCGGAAGCTGGATCATCTCCTCGATCGTCTGCGGAACCTTTCCGCCGAAGCGTTCGACGAGGACCTTCGCTGCGCTCTGGATGTTCTTTGCCTTGGCGCGGTAGAAGCCAGTCGATCGGATGATCCGTTCGATCTCCGGCAGAGGCGCTTCCCCCAGCTTCTTCGGAGTCGGATACATCCGGAAGAGCTCTGGCGTGACCTTGTTCACGGTGACATCGGTTGTTTGCGCGGAGAGAATCGTCGCGATGGTGAGCTCGAAGGCATTGCGGTGCGTGAGCGCACAAACGGCGTTCGGATAGGTCTTCTGCAGCGTGTCGAGGACGGCCGCAACCCGCTCGGGTGCGAGCGGGTTGGGCGTCTTCTTCTGCTGGATTGCCTTTGCCACCTGAATTGCCTTTGCTATGTGGTTAGCCTAATCGGTCCAGCATCTCCATCGGCTTGAGGCGGACGCAGCTGAAGATTGGATAGTCCTTGAGGGTATAGATGCTGATCTCGGTCTCGCGGAGCTGCTGAACGAGATCGAGGAAGTCTTCGGGGAAGTTGGTCTCGAAGGCGACGACGAACTCCTGGTCATCGAGGCCGAAGGAGTAGGTGGTGTTGAGCTTGACGCGGGGGTATAGGAGGCCGATGCGGATGTGCTCGTCCATGAGGCGCTTGCGCTCNNGTACTGCGAGCGCTTGGTCATGGCAAGGAAGCTGTGCGGGGTGGTGAGGTAGCCGCCGAGCGGCGTGGCGAGCAGTTCGGAGCGCATGCGGTTGAGCTCGTCGACGGCATAGCCGATGGACCAGACGCACATGTCGACGTCGCCGCGGGTTCCGATGGTGGAGTAGGTGATGGAGAGGAACTCGCCGGGCTTGTTCCAGCGGTTCAGGACGTCGACGAAGGCCTGCTTGTGCGCGGCCTTCTCGTCGGCGGGGAGCCTGCGCCACTCGGGCATGAGCTTATAGAAGCTGAAGCAGACGATCTGCCGCTTGACCGGAGCAGCGCCGTGAGCGGCGGGTGAGCCATAGCCGCTGGTCTGGGGACGTGCGGGAGTGGCGGATTCTGGGGCGACGGGGGCGGCTGTGGTCGGTGTGTTTGCGGCTTCGGACATTGCTCCATGCTAACAAAGCCGATGGGAGGTTGAAGCCGGCTCGGTATACTGCAGGTGCATGTCTGCAAAATTCATCGCACTCCTTATCGCCCTTATTAGCAGTGGCGGCTATACCACTGTCGTGTTGCTTATGGCGATCCAGTCGGCCTGCATTCCGATTCCGTCTGAAGTCATCATGCCGCTGGCGGGCTACGCACTGGCTCATACGCAGGTGCAACTGATTCTGCTGGCGACGGTGGCATCGCTGGCGTCGAACCTGGGGTCCATTCCGGCGTACTGGGTTGGCGCGCGCGGAGGCCGTCCGATGGTTGAGCGCTATGGGCGGTATCTGCTGCTGAGCAAGCACGACCTGGATATGGCGGACAAGTTCTTCTCCCGCTATGGGTCAATCACGGTGCTGGTGGGGCGTATGCTGCCGATCGTCCGCACGTTCATTGCGTTCCCGGCCGGGATCGCGCGGATGAATCAGGTGCGCTTCCACATCTATACGTTTATAGGCTCGTTTCCGTGGTGCTACGTGCTGGCTTATGTCGGCATGAAGCTGGGTGCGCGGTGGAACAGTGATCCGCGCTTCAAGGCGTTCTTCGACCGCTTCCATCTTGGCGTCGAGGTGGTGCTGGCGGTAGCGATCGGGTACTTCATCTGGACGCATTGGCAGAACCGCACGCGGCTCAATATCGACTAATTGGAGCCGGCGAGCAGCTCGGACATGGCAGCCTGCAGTCTTTGGGTGGTCTGTTCTGGAGTGCTGAGCGGGTTGTAGGGGATGGGGTCGCCGACGCGAACGGCGAGGCGTCCGGAGCGGAACCAGTGTCCACCCGTGCGCTTCACGTCACCAAGGCCCAGGAGCGCCACGGGGAGCACTGCTGTTTCGGCCTGTTGTGCGAGCAGACCAATGCCGGAGCGAAACGGCTGGAGCGTTCCGTTGTTTGAGCGCTGGCCTTCGGGGAAGATGAGCACGGAGTATCCACGGTCGAGGGCCCTGCCGGCGTGCTCGAAGCTGCGACGGAATCCGCCCAGGCGCGGCAGCGGGAAGATGTTGAAGAGAACGGTCAGCAACCAGTAGGCAATGGGCATGGGCGCGTTGAGCAGGGCGTTTGGGGCTCCGCGACCGCGGCGGAAGTCGAGTAGCATCTCTCCGGACATGGCGACGGCGATGCGGCGGCGCAGAGTTGGCGGCAGGCCGTAGAGAACGAGTGGGACGTCGTATGCGGTGATGTGGTTGGCGATGATGAGCATGGGGCTAGGCGGAGTTGTGGCGGGATGCTCGGGAAGCTGGACGCTGGGGGCGGCCAGGAGCCCGACCAGTGGCCGCACGACGATCTCCTGAAAGGCGACGCGGAGGATGTTTACTGCGGATAGCCATGGCCAGCGCAGGTAGCGATGCTCGAGCGTTGAAGGCGCGGTTGGGATCGGCGCTGGGGTGATTGTGGGTTTGGTCGAGGGCGTCTGCACTTCGCGTGGTGTCGCTGGCTGGTCGTGGGTTTCTTCTGGGGTGGGAGCTGTGGCCGAGACGTTTGCGGGCGAGCCTGCGAGGGTTCGAAGCTCTCCGAGCGTCGCCACTTGTGCGATCTGCTCGTCTGCGAGTTCGAGGCCGAAGCGCTGCTCCAGAAGCGACTGCAACTGCACGCGGCCGAGGCTGTCGAGGTGAAGGTCTTCGGACAGGCGCGCGGTGTCGGCGTCCGTGGTGGGCGATTCGCCGGTGACGCTGGCGATCATCTCAAGAAGCACATCGCCTCGGCTGCTTGCGGGGTGGGCGGCTGTTGCGGCGAGTTGCTCGCAGGCCCAGGATGCGACTACGCGGCGCAGGAGTTTGCCGGTGGAGGTGAAGGGAAGGCTGGGCTCTGGCCAGCGCAGGACGTGGCGGATCTGCTGGAAGTTAGCCAGGGAGCGATTGGCCTGCTCGAGCGTTTGCCGCATGTGCGCATCGTCGCCATCAGACAAGAGGACAGCGATGGGCTCGGGGCCGTTGGGGCCTGCGCAGCCGACGACGGCGGCGGCGCGAACTCCGGGTTGCTTGAGGAGCGCTGCTTCGAGGTCTTCGGGGTAAAGATTCAGTCCAGCGGCGGTGAAGATGGTGTCTCCGCGGCGACCGGAGAAGCGCAGTTCGCCGGAGGTGTCCTGGGTGGCGAGATCGCCGGTTGCCAGCCACTCGCTGGCGCGCGGCTGTATGTGTCCGTTGATCCAGGTGGAACCGGAGACGACATCGCCGCGGACGAGGATCTCTCCCTCGGGGCTGATGCGGACTTCGCGACCGGGAAGCGGCTTGCCGAGCGTGCCACGGCCGACGTGGAAGGGATGGTTGAGGGTGACGAGCGCGGCCGTCTCGGTCATACCGTAGCCCTGAATGACGGCGTAGCCGAGATGTGCCCAGAAGAGTTCGAGCTCCGGTGGCAGCGTGGCCCCGCCAGAGATGAGTGCCCAGAACTTCCAGCCTGTGAGGCGATGGATGCGGCGGAAGCGCCACATGCGCTTGAGGATGGGCCAGCCGACGGATGTGGCGAGTTGAGCCTCGAGCTCGGGGAAGCGCAGCCGCAGATGGGAGCGCAGGAGCTCCAATGAGCGTGGCACGGCGATCAGCAAGGAGATTCGGTTCCAGCGGATGCGGTCGATCATGCGTGCGGGTTCGAGTTGGGGCTCGAAGTGGACTTCGGCGGCCAGCAGTGCAGGAGTCCACAGGCCCATGAACTGCCCGAAGACGTGGCTCAGCGGAAGGCTGTGGAGGAAGCGAAGGGGATGAAAGGGCCGCTCGAAGATGCGATATTTTGAGATCTCGCTCTCGATGGGCTCGAGACTTGCGAGGACGTTGCGATGGGTGTGAACGATTCCCCTGGGATCAGCGGTGGTGCCGGAGGTGAAGATGATCTGGAAGGGCGCGTCGAGGGTGACGGATGGAGCGACGGCGAAGACGGGGTGGGTGGGGAGGTGAAGCTGCAGCGTGTCGAGGGAGAGATGCGGGATGGTTGCGGGCAGGGTGGGGAGCCGGGGGGGGTCGGCGAGGATGAGCTTGGGGGTGACGTCGGCGATGACGCGTGCGGCGAATTCGGGAGAGCCGGCGGCGTCGAGTGGAACGGCGAGGACGCCGCGCAGCAGACAGCCGAAAAAGGCGGCGATCCACTCGGCGGAGTTGTCGCCCCAGAGCACGACGCGGTCACCGGGGGCGATGCCGCGACGGTCGAGTTCGGCCGCAAATCTTCCAGAGAGAGTCGCGAGGTCAGTGTAAGTAGTCGCGTGGCGGCGCACGCCGCGATAACAGACGACAGCTGTCTGCCGACCATTGCGGCGGAGATCTTCGACGAGGCTGGCCAGATGGGGACGCAATCGGAACCTCCCATGAAGTGAGATGATTAGAGCAGATTCGCGGGCGACTGCACCTTATTTGCAACGCGGTTTGGCAAGAGAGATACTGGTGTGTCCGCTTCGCTTTACGGAAAATTGCAACACAGGAAGGGTACGTATCGAAATGTCCACCCCTAACGCCGCGTCACAGAATGCGGCGAGCATCAAGCCAGCAACTGGAAAACTTGGAATTATGATGCCCGGCATGGGAGCGGTCGCCACCACGCTCATAGCCGGTGTAGAGGCAGTTCGCAGAGGATTTGCCAAGCCGTTCGGGTCGACGACCCAGATGGGTACGATTCGGCTTGGGAAGCGCACCGAGGACCGCACTCCGTTGATCAAGGATTGGGCGCCGCTTGCGCAGCTCGACGACCTGGTCTTTACAGGATGGGATATCTTCGGTGGCAATTTGTATGACGCTGCGAAGACGGCGGGGGTGCTCGAACGCGATCAACTGGAGAGCATGAAGGAGTTTCTGCAGGGCATCGAACCGATGCCTGCAGCGTTCGATCAGCGCTGGGTGAAGCGTCTTTCGCCCAAGGTGCAGAAGGTTGGCAAGAACAAGTGTGACCTCGCCAGCCAGATCCGCAATGACATTGCGGAGTTCAAGACCAGGACCGATCGCCAGGTGATGATATGGACTGGATCGACCGAGATTTACATTCAGCCGTCGGCGGTGCATCAGACGCTGGAAGCGTTTGAGAAGGGCCTTGTCGATGATGATCCGAACATCTCGCCCTCCATGCTGTATGCGTGGGCTGCGCTGAAAGAGGGGATTCCTTTTGCGAACGGTGCGCCGAATCTCACGGTCGACATTCCTGCGCTGCAGGAGCTTTCGAAGAAGATGAATGCGCCGATCTGCGGCAAGGACTTCAAGACCGGCCAGACGTTCATCAAGACGGTCCTCGCGCCCGGCTTCAAGGCGCGTCAGTTGGGCGTCAGCGGATGGTATTCGACCAACATCCTGGGCAACCGGGACGGTGAAGTGCTGGACGATCCGGACAACTTCAGGACCAAGGAAGTGTCGAAGCTGGGCGTGCTGGAACACATCTTCCAGCCGGAGAAGAACCCGGATCTCTACGGGGACATGTACCACAAGGTTCGGATTGACTACTACCCCCCCCGCGGTGATAACAAAGAGAGTTGGGATAACATCGACATCTTTGGCTGGCTCGGGTATCCGATGCAGATCAAGGTTGATTTCCTGTGCCGCGACTCCATCCTGGCCGCGCCCCTGGCGCTGGACCTTTGCCTGTTCATGGATCTTGCAGCGCGTACACCGGCGTTGCGTGGCCTGGGAATTCAGGAGTGGCTGAGCTTCTACTTCAAGGATCCAGATAGTGCGCCGGGTGTCTATCCGGAGCATGATCTGTTTATTCAGCAGATGAAGCTGAAGAATACGCTGCGGCACATCATGGGTGAGGATTTGATCACGCATCTGGGGTTGGAGTACTACGGCGAGTAATCGCTTTTGAACGGTAGAGGAGCCCTGCAACGAACGGTGTTGCAGGGCTTCTCTGTCTGCGGGGGCGGAGCACGATGCAAGATGTTCTACTGAGCGGTACAAATCTTCAGCGGCAGACGCTGCGGCTGTATGGCGAGCTGGTGGCTCGGCGCGAGAGCTGGGCGGGGAAGCTGGTGCTTGCGTGCGGTGAGGGCGTGTCGGCTACGGGACTGCCTGCGGCTGTGAGCATTGCGGGCGGGACGACGCTGCTGGTCGATCCGGATGCGGCGATGGTGAAGGCGGTGTTTCGGAGGGGCGGCGTGGACTTTGTGGTGAATACGCTGAATGAGGCGCTGCGCGTGCTGAAGAATGAGATTCGCAAGCATCGGCCGCTGAGTGTGGCGCTGGTGGCAGAGCTGCAGCCGACGCTTGCGGAGATGGTGGAGCGGGGTGTGCTGCCGGACCTGCAGGTGTCGATTGATTTGCCGATTGATGCGCCGAGTGATGAGGTGTCCAGCGAGGCTCAGGCTGGTGAGATTGCGGAGTTGGAGCAGGCGGGGATGGAACGGCTGGGGCTCAGAAGCCGAGAGGGGATTGCGGCTCCGAGCGAACGGCTGGCTGGCTGGCTGGTGGAGAGAGGTTGGTCGGAGGCGGTGCTGGAGGCTGCGACGAGCTCGGCGCTGCGGGAGATGGATGCGCAGTTGCTGGCGTTATTGCCTGCTACCGATGCGTTGCGGCGGACGTGGCTACAGCGGATTGCGCACTATCAGCGGCCGTCGGCTGGAGGCGTGCGGGTGGTGTGGCTGACGGCCGCCGAGCGAGCCGTGGTGGAGAGCTCGAACAGGACAAGCTAGGCCGGTAGTGCGAATCAGTCCTGGATGACGTTGAGTATTTCGGGCCAGAGGGATTTGACGCCGCCTACGGTTTTTGAGGAGACGGGGAGGACGCGATCTACGCCGTGCGCCTGTTTGAGGGCGGCGAGCGACTTGGTGAGCTGATTGCCGCCGAGCTTGTCGGACTTGGTGCCGACGACGAGGTAAGGGCGCTGCATGTTGCGGAGGGCGGTGATGAGCAGGGTGTCGCTCTCCTGCGGAGGAATGTTGGTGTCGACGAGGCAGATGCAGAGGGCGAGCTGTTCGCGCTCTCCGAGGTAGGGCTCGATAAACTTGGGCCACTCGGCGGAGATGGACCTCGAGATCTTGGCGTAGCCGTAGCCCGGCAGGTCGGCGAAGATCAGGGACGGCCTGGCGTTGAATTTGGCCTCTGTGCCTTCGTGCAGCGCGAAGAAGTTGATGGCGCGGGTACGGCCGGGGGTGGAGGAGACCTTGGCCTCTTTGGAGCCGAGCAGGGTGTTGATGAGCGACGACTTGCCAACGTTGGAGCGGCCGAGGAAGGCGACTTCGGGCGCGCCGAAGGTGCGAGCGGCGTCGGGGAAGTGGTCGGGGCTCATGGCGGAGAGTAAAAATTTGGTGGTGAAGCGCATGATTTGAGCTTATCGCTTGTGAGTGCTGCGTGCATGGATGGGCGCTGGGTGGAATAGCATGAGGTCGGCGACCGTGATGATGAGTGTGCAGACGAATGCAACGGTATCGCGCGGACCAGCGGGGCAGCGATATCGGGGACTTGTGTTTGCGTGCTTTGTTTTGCCCTGGCTGCTGAGGGGGAGACGGAGACGGGGATTGCACCGGTCGGTTGCGATGTGCACCGTCTTGGCGTTGCTGGTGGGTGCGGTTGGGTGCGGTGCTCGAAGCATTTCGGCGGGGGCGCTGGGAGGGCAGTCGTACACGCTGACTGTGACGGGCACATCGACGAATCTTGCGGGCGCGGTGGTGAGCCACTCGACGCAGGTCACACTCGTGGTGGAATCACGGGCAAGCGCGCATCCGAAGATTGTTTCATTCTGGGGAACAAGAGCAGCGGGGGGCAGCTTTTGCATTGTGATTGTGCATCTATTGTGATGCGACAGCGTGTACACGTTTTTCGACGAGGTCGCGTTTGCGGTAATTTTTATCCTGTTTGAAGTGAGACCTATGCAACGCACATTGCTGCCTGGAAAGCCTTACCCGCTTGGTGCCACACCCATGGCGCTGGGAACGAACTTTGCTCTGTATTCCGAGAACGCAACGGCGGTTCGCGTCTGCCTGTTCGATGACGCAGGTAAGGAGATTGACTGCGTAGAACTGAAGGAGCAGACGGCGTTTGTGTGGCATGGACTGCTGCGCAATGTCCAGCCGGGCCAGCGCTACGGGTATCGGGTGGATGGGCCGTGGGAGCCGGAAAAGGGGCGGCGCTTTAATGCGAACAAGCTGCTGGTTGATCCATATGCGAAGGCCATCTCGGGTGAGGTTGACCATAAGGGACCCATCACGCCGTACGACGCGAAATCGGGCGACGACCTGAAGAAGTGCGATGCGAACGATGCGGATTTTGTTCCGAAGAGCGTTGTGGTGGACTGGCATTTTAATTGGGGCGAGGATTGTCCACCGGAGACGGCGATGTCGGACTCGATTATTTATGAGATGCACGTTCGCGGCTTCTCGATTAATAATCCGGATGTTCCTGAGAATCTGCGTGGAACGTATGCGGGGCTGGCGCACGATTCGAGCATTGCGTACCTGAGGAAGCTGGGAATTACAGCGGTCGAGTTAATGCCGGTGCATCACTTTATCGATGAGGGACATTTGCTGGATCGCGGGCAGCGCGATTATTGGGGTTACAACACGCTCGGCTACTTTGCGCCGATGTCGCGCTATAGCGCGAGCGGCGATGATGGGCAGCAGGTTGTCGAGTTCAAGGAGATGGTGAAGCGGCTGCACGCGGAGGGGATCGAGGTGATTCTGGATGTGGTGTACAACCACACGTGCGAGGGCAATGAGAAGGGGCCGATGCTCTCGATGAAGGGCGTCGACAACATGACGTACTATCGCACGGTGGTCGATGATCCCCGGTACTACGTGGACTATACGGGCACGGGAAATACGCTGAATGTGTATAACCCGCAGACACTGAAGCTGATCATGGATAGCCTGCGCTACTGGGTTTCGGAGATGCATGTCGATGGCTTTCGCTTTGACCTTGCATCGACACTCGCGCGAGAGTTGAACGATGTGAATAAGCTCGGAGCGTTCTTCGATACGATTCACCAGGATCCAACGCTGGCNNTGGAACGGCAAGTATCGGGATACGGTGCGGCGATTCTGGAAGGGCGATAGCGGGCAACTGTCGGACTTTGCGTACAGGCTGACGGGGTCGAGCGATCTGTATAAGAGCGATGGACGGAAGCCATCGGCGTCGATCAACTTCGTCACCGCGCATGATGGATTTACGCTGTGCGATCTGGTGAGCTACAACCAGAAGCACAACGAGGCCAATGGCGACGAGAACAAGGATGGTTCCGATAACAACGATAGCTGGAACATGGGTGCCGAAGGGCCGACGGATGATCCCAACATAAACAAGTTGCGCGAGCGGCAGACGCGGAATTTTCTAACGACGCTGATGTTGAGCCAGGGCGTTCCGATGCTTTTGGGTGGTGATGAGTTTGCGCGATCGCAGAAGGGGAACAACAACTGCTATTGCCAAGACGACGATTTGACCTGGTATGACTGGAAGCTGGATGAGCCGCGGAAGAGGCTGCTGGAGTTTACGTCGAGGCTCATCCAGTTGCGGAAAGACCACCCAAATCTGCATCGGCGGAGATTCTTTCAGGACCGTACGATCCGTGGATCGGTGGTGCGCGATATTGCCTGGTATGGAACCGATGGGAAAGAGATTTCGGATGAGGCGTGGAGCGAGACCTGGAATAGATCCATCGGTCTGCTGCTTAACGGAAAGACGCTGGGCGTGATGGATGAAGAGGGCCAGCAGGTTGTGGATGACAGCTTTCTGATCCTGGTTAATGCTGCGGACCAGGGTGTGGATTATGTGCTGCCAGAACCTCCGAATCAGAGTCCGTGGAGACAGGTGCTCGATACGGACAATGTTGAGAATCCATTTTGCGAGGCTGCGGCTGGTGACACGGTGATTATGGGTGGGCGATCGGTCCGGGTCTACAGCGACAGCACGGAGAAGATTGCGAAGGCCCCGGTGCGGCAGAAGCTGGCGCGAACAATTTAATCGCTTGGAGTAAACAAAAGGGCAACGCTGTATGCGTTGCCCTTTTGGGTTGGATCGGTGGAGTTCGACGAGTGGGAGAGAGCTTTTCGCAGGTTGCGATCTGGGCCAGTGTAGGGTGATGTGCAGTTGGGCGAGGATGCCGGGCGGGTTCGCAGGATGAGTCGAGGGGATAGGCGGTAGCATCTGAGGAGCTATGGCGGCAGAGGTGACTCGAGGGGGTGAGAAGGAGCAGGCGGCGGGAAGGTATGCACATGCCTGGCGGGCGCTGAAGCATCGGAACTTCAAGTTGTTTGTGGGTGGGCAGAGCATCTCGCTGATTGGGACGTGGATGACGCGGCTGGCGACGAGCTGGCTGGTGTGGCGGCTGACGCACTCGGCGCTGCTGCTGGGCGTGGTGGGGTTTGCAGGGCAGATTCTAACGTTCGTGCTGGCGCCCTTTGCGGGTGTGCTGATCGAGCGGATGGACCGAAGAAAGCTGCTGGTGTGGACGCAGGCGCTGGCGGGGCTGCAGTCGCTGGCGATGGCGTGGCTGACGCTGGCGAAGGTGATTACAGTTCACGAGATCATTGCGCTGAGTGCGCTGCAGGGGTTGATCAATGCGTTCGATATGCCCGGGAGGCAGTCATTCCTGGTGCAGATGGTGCAGGACAAGGCGGACCTGGGGAATGCGATCGCGCTGAATTCGTCGATGGTGAATGCGGCGCGGCTGGTCGGGCCGGCTCTGGCGGGAATTGTGATTGCCGCGGTGGGCGAGGGGTGGTGCTTTGCGATCGATGGGTTCAGCTATGGTGCGGTGATTGTGTCGCTGCTGATGATGCATGTTAAGCCGCTGGATATCAGGCGGGCGGCGGTGTCGATGCTGGAGCAGTTGGAGGAGGGTTGGGCGTATGTGAGCACGTTCCGGCCGATCCGGACGATCCTTCTGCTGTTTGCTCTGCTGAGCTTGATGGGATGGCCGTATGCGGTGCTGTTGCCGATGTTTGCGGCGCAGGTGCTGCATGGCGGACCGCATACGCTGGGCTTCCTGACGGGCTCATCGGGGGTGGGGGCGCTGGCGAGTGCGATTTCACTGGCGGTGCGGAAGAGCGTGCTGGGGCTGACACGGATGATTCAGCTGGCTGCGGCGATGTTTGGGGTGGGGCTGATTCTCTTTGGGCTGTCGCACGTCCTGTGGCTGAGCATGGTGCTGATGCTGGTGGTTGGGTTTGGCATGATGCAGGGGCTGGCGGCGAGCAATACGGTGATTCAGACGCTGGTGCCGGAGGACAAACGCAGCCGCGTGATGAGCTACTACACGATGGCGTTTGTGGGGATGTCGCCGTTTGGCAGCCTGCTGGCAGGTGGGCTGGCGCATTACTTCGGCGCACCGCATACGGTGATGATTACCGGGGCGTGCTGCGTGGCGGGCTCGTTGTGGTTTACGTTCGAGCTGCCGGCGGTAAGGAGGGTGATGCGGCCGATCTATCAGGAGATGGGGATTTTGCCGACGGAGACGATGGTGGAGGAGAGCGCGGGGACGTAGGTCTTAGCTCGACGTCCTGCGAACCCACACACGACGTTGAGGCTGTCGTGCGGGGCGCTCGGCTTTAGGCAGCGCTGGCTCCGTGCTCGACGAGGAGGTCGATGAATTCGGCGAAGCCTCGGTGGGTCGCGAGGGCGAGGGCGGTTTCGTCCTTTTTGTTGCGGGTGTCGATGGTGGCTCCGCGCTCGATGAGGAGGCGGCCTATGGGGACGTCGCCTTCGACGGCGGCGAGCATCAGGAGCGTCCAGCCGTTCTGGTTGGCGAGGTTGGGGTCGAGGCCAGTGTCGAGGGCGGTGCGAAGGCCGGCCTCGTCGCCGCGCTTGATGAGGTTTTGTGCGCCTCTGTAGGTCATTGTGGTGCTCCCGTGGGGTGGTGGTCGAGAGTTCATGGTAGCGCAGTTGGCTACTCGGCGAGGTGCTGGGGGTTCTTGCCGAAGTCGGGGCCGAAGTAGAAGAGCTCTACTAGCATGCAGAGGATGTGCTCGAGGGCGAGGTGGGATTCCTGGATGTTCATCGTCGTGTCGGAGGGGATGATGACGTTGATGTCGGCGAGTGAGGCCATCGCGCCGCCGTTGTTGCCGGTGTAGGCGATGGTGTGGAGGCCGAGGGTGCGGGCGAGCTTGAGGGCCTTGATGCAGTTCTTCGAGTTGCCGGAGGTCGAGATGGCGAGCAGGACGTCGCCGGGGAGGCCGAGGGCTTCGACCTGGCGCTCGAAGATGTGGTCGAAGGAGTGGTCGTTGCCTACGGCGGTGAGGATGCTGGAGTCGGTGGTGCGGGCTCCGGGGATGCGGGTGATGTGGATTCCTTATCGTACGTCGTGGAGCGAATCTATCCGGTTGCAGGCATCGCTTTCAGCGAAGGTACGCGTCGTCGCTAGAAATCCAGTCCTGACGCGGCGGGGCAAAGATGTCGAAGTCGATGGAGTCTTCGAGGGCCTCGGCGGAGTGGGGCAGGTTGCCGGGGATGACGAGGACGTCGCCCGCACGGATGATCTTGTCGACGGTTGATCCATCCTCGCCGAGGGAGAAGCGCAGTGCGCCGTGGGTGATATAAGAGATTTGCTCGTTGGGGTGCTGGTGGCGAGGAACGATGCAGCCCTTTTTGAGCTCGAGGCGAGCGAGCATGGCCTGGGAGCCGGAAACGAACTGGCGGGTCAGCAAGGAATTGAGCTGTTCTACGGGAACGTCAGACCAACGGGTATGGAGGGCTTCAGCGGACATCACAAAAGAGTACCGCGAGTGCGGCCGAAAGATATTAGAGGCGGGGCAGATGTTGTAAAGTAAGTGCAACTGAAGACAAACTGTGCGTTCGCGAGAGGTAGCAGGTTTCTCGCAGTCCGACTTGTAACACTGTGCCGCATCGGCGCAGAGGCCGGAATGTATTTACCAAATTAGTTTGAGTTTTAAGAGGGTTGATTGACACATGGGTTGGATGGCGAAGCTGTATTCCCTGGGAGCAAGAGAGGTGAAGCCCGTCGTGACACGGCGACTGGCTGCGCGATGGGTGTTGGGACTGCTGCTTTGTTGTGGCATTGTCGCTGGAGCGGCGGTAGCGCAGACGCCCGCGGCCTCGCAGGCGGATAGGATTGCGGCTCTGGAGAGAGTCGCGGCCCAGAATGCTACGGCGATCGCCAATGCGCAGAGCGCCGGCGATAACGCATGGATGCTGACCAGTGCGGCCCTCGTGCTGTTGATGAGCGGCCCGGGACTGGCGCTGTTTTACGGCGGCCTGGTGCGGAGGAAGAACATCCTCGGAACGATGATGCAGACGTTCGCGATGATGGCGGTGATTACGGTGCTGTGGGCGCTGGTGGCCTACTCTCTGGCGTTCGGCAGTGGGAACGCATTTATCGGTGGTCTGCACAATGTGTTTCTGCATGGCGTTGGGCTGACGCCAGACCCGGCATATGCGCCGACGATTCCGCTACAGACCTACATGATCTATCAGTTGATGTTTGCCATCATCACGCCGGCGCTGATCACGGGTGCATTCGCTGAACGCATGAAGTTTTCCGCGATGCTGGTCTTCATGGTGCTATGGGCGATCATCGTCTATACCCCGATGGCGCACATGGTGTGGGGCGTGGGTGGTCTGCTGAATGCGACGGCGGTCGGTGCAGGAGGTCTGGCGGGAAGGTTCCCGTGCCTGGACTTCGCGGGCGGAACCGTGGTGCATGTGACGTCGGGTGTGAGTGCGCTGGTGACGGCACTTTATCTCGGCAAGCGGCTGGGATTCCCACAGAAGGCGTTCATGCCACACTCGGTGGTGTTGAGCTTTATCGGCGCCTGCCTGTTGTGGGTAGGCTGGTTCGGCTTCAATGCAGGGTCGGCGCTGGGTGCGAGCGGCCTGGCGACGTCGGCGTTTGTCGCGACGCACTTTGGAGCGGCGGCAGGCGCGATTGGATGGGCCGCGGCGGAGTGGTTCCGCAATGGGAAGCCTTCGGTGCTCGGCGGGATTTCCGGCGCGGTTGCGGGGCTGGTGGCGATTACGCCGGCCTCCGGCTTCGTGAGGCCGATCGATGCGCTTGGGATTGGTTTGGCGGCGGGTGTGTTCTGTTTCTTTATGGTGGTCAAGGTGAAGAACCTCTTCGGCTATGACGACTCGCTGGATGCCTTTGGCGTGCATGGTGCGGGTGGGACGCTGGGCGCGATCCTGACGGGATTCTTTGCGAATTCCGTGGTCAACCCGATCTTCGGTGCGGGCAAGGCGACCGGCTTTTTCGAGGGGAATCATCGGCAGGTAATCAATCAATTAATAGGAGTTGCGATCGCCTGGACGATTTCGATCATTGGGACACTGATTATTCTGTTCGTTGTTGATAAGCTGATTGGCCTGCGCGTAAGTGAAGATGCCGAGCGCGAGGGACTCGACCTATCTCAGCATGGCGAAGAGGGCTATGACTGGGAGGGAGGGTAGGGACATTTGGAATCAGGAAAGAACGAGAGGCAGAGATGCAGAAGATTGAAGCAGTGATCCAGCCTTCAAAGCTGGATGCGGTTAAGGATGCGTTGGTAGAAGCTGGGATCTCGGGGATTACAATCTTCGAGGCACGTGGGCACGGTCGCCAGAAGGGCCACACGGAGTTCTATCGAGGTCGCGAGTATGCGGTGGATTTGCTACCCAAGGTCAAACTCGAGTTGGTTGTGACCGACGAGATGAAGGACAAGGCAATCGAGGCGATTATCAATGTGGCGCGAACCGGACGCATCGGGGACGGCAAGATTTTTGTTTCGAGGATTGATGAGGCCATAAGGATTCGCAACGACGAGCGCGGAGAGATCGCGCTGTAAGGGGTGCAGCGACGAACTTTATATCAAGCAACGGGGAACACGGCGGAGGGACGAATAACCCAGCGTTGGGTGCGACGGCGCGCGAGGAATATGACCGGCGGATGGCGGAGATCCGCCACGGCTTTGAGGCGAACGGAGACGGTCTACGCGCGGCGGCGGCGCGTGCGGCCCTGGTCGATGAGCTCGTGATGCGGTTCTGGAATGAAGAGGTGATGTCAACCCCGAAGCTGGGCAAAGCAGTTGCGGTCGCGGCGATAGGGGGATACGGACGGGTGCAGCTGTTTCCGTATTCGGATGTGGACCTGCTCTTTTGCGTCGAGAAGGGTGCAGAGAAGCTGGCGAAGGAGTCGATACGGCGGGTGTCGCAGGCGTTGTGGGACTGCGGTTTGCAGGTATCGCTTACGACGCGGCCACCGGGCGAGTGCGAGCGTCTGGATGCGGAGAATCCGGAGTTTGGGCTGGCTTTGCTGGATCTGCGGAAGATCGGCGGGGACGATGCTGTTTTCGTGACGCTGCGAGACAAGGCAGTGGCGAAGATGCGGTCTCATGATGCGAAAGCGATTGGGGTCGCGCTGGCGAAGCTGACAAGAGAACGCCATTTGAAGTACGGGGACACGCTGTTTCATCTCGAGCCAAATATCAAGGACTGTCCTGGCGGACTGCGCGATGCGAATGCCTGCCATTGGCTGCATGGGCTGCATGCACAGAAGGCCGCTGGCCGCGGCGCGGAGAGCGATAAGTTTCGGGATGCCGTTGCGTTTCTGGCGGCGGTGCGATGCTTTCTGCACTACCGGCATGAGCGCGACGACAATACGTTGGACTGGCAGGCGCAGGATGCGGCGGCGCAGCGGCGGATAGGGTTAGCGGGGCAGTCGCATATCAGTGTCGACGCGGCCTACTGGATGCGGGTGTACTTTCGCCATGCGCGCATTGTGGAGAGGTGTCTGCTGCGTGAGGCCGAGGATGCGGGCTTGCGGGTCGAGTCACCAGCGGTGGGCCGGCGTATCCGGGTACCGAAGTCGGCTGGCTTCCGGCTGAAGGACGGGGTGCTGGAACTGAAGGAGACCTCGGAGCATGGGATTGATGCAGCGCATGAGCCGGAGATTGTGCTGGCGGCGTTTGCTGCAATTGCAGAGACGGGGGCCAGGTTGTCGCCGGCGAGCGAGGAGCGGATTGCGGATGCGATCCCGCTCCTGTCGGCGAATTTGGAAGAGGGACCGGGGCTGTGGCGGCAGCTATGTGCGATTCTNNACGGTGGACGAGCATACGTTTGTGCTGATCGACACGCTGCATGGGCTGGAGGCCGATGCAGGGAAGGATACGGCGGATTGGCGGGCAAAGTTCGGTTCGATGATTCGCGAGCTGCAGAATCCGGGGCTGCTGTATCTCGCGGGGTTGCTGCATGACGCGGGTAAGGGCAGGGCCGGCGAGAATCATGCAGCGGAGAGCGCGCGCATGACGCAGAGCGTGCTGGAGCGGCTGGAGATGGATACGTACGACTCGGGGGTGGTGATGCGGCTGATCGAGACACACCTGGAGATGTCGGCGGCGATGCGGCGAGACATTTTTGATGCGGAGACGGTGCGGGCGTTCGTGGGGAAGGTGCAAACGCCTGAGTCGCTGCGGATGCTAACGCTGTTCACCTACGCGGACATTGCGGCGGTGCATCCAGATGCTCTGACGCCATGGAAGGCGGAAAATCTGTGGCGGCTCTCTATGGCCACGGCGAATCAGTTGGACCGCAATGTGGATGAGGAGCGCGTGCATGCGCGGGTCGCGGGTGGCGCTCTTGGCGGCGGGTGGCGGAAGGACGAAAAAATCGCGCGCGTGCTTTCGCTTGTGCCGGGGAGGCAGGCGGAGGTGGAGCAGTTTCTGGAGGGATTTCCGGAGCGATACGTCAGCACGCGGTCCCCGGAGACGATGCGCCAGCACTTCGAGATGACTCAGCATTTTGCGGAGGAGCCGTTCCAGATGGCGTTTAAGCATGGCGCGACTCAGTCGGGGCCCGCGGTCAGCGAGATCACGCTGGTGACACAGGACCGACCGCGGCTCTTCGCCGGGATGGCTGCTGCGCTGGCTGCGTGGGGGATGAACGTGGTGACGGCTGCTGCATTTGCAAACGAAGCGGGCGTGGTGGTGGATAGCTTTCGTTTTACAGATACGTTTCGCACTCTGGAGTTGAATGAGAGTGAACGAGAGAGGTTTGTGGCCAGCGTGCGGGACCTGGTGGCGGGCAGAAGTTCGGTGGAGAAGCTGCTAAGCGGGCGCAGACGCGGGAAGCGGAAGCCGCCGCGGGTGGTGGCGGAGACAAAGATCGAGTTCGACGGGACAGCATCGTTGCACAGCACACTGCTGCAAGTGATCACGCAGGACATTCCGGGCTTGCTGCGGGCGATCAGCGCGACGGTCAGCGAGCGGGGCTATAACGTGGAGGTCGCGCTGGTGGATACGGAGGGTGAGACCGCCATCGATGTCTTCTATCTGACGAGCGACGGCAAGCGGCTGACCGAGGGGCAGGAACTGGATTTGCGCGAGCGGTTGCTGTCGGCCATTGAGGAAAATAGCCGCTGAAACGAGATCTGCAGCGTTCTGATTTATTCCGGTGATTGTTTTTCCGAGGAAGCAACCACTTGAGTTGCCCTCGCATCGTACCCAGAAAGCAATGGATTGAAGCAAGAAAATCGCAATACTTTCGCAATCTGCACCTTAAAGCAAACGTTGGATCTGAAATCAAACTGAAGATTCCGTGAAGGCAAGTCGCTCCAAGACCGTATACATTAGTGCTATGAGCCAGAATTCAAACCAGACAACGATGAACGGTAACCCTACTGCGGTTCCACAGCGAAATGATCGGTATATTTTCGGCACGCTGGATAGCTTCGGCAAGAACCGCGACAAGCTGGAAGAGGTTAATTGGGGAAATGACCAGCCGGAGGGTGTGGTGCTTGCATCGCTGGATTCAGCGATTAATTGGGTGCGGAAGAACTCGATATGGCCTATGACATTTGGCTTGGCGTGCTGTGCAATCGAGATGATGTCGATGGGTGGTTCAAGATACGACATTGCTCGGTTTGGGGCAGAGGTGTTCCGGCCCTCTCCGCGGCAGAGCGATTTGATGATCATCGCTGGCCGGGTGTCGCAGAAGATGGCACCGGTGGTTCGCAGGCTTTACGAACAGATGCCCGAGCCGAAGTGGGTGATTTCGATGGGTGCGTGCGCGACTTCAGGAGGTGTGTTCAATAATTATGCGCTGCTGCAGGGCGTCAATCAGGTAATTCCGGTGGATGTTTATGTGCCGGGTTGCCCACCCAGACCTGAACAGTTGTTGTATGCGATTACGCTGCTGCAGGAGAAGATTCAGGCTAGCCGCGGAACGGTCAGGCAGACGCTAAATCTTGCCTAGGCACGGTGAGTGGGTGTGTGAGGTAGAGATGCTCCGGCCAGTGACCGAAAGGGTTCATTACGTATTGGAAAGTCTTATCTGCCGTAGTTGCTGTAAATTAAACATGGAATAGTAATAGGTACTGTGATATCTGCTGGAAATATTTATCTTGGCAAGCATACGCTGTACATTTGTTTGGAAATATTTATAGGTTATTAGGGTATAGCTGCAAGGCTAACCATTAGCAATAGCCGTAAAACGTTTAAATTAGAATTTCGATTTGGAGGATCATCAAATGTCTTATCGCCCGTTTCGCAATATCGGCCGGTATCTTGTGGCTGCCTGTGCGGTCAGTTTTGGAGTAGCCAGCGTCAGTGCTCAGAGTACACTGCCGAATGCTCCCAGCCCCTCGCGCGTTGATATTTTTGCGGGGTATTCCTACTTTGGTACGCATAGCGACATCCAGCCCACCGGTCAACAATTCTCGTCCGTGAATATTGGTGCGATGGGTAGTGTCGCCTATTACTTCAACCGCTACGTTGGCGGTGAGGTTGCTGTGATGGCGGGCCCTCCGGGTGAAAATGACGGATTCTTTGGCTACTATGCAGGCCCGATCTTCCGCCTGCCGCTGCAGAACTACACATTGTTCGCCCACGGTCTGGCCGGTGGCGTTGATGGCGTCGGTACAAACAACCCGGGTTATGATTATGGCTCGCCAAGGTTGTTACACCCTAACAACCCTTACACATGGGGTGTTGGCCTGGTTGCCGGCGGCGGTATCGACTATAACTTTCCGTTCTTCAACCACAGGCTTGGGTGGCGTTTGTTTGAAGCCGACTATCGATATACCCACATCGACTTCGGTCCGGCCGATCCGTCCATCTGGAAGCTGGGAGGCCGCGCGAACCTGAACGGTGTTGAACTGAGCAGCGGTCTGTTGTTCCACTTTGGCAGCATCGTTCCGCCGCCGCCGGTCATGTACTCCTGCGCTGTGACGGCGCCGACGGGAACCATCTACCCGGGCGACGTGGTTACGATTACGGGTACGGCTACCGAGCTGCGAGCGAATAGGAATGCGACGTACAGGTGGACCTCGGATAGTGGTCCGGTCTCGGGTGACTCGAGCGTTGTCATCGTCGACACCAAGACGTTCGCTGCTGGTACGTACACGGTAAAGGGACATGTAGAGCAGGGTTCGAGGCCGGGCCAGTTCGCGGATTGCTCGGTACAGTTTACGGTTACGGCCTTCGAGCCGCCGACCATTAGCTGCTCGGCGAATCCCTCCACGGTCAATGCGGGTGATCCTTCGGTCATTACCGCTGTTGGCGTCAGCCCGCAGAATCGTCCTCTGACCTACAGCTACAGCTCGACGGCTGGTTCGATCAGCGGCGACACCTCAACGGCTACCCTGTCGACGACGGGCGCTGCACCGGGCACCACCATCACGGTGACTTGCAACGTGGTTGACGACAAGGGTCAGACAGCCTCGCAGCAAACCACAGTGGGGATCAATGGTCCGGCACCGTTGGCTGTGGTGACGAGCAGCCTGTGCACCATCACCTTCAATAAGGACAAGGCTCGCCCGACTCGCGTGGACAATGAAGCCAAGGCTTGCCTTGACGACATCGCTCTGAGCGCGCAGCGCGACACGACTGCGAAGCTTGCTATCGTGGGCAACTCTGAGCCAGTCGAGGTGTATGGCCGGAAGAGGGCTGCTGAGTTGGCCGATCGGCGCGCTGCAGAGCGTGCGGTCAACGAGAAGGAGTACCTGGTCAACGAGAAGGGCCTTGATGCTTCGAACATCTCGGTCTACACCGGTACTGCCGGAACCAACTCAGATGCAACTATCCTCATCCCCGCAGGTGCAACGCTCGACCTCACCGGCCTCACCCCAGTGGATGAGACGCAGGTCAAGGCCGTGCCCCGCAGGCCGCTCGGCGAGAGGCACCATCACCACAATAAGTAGCCACAGCAGTAGTACTAAATAGTGCGGTGACAATGGCCGGCTGGGAGCGATCCCAACCGGCCATTGTCTTTCCGTGGCAATCGCCGAGCATCCGCAGTATTGGCTGTTCTTGAGTGCACATCAGGCGTGGTAACTCACAATCGCGTCCAGCTTTGGGTTAGCCTTATGTATAGGAGCTACTTGTTGAAGAGCTTGAAACCATTAGATTTGCGTATTCTTGCCGCTTTTATGCTGGTCTGGTTCATGTTGGCCGTTCCCATGCATGCGGTGACCTGGTTTCCGTTGGGGCCTTATGGAGGAGACGCGCGATCCTTTGCAGCTGATCCCCGAGACTCGAAACATCTTTACCTTGGCACTGCAAATGGCTGGATCTACGAGTCCCATGACGGCGGCGAGAGTTGGATTCGCCTAAGCCAGATAGCGAAGCGCAATGACCTCGTCATCGACCATATCCTTCCCGATGCAAGGAACCCACATCGCCTGGTGGTTGGGGCGTGGATTGTGGATCATCCTGACGGCGGGCTGTTTATAAGCGAGAACGACGGCAAGACCTGGACTGACGTGCCGCAGATGCATGGTCAGTCGGTACGGGCGTTGGCACGATCGGCGTCGGATCCGGACGTGATCGTTGCCGGGGCCTTGCAAGGGGTATTCCGCAGTGATGACAACGGAAGCCATTGGAGCCAGATCAGCCCGGTTAGCAGCACGGAGATCCATGAGGTCGAGTCACTGGCGATCGACCCGCAGAATCCGCAGGTGATCTATGCCGGGACGTGGCACCTGCCATGGAAGACGGTGGACGGAGGGGAGCACTGGGTCAGTATCAAGCGAGGCCTCATTGAGGACTCCGATGTATTCTCGATCCTGGTCGATCCAGTCCACCCGCAGATCGTTTACGCGAGTGCATGTTCGGGGATCTACAAGAGCACAGATGGGGCTGCAGAGTTTAAGAAAGTGCAGGGTATTCCATCCGCGGCGCGCCGGACACGCAAGCTGGAGCAGGATCCTCAGCACCTGCAGACGGTGTATGCGGGCACCACGGAAGGGCTTTACCGGACGCTTGATGGAGGGCATGTCTGGGACCGCGTGACCTCGTCCGATGTGATTGTGAACGATGTGTATGTCGACCCGAGTGACTCGGGCCATGTGCTCCTGGCCACTGACCGCGGCGGTGTCCTGCGCAGTGAAAACTTTGCGGCCAGCTTCCGTGAGTCAAATACGGGCTTTTCGGCACGCCAGGTAGTAGCGTATGCGGTCGATCCCCGCCATCCCGCAATTGTGTACGCAGGGGTCGTCAATGACAAGGATGCAGGCGGCGTATTCCAGAGTCTGGACGGTGGCGTGCAGTGGAGGCAGCAGAGCGCGGGGTTGGGTGGACGCGACGTCTATAGCCTCGCGTCGACGCCTGATGGCGTGCTGCTGGCGGGGACGACGCACGGAATCTTCAGGCTGCAGGACGGGCTCTGGGTAGACACGGGTGCGTGGCTGAAGAGTTCTGTAAAAGGCAGGAGGTCGTCGCGAGAGACGGGGATTCGAGCGGCGAGCGGTCCGGCAGCCCAGTCGACAATGGATGCGGTTGTGTATTCGCTGGTACCCGGTGAGGGCAATACGACATATGCAGCGACCTCCGAGGGCTTGCTGCAGAGTGATAATGCCGGAATAGCATGGGCACCGGAGTCGTCGCTTCAGATGCGCGAGGTGCGTTTTTTCGCACTTGAGAAAAATATTCTGCTGGCTGCGGGGCTCAAGCGCCTTGCGTTGTCGGTCAATGGCGGCGTGACGTGGTCTCCGGTCGCGTTGCCGCCGGACCTGACGCAGATTTCGGCAGTTGCGGTGGATGAGCAGCAGAATCTGTGGGTTGGCGGGCGCGAGGGCGTTTTTTACTCCCCAGACAATGGTGAGAGTTGGAAACAGATCAATGATCTGGAGATCCCCCAGGTGGATGCGATCTACTTCGACCGCGCTGGGAACCGCATGCTGCTCACGACAGCAGCGTCGACGATGATCTTCTCGGTCCAGCTTCCAGACCACAAGGTTCGATACTGGGATACTGGGTGGAAGTTGCGGTTTGCCAGACCGGTGGGCGATCATCTGCTTGGAGCGACGCTGTATGACGGCGTTGTGGTGCAACCGAAGATGGTGGACTCCAGCTTTGGCAGTTCGTACGTGCGCCAGGGAAGTAAAGTCGATGACGGGGTTGTCATCTCCCAACGGCGCTAGAATAAGGAAATATGGAAGCTATTGCACCCATCTCGCGTCCACGCCACTCGTTCCAGACCGATGATCCTGCGCTTGAGTCGATCGCGAAGAAGGTCGAAGCCGGTGAGCGGCTAAGCTTCGACGACGGCGTTGCACTGTATCGCAGCAGCGACATTCTAGCGGTTGGCTGGATGGCCAATCTTGTCCGTGAGCGGATGCACGGGGATTTGGCGTATTTCAACGTGAATCGCCACATCAATCCGACGAACGTCTGCGTAGCATCGTGCAGGCTGTGCGCGTTTGGCCGCAAGAAGGGCGAGGCGGATACGTACACCATGGCTCTTGAAGAGGCATGGGAGACCGCAGGGCAGGGGCTCACAGAGGCTGTGACCGAGTTTCATATTGTCGGCGGGCTGCATCCTGATCTGCCGTTCGAGTACTTCATGGACCTGGTGCGCGGATTGAAAGAGCGTTATCCGCAGGTGCATATCAAGGCTTTTACGATGGTCGAGATTGCGTTCCTTGCCAAGGTTGGAAAAATGTCGATTTCCGAGGCGATCGAGCGGATGAAGGCTGCGGGCGTGGATTCTTGTCCTGGAGGCGGCGCGGAGATCTTCGCAGACCGCGTGCGGCACATTATCTGCGACCACAAGATTGACGGCAGCGAGTGGTTGGATACAGCCCGACTGCTGCACAAGGCCGGACTGCGATCGAACGCGACGATGCTGTATGGGCATATCGAGAACGATGAAGACCGCGTGGATCATCTGCTGAAGTTGCGAGAAGTGCAGGATGAGACCGGCGGATTCCAGACCTTTATTCCGCTGAGCTTTCATCCGGACAATACTGCGCTGGGACATCTTCCAATGTCGAGCGGCCTGACGGACATTCGGCAGATTGCGGTGAGCCGGTTGCTGCTGGATAACTTTGCGCACATCAAGAGCTATTGGCAGATGGTGACGCCAAAGATGGCCCAGATATCGCTGCGGTTCGGTGCTGACGATATCGACGGAACTGTGGTGGAGGAAAAGATCTACCACGATGCCGGAGCGAAGACCCCGCAGGGACTAAGAAGACAGGATCTGGTGCGGCTGATTATTGAGGCTGGACGTGTGCCGGTTGAGCGCGACACGCTATATCGTGCTGTGACGCGCAGCGAAGATAGTTTCACCGTAGCGGTATAGGCGGGCAGCTTGTTGCTGCGAGGCTACCAAGCAGGCGACCTGGAGGCGATGTATGCGCTCGACGTGGCGTGCTTCGAGAAGCCATTCCGCTTCACGCGGGGTGCCATGCGCCGGTTTGCTGAAGCGAAGAAGGCGCGCGTGGTGATCGCCGAAGAGGGCGATGTGCTAGTGGGCTTCGTCATTCTGCATATTGAAGAGGCTAAAGAGGGTCGCGTTGGCTACATCATCACGCTCGATGTGGCTCCGGAGTTGCGGCGCAGAGGGATTGCCGGAGTGCTGATGACCGAGGCGGCGCGGCAGGCGCAAGTGGATGGCTGCGCGGTGCTGGTGCTGCATGTGTTTACGGGCAATGAAGCGGCGATCCGGTTCTATGCCGGCACGGGGTTTGTGCGCTCGCATCGGGCAGAGGGGTTCTATGGGCCGGGTGTCGATGCGTGGGTCTATCACAAGCCTCTGCTTTCGCTGAATGATTAGTGTATGCACAATGGGTCTGCGATAAGGTGATTTCATCTGAATTTGCTGAGGAGATGCTAGATGCGATTCGGTTCTGCGCTGATCGGTGCGGTGTTGGGTGGTTGCGTGTTGCAGATCGGGGCGCAGACGGCGGAGATTCATGGAGATAACGGAGTCGTGCTGGGGGCGCCGCCTGCGGTAGCGGTGCAGCCTGTGACCGATCGCGTCGGAGGGTATGAGATCACCGACGACTATCGCTGGCTCGAGGACCAGAACGCACCGGATACGCGCGCGTATATTGCGGCCGAGACGGTATATACCGATAGCTACTTTGCGCAGATCAAGCCGCTGCGGGAGCGGCTGGTGGCGCGGCTGACGGAGTTGCAGCGGGTGGACTCGGTGAGTGTGCCGAGCGAGGAGCATGGACGGTTCTTCTATACAAAGCGGCTGGCGGCGGAGAACCAGGCTTCGATCTATTTTCGCGAAGGTCTGGATGGCGCGGAGATTAAGCTGGTCGATGCGGGGACGTTGAGCGCGGATGGAAATGCGTCGGTGGGGATCGCGGATATTTCTTCCGATGGCAAGCTTCTGGTGTATGGCGTGCGGCATGGTGGAGCGGATGAAGAGTCGATTCGCGTGCTGGATGTGGATGCAAGGAAGGACCTGAGCGATGAGCTTCCGCTGGCGCGGTACAGCGGCTTTGGACTCAGTGGGAATACGCTTTACTACGCGAAGATTCTGGCGAGTGGCGGCAGCGCCGTATTTGCGCACGCACTGGGAACGACAGCGGATAAGGATGTTCAGGTGTTTGGCGGGAGCTACCGAGGCGAGACGCTGGGGCCGCTGGACCTGATTGGGTGCCATGTGTCGGAGAACGGACACTGGCTGGTGGTGACGATTGGTCATGGCGTGCCCTCGACGCGCGAGGACATTCTGCTAGAGGATCTACGAAAGCCGGGACCGACGCTCGAGCCGCTGGTGTTTGGCGTGGATTCGCGCTTCCAGTTACACCTGGATGGCGATCGGATGTTTGTGAGTACGGACTATGGTGGTCCGAATGGCAAGGTGCTGCGGGCGAGCTTCGGTGATCCTTCGACGAAGAGCTGGCCGGTAGTGATTGCGGAAGGCAAGAGCCCGATCGATGCGGTGTCGATTGCGGGTGGGAAGCTGTTTGTGGGGAGGCTGGTGGATGTGAAGTCGGAGACGACGATCTATTCGCTCCCCGAAGCGGGGCCTGCCAAGCAGATCGGCACGATTGCGTATCCGACGATTGGAACGGGGAGCGTGGTGCGGGGGCGCGCGGACTCGAAGATTGGGTTTTATACGTTCTCGTCGTTCACGGTGCCACCGACGATCTATCGCTATGACATCGCAATGGGGAAGACCACGGTCTGGGACAGGTCGAAGGTGCCGTTCGATGCGGACAAGTATGAGGTGAAGCAGGTCTTCTATACATCGAAGGATGGGACGCGCGTGCCGATGTTCATTGCAGGCCGCAAGGGGCTGGCACGGGACGGCAAGGCGCGATTGCTGATGACGGGCTATGGCGGGTTCTTGATCTCGGAGACGCCAAGCTTCAGCGCGAAGTATGCGTGGTGGATGGAGCAGGGCGGCTTCTTCGCGCTGCCGAATTTACGCGGCGGCGGTGAGTACGGCGAGACCTGGCACAAGGCTGGAATGTTCGAGCACAAACAGAACGTCTTCGACGACTGGTTTGCGGCGGCAGAGTATCTGATCGCAAACAAGTACACGACCAGCAAACGGTTGGCGATTACGGGGCGCTCGAATGGCGGGCTTCTTATGGGCACGTCGATAACGCAACGGCCAGAGTTATTTGGAGTGATCTTGTGTGGGTATCCGCTGCTGGATATGAGCCGGTACCAGAACTTCCTGGTTGGGCGGTGGTGGACGACAGAGTATGGCTCGGCGGAGAAGCCGGAGCAGGCGGCGTACATCCTGAAGTATTCGCCGTATCAGAATGTGCGGCCGGGGGTGAAGTATCCGGCGATCATGTTCTTTACCGGCGACAGCGATACGCGTGTGGCTCCGCTGCATGCGCGCAAGATGGCGGCACTGATGCAGGCGACGGTAATGGCCGAGCCTGAGGACGAGCGGCGGCCGATTCTGCTGCACTATGACGTGAAGGCCGGGCATAGCGCGGGCGTCAGTGTGGACCAACTGGTCAGCGATATGGCTGATGAGTTGAGTTTTTTGTGGAATGAGACGGGCGGGAAGTAGCGCGACGATCAGCGCTGCGGCAAGTGAGAAGGCTGCGGCGACAGGCAGGGCGGCGGCAACAGGCGGGCTTCGTAGCTGCGATCGAAGCGAAGGACGGCGGCCCACTCGCCGTGCTGGTCGTCCTGCCAGACGATGCGCCCACCGAGGATGGCAGCGATTTCAGAGGGTGTAAGGTCGCGGGTGGCGGCGAACTCACGACCGCGGCGCGAGTCCGGATGGTCGAGCAGGTAGTGGCGGAAGGACGGAGTTACGAAGTGCGTCGTGAAGACGATGGCCGTGTCGTAGCGGTTGGGCTCCTGGGCGGCTTTGCGGATTTGGGGGAGCGTGAAGTCTTCGATGGAGATCGCCTTGAGGGGGCGCGACACGTAGCCGAGTTCGGGGCGAAAGAGATCGGCGGCGACCGGCCAGGCGGTGAGGATCGTGGCGTTGGGGTAGTGCTGCGCAACGAAATCGATGGCCTCCTGATGGACGACGATCATGTCGCGATAGGTGAGGTTGTCCTCGGGCGCAAAGGATGTGGGCGGATTTAGCCAGAGTGCGCTGATGAAGGCCGCGGCGGTGAGGGTAGCGAACACGGGCCACCAGCGGGTCCGGGTACGCCAGAGATCGACGCAGACGATGAGGATCAACGGGTAGATTGGCAGGAGATAGCGCGTGAGCAGCGCTCCGCCGAGGATGGAGAAGGCGAGCCAGTTCGCCGCGACGAGGAGGGCGATGGTGCGCAGGATGGGGGCGGTGAGGGATTTTGGCGCGTCGGCGCGACGCGGCAGGAAGAGGCAGGCGAGCGCGAAGAGGATCGGCAGCCAGATATTGCGCTGCCAGAAGAGATGCAGGAAGCGGTAGCGGATGGACTGCAGGATGTGCGAGACGGTGAGGTTGGCGGTCGCGTTGTAGCGGAGGTACTCGGGATTGCCGAAGGTGAAACCAGTGACGTGGTGGTGGTAGGCGAACCAGGCGACGAGTGGCAGTAGCGGGAACGAGAGGGTCGCGATCCACCCGAGGTGCTGGCGGCGGAGCAGTGGGCTGCGGCGGTCGCGGAGGAGCAGAACGACTTGCAGGGCTGCCAGGGCTGCGGACTGGACGATCGAAGTCTCTTTGGAGAGAACTGCGAGGGAGAAGAGGGCGGCGACGGAGAGATACTGGCGAAGGGTTGTGGCGGCTTGCGCGGGCAGGTAAAGGGCGAAGGCCCAAAGGGTGAAGGCTGCTGCGAAGATGTCGGCGTGGGCCAGCGTGCTCTGCGCGAACCAGATGGGGTAGACGGCCGTGAGGAGGGTTACGGTGACGGCGGCGGTGGCGTCGAGAAGTTGCTGCGTAAGGCGGAAGATAGCCAGCAGGCCGACGGCAGCGAACACGCAGACGAGCAGGCGCGTTGCGAGGATATGGAAGCCGACGATGTGCCAGAGTGTGCCGAGGAGAATGTTCGGAAGCGGTGGGTGGGCGTTGGTGAAGTGGGGAACAAGCTGACCGGCGTGGTAGAAGTCCAGCGCGGCGGGGATGTAGTAGCCACCCTCGTCCCAGAAGTAGGGAAGGTGCAGAAGGGTGAGATGGCTGAGCGCAACCGCTGCGAAGAACAAGGCAAAGAGGATGTGCGTAGGCAATGCGGCGAACTTGGCGGACGCATCACGCACTCGACTGGAGGGAGGTTCCACGTGAGCTAGTGGACGGGGCCGTTGCCGGGGACGACAAAATGCTGCACGCCGGGGCCTTCGAGGGAGATGGAACCGAAGGTTTGCTCGTATTGCGCGACGTTGTGGTTCAGGACATTCAACAGCGCCTTGGCCTGCTGGGGGCTAAGGTAGATGCCCTGGAAGTTGTCGATGCGGACCTGATCGGGGGTCTGCTGGTCGAGAGTTCCGAAGACCAGAAAAAAATCCCAGATGGAGAGGCGTACCTGCACGCTGTTGGCGTACGAGTCGCGGTAGTCGGCCGACTTTTCGAATGTGATTCGGGTGTTATCGGGTTGGGTGATGGTCTGGCTCATGCGTTTCCTGAGAGTTGGATGGTGCGGGAGAGGGGACTTGAACCCCTACGCCTTTCGGGCACAGGCTTCTAAGACCTGCGTGTCTGCCATTTCACCACTCCCGCAGTGAAGATAAGCGTAACGGCTTGCGGGTTGGGTTGCAATTAGGGTGTCGAATTTGCTGGATTTGTGCGTATGGCTGAGAAGGTGTTCGCATCTCAATAAGAGAGTGGATGGTCGGGAAAACCTTTCGGCCAAGGTTCGTATCAGCAGGTATGTGCTCGTGGACGTTGAGAAATCGCCGATGAGACGATACACGGCTTCCGGGTTTTGGGACGAGGATGGCTGGAACGGCAAAATGGTTGCGTCGAAACCGTATCCTAGTGCATCCTATTCAAGAAAGTTGATAAAGGAACACTCAATTATGGCGAATGAATTTGTAAGCGTGATCAAACCGACCAGCAAGGCGGCCGGCAATGAGGGTAAGGGGCGCGCGTATCCTGTTCTGCCCGTGCGGGATACGGTACTGTTTCCGCATGCGGTGCTGCCCCTGACAGTGGGCCGGGAGAGTTCGATCCAGCTGATTCAGTCGCTGGGCGAGGAAAAGACGATCTTGGTTGTGGCCCAGAGAGATGCGCGGCAGGATTCGCCGGAGGGTGCCGACCTGCACACGATCGGTACGCGCGCCACGGTTCACAAGGTCGTGAAGATGCCGAACCAGAGCCTCTTTGTGTTTACCGAAGGGATGGAGCGGGTCAAACTTGGGGAGTTTAGCCAGACACAGCCGTTCCTGACGGCAGAGTACTCTCCGCTGGAGGAGACGGCGCCGGACCGCTCGCCAGAGGCCGAAGCGTTGCAGCGGAATGTGCTGGCGCAGTTCCAGGAGATTGTGACGTCGTCGTCGACCCTATCGGACGATCTGCAGACGATCGCCTTGAATATTGAGGAGCCGTCGCGACTGGCGGATTTTATCGCGGCGAGCCTGCCGTTTCTGACGACGGCGGAGAAACAGGAGCTGCTAGAGACCGCGGATGTGAAGGCACGGCTGGAGATGATCAACAGCCACCTGGCGAAGGAGTTGGGGGTGCAGCAGCTGCGGAACAAGATCCAGAGTGAGGTCCAGGACTCGGTACAGCAGTCGCAGCGGGACTTTTATCTGCGCGAGCAGATGAAGGCCATCCAGAAGGAGCTGGGCGACCTGGATGAGACGCAGAAGGATGTTGCGGATCTGAAGGAGAAGATTGAAGCCGCAGGTATGCCGGAGGAGACGAAGAAAGACGCGCTGAAGGAGCTTGCGCGACTGGCGCGGATGAATCCGGCGGCGGCGGACTACTCGCTGACGCGGAATTATGTGGAGTGGTTGTCAGTGCTGCCATGGTCGAAGAGTTCGTCAAGTGAGGTGGACATCAAGAAGGCTAAGGAGTTCCTTGATGAAGACCACTACGGACTGAAGAAGGTGAAGGACCGTATTCTGGATTACTTGAGTGTCCGGCGGTTGAAGCCAAATATGAAGGGGCCAATCCTTTGCTTTGTTGGGCCTCCAGGCGTAGGGAAGACCTCGCTGGGGCGGTCGATTGCACGGGCGCTGGGGCGGAAGTTCTCGAGGATTTCGCTGGGCGGCATGCACGATGAGGCGGAGATCCGCGGGCATCGCAGGACGTATATCGGCGCGCTTCCGGGGCAGATCATTCAGCACTTGAAGCGGGTTGAGGTGAACGATCCGGTGTTCATGCTGGATGAGATCGACAAGCTGGGCCGCGATTTTCGCGGCGATCCGGCGAGTGCGCTGCTGGAGACGCTGGACCCTGAGCAGAACAATACGTTCCGGGACAACTATCTGGATCAACCGTTCGATTTGAGCAAGGTGTTGTTTATCTGCACGGCGAACCAGTTGGATACGATTCCGGCGCCACTGCTCGACCGTATGGAGCTCATTGAGCTGACCGGTTATACGGAAGAGGAAAAGGTCAACATTGCGGAGCGGTATCTGATTCCGCGGCAGATCAAGGAGAACGGCATCTCAGAGGAACTGATCGAGTTTCCGACTGAGAGTGTTGGCCTGATTGCGCGGCATTACACGCGTGAGGCTGGCGTGCGCCGTCTGGAGCAGTTGATCGGGACGGTGTGCCGCAAGACTGCGCGACAGGTTGCCGAAGGACGCACGGAGAAGCTCGTGGTGACCACTGAGGTAGTGCATGAGTTTCTGGGCGGCATCAAGGTGCGTGTGGATACGGAGATCGCCGAGCGAACGAAACGTCCGGGCGTTGCTGTAGGCCTTGCTTGGACGCCGGCGGGCGGCGACGTGCTCTTTATCGAGGCCAACAAGATGAAGGGCAAGGGCGGATTTACGATGACCGGGCAGATCGGCGACGTGATGAAGGAGTCGATGCAGGCGGCACTGACGTGGGTGCGATCGAATGCGGTCTCGTTGGGGCTAGATGACGATGTGCTCAAGGACATTGATCTGCATATTCATGTGCCGGCGGGAGCGATTCCGAAGGACGGCCCAAGTGCAGGTGTGACGATGGCGACTGCGCTGGTAAGCCTGCTGCTGGATCGACCCGTCCGTCCGCTACTGGCGATGACCGGCGAGATTACGCTGAGCGGCAATGTGCTGCCAGTCGGCGGCATCAAGGAGAAGTTCCTTGCGGCCAAGAGAGCAGGTGTTCGTGATGTCATTCTGCCGCTTGACGTAAAGGCGAACGTCGAAGAAGACCTATCGGCGGAGCAGATTGCAGGTGTGACGATCCATTATGCGTCGCGGATCGAGGACGTGCTGGATATTGCATTGCCGAAGACAATCGGCGAGGCGGTTCAGGACGAAGAGGTTCGCGAAGAGGTGATGGCGGCGGTGGAGTAGGCTGGGTCACCCTTCGGGCGGTATGCTCGGAGGGTGGACACGCTTATGAAGGGGAAGGAACGACTATTGCTGATCGACACCTGCGGAGAGACTGCGGGTGTGGCTTTGAGTATTGGACAGCAGGTGCTTGTTACTGAAGACCTTGCACGGGGAAGCGCTTCGGCAGAGATCGTTTCGGCTGTGCGGAGGCTATTGGAGCAGGTGGGCTGGCGGCTTCAGGAACTGGATGCGGTTGGGGCGGTGAGTGGCCCGGGATCTTTTACTGGGATGCGTGCGGGACTGGGTACGGCAAAGGGGCTGTGCGAGGCTGCAGGGCTGCCACTGGCGGCTGTGTCGCGACTGGAGGTCCTGGCGGATACGGCATCTCTGCAGGATGGATTTGTTGCGTTGGATGCGGGGCGCGGTGAGTTGTACGTGCGTGAAGAGTGTTCCGGGCGCGAGTGGCTGTGTTCGAGTGAGAAGCTGGTTGCTATTGCGACCTGCGGGAATGATCGAAAGAAAGACAAGCGCGTAATGATTGCGGAGGAGCGGTTAGCCGAGCGCCTTGCAGAGTGCAAGCCTGTGCTCCGTCCGTTGCACGTGAGTGATGCATTGGGTTTAGTGCTGCGGCGATTGCGCGAGGGCGGAAGCAATGTATCGCTGATCGATGCGAACTATGTGCGCGAAGAGAGTGATATCTATCGCAGGCAAGCGGAGATCGCAAAGCCCGCGCGAGTACAGGCATGATGACTGCGGTCTGGAACATACGTCGCGCGTTACCGACGGATGTTGAGGCGATTTGCGCGATCGAGCAAGGGTGTGCTGAGGCTCCGCACTGGAGCGAAGCGGTGTGGAGAGAGGTACTCGCTGAAAATGAAGGAAGTGAACCCGCACGTGTGAGTCTTGTCGCGGAGGGTAGCTGTGGGATTGTTGGATTTGTCGTCGTGAGTTGCGCTTGCGGAGTGGCAGAACTGGAGAGTGTCGCGGTTGGAGAGGCAGCGCGACGCCAGGGCGTGGGAAGAGCCCTTTGCCGTGAGGCGATGGCCTGGTCGCGTGGGAGGGCGCCGCTGATCGAGCTTGAGGTTCGAGCGTCAAGCGGAGGTGCGCTGGCGCTGTATCGCTCGCTTGACTTTACTGAACAGGGAAGGCGGGCGGGGTATTATCGTGATCCGATAGAGGATGCTGTGCTGATGTTCGCACCGCTGCAGAGCTAGACGCCTTACGGCAGGTCGCGCATTCTCGTTCCCCGAAGCGGGAGGGTTACAAAGGTATAATCGTGGCCTATGGTTCGGGACGGTCTTTACTACGGTATTTCGCTGCTGGTGGTAGCAGCCCTTGTCTGGTACGGCACGCATTGGGTGAGCTTGACGGCGATTCCAGTGTTGCTGGCAGTGTTTTTTTTGTGGTTCTTTCGCGATCCCAATCGTGAGATTCCAGCAGGTCGGGGGCTGATCGTATCGCCGGGAGATGGCAAGGTGGAAGAGGCTGAGTGGATTGAGACGACAGCTGGCAGCCGGTTTCGTGTGAGCATCTTTCTGAGCGTGTTCGACGTGCATGTGAACCGGGTGCCGATCAGCGGGAAAGTAACGCTGGTGGAGTACCGCGAAGGTCAGTTTCTGAACGCGATGAATCCCGAATCGGCCATATTGAACGAGCAGACGCTGATTGTGATCGAAGATGGGACGCACAGCGTCAGCTTCAAGCAGATTGCGGGACTGTTGGCACGGCGCATCGTGTGCGATCTCAAGACGGGCGATGTGGTGCAGCGCGGGCAGCGGATGGGCATGATCAAGTTTGGTTCGCGTGTGGATGTGCTTATGCCCGCCGATGTCGAATTGCGCGTGAAGGTGGGTGATCGCGTGCATGGCGGGAGTTCCGTGCTGGGTGTGCTACAGGGTTATGGCGAGGACGTGGCTGAGAAGTCCTCCAATGGATGGAGTTGATGGCCCAAGCTGAGGCAGCGCTACAGCACCCACCGGCGCGGCGCGGAATGTACGTGCTGCCGTCACTGTTTACCTCGGGCAGTATCGCGCTTGGCTACTACATCATCATGCAGAGCATTCGCGGGTCGGTGATAGCGAATCCGGCGGCCTCGTCTGCCGCGTTCGATCATGCTGCGGTGGCCATTGCGTTTGCGATTGTGTTCGATGGTTTGGATGGCCGCATCGCACGGATGACCAACACGTCGAGCGCGTTCGGCAAGGAGCTCGATTCGCTGGCGGATGTGATCACGTTCGGCGTAGCGCCGAGCTTATTAGCCTATCTGTGGGGTGTGCGACAGCTTCCTCCGTCGATGCATCCTGAGATCGAAGCACGTTTGATGCACTTTGGCGTGGTGGTGTGCTTCTTGTTCCTGATCTGCGGCGCGTGCCGGTTGGCGCGGTTCAATATTAGTGTGAATCCACAGCCGCGCAATCCGGGGCGCCCGGACCGCAAGTACTTTGTGGGGATGCCGATTCCAGCCGGTGCGGGGGTGCTCGCCGCGGTGATCCATTTCGAAGGGGGATCGCCGATTCATAACCTGTGGATCTCGCTGGTGTGGCTGGCGCTGGTGGCCTTTACCGGTTTTCTGATGGTGAGCAGCTGGCGCTTCTGGAGCGGCAAAGAGATCGACATGAGCGCGCGTAAGCCAGGACGGTTGCTGGTGCTGCTGGTTGTGGTGATCGGTGTCATTGTCGAGTGGGATCAGACAGCGTTGCTGGTGATCGCTCTCGGGTACCTGGTCTCTGGTGTGGTGGCGCGGCTGGCGTACTCGTGGAAGCGGCGGATGCTCGCAGCGTAGCAGGTTGACGACGCATCAGGTATCCAACGGAACAGAGAATCAACGGAACAGGCAGAGGATAGAGATGGCTGGAAAAAGTTTGCGCGGAGCAGTGGTGGGGGCTTCGACGCTCCTCGGCAAAGAGCTTGCGGACGAGCTCAACAGAGCAAAGACAGTGGTGTGGAATCTGACGCTTTTGGATGCCGATGAGTCTGGTGGGCAAATCACGGCGGTGGGTGATGAGCCTTTGGTGATTCAGCCGATCTCAGCGGAGGCATTTGCGGGCATCGATGTGGCCTTCTTTGCGGGCGAGGTGACAACGGCGCTGGAGTTCTGGAAGAGCGCGCATGCGGCCGGTGCAAGCATTGTGGATTTGACTGGGGCGCTCGAAGGACAGCCGCAGGTGCTTGTTCGGTCGCTGTTCGTCCAGGGCGGTGCGGTGCCGGATCTAACAACGATTGCGGTAGTGTCAGCGAATCCGGCGGCGATCATGCTTGCTCTGGCGAATACAAGGTTGCGGCCCCTGGGGCTGACGCGCCTGGCAGCGACAGTGCTGCAGCCAGCGTCTGAGCTTGGTAATGCGGGGGTTGAAGAGGTGCACCAGCAGACGGTTGGATTATTGTCATTCAAGCCGCTGAAGAAGGACGTCTACGACGCGCAGGTAGCGTTCAATGTGGTTGCGTCCCTGGGCAGTGCGGCGAAGGTCGATCTGGAGACGGTAAGGACAAAGATCAGTCGTCAGGTTGGTGCCCTAACTGGTGACACGGCGGTCGATTCGATTGCGTTGCAGCTCCTTCAGGTGCCTGTCTTCCATGGCTACACAGCTTCGGTATTTTTAGAGTTGGTGGCAGGGGTGGGGGAAGAAGCGGTGCGCAATGCATTGCATGGCGGCGAGTTGCAACTCCTGGATGAGCAGTCTCCCAGCAACGAGAGCGTCGCCGGCAGGGACGAGGTGCTGTTGAGTGTGACGGCGACGAGTTCTAAAGAGGGAAGCGCGTTCTGGCTGTGGATGGCTGCAGACAACCTACGTCTCGCGGCGCGCAATGCAGCGGCTTGTGCGTTGGAGTTGGTGAAGTTGCGACCGACGAGCGGTGTGAATTAGTTTGCCATGCGCCGACGGCTGTTGGTGGGGTAAACTTGTGAGGCGCCGGGATGGCGGAACTGGCAGACGCAGCGGACTCAAAATCCGCCGAGGGCAACCTCATGGGGGTTCGATTCCCCCTCCCGGCACCAAGAATACAAAAGACTTATTGGAAATCTGCTGAAGATTGCTAGATGACGGAAACCGCTGGTGCATGTTCTGGTGCATGTTGGTTTCCTGCTTTTATGCAGTCTTGGCTGGTGCCTGTTTGGTGCCTGTTCTGACGATGCGTTCCACCACCGACAACTTGTGGGCCGGTGAAAGGTGGGAATAGCGGGCCGCCATCGTGATGGTCTTATGGCCTGCGGCCTCCTGGATTTCCTTGATTGTCGCGCCAGCCATCGCCAGCCAGCTGCAGTAGGTGTGCCTGTTCGAATGCCAGACGGCGCCTGGTGCCTCGATACGCCAGGATCAATCAGTCTTCAGTCGAGCGGCCAAGATCGGGACCGAAACGCCCCAGGGTCCAGGAATGCGTTTGCGCCTGGATGGTCGCCTACTCGTCAGTTATGTACTAGTTAATAACGCATAGGTATACAGGCGCGTTGAACAAGGCGAGCTCCAAACCGGATTGAAACCCGTCGTGAAGGGAGAACAGTGTAGCAGACATATCTCAGATATGATAAAAAAAAGAAGATTTAGCCCCCCGCACGCCTCTCAGAACCTGTCCAGAAACTAGCG
>PLHC01000117.1 GCA_003138795.1 Granulicella sp. | reverse complement strand
TTGGGAAGTAGCTCCGCCCTAGTAGCCAGCCCCTGCAATAGATCGAGCCTCAAGATAATCCGCAAGGACGGGGAGCCTCGGGCGTCTCCCGCAGAGTTCGCCATGACGAACCCTGCCCTCCCGGTCTCGTTGAGCGACGAGTAGAACAACTGGATCCAGAGGTAGTTGGCGTTGTCGGCCCTGGGGATGGCGAAAGGGTAGCGCGGGTCGTCCTTGATGCGCTCCTTGTCCACCTTATCCACGTTGAACGGCGGATTCGCCATCACGAAGTCGAACTTGCCGACACTCTTGTGCGGATCTTCGTAGTAGGTGACCGACTGGCGGATGTCGCCGGAGAGGCCGTGGACGGCGAGGTTCATCTTGCAGAGGCGGATGGTCTCGGCCACCCACTACACTCCCATCTCGCCACGTGAATCGCCATGATCTGGACTGCCATCCAGATCGAGTCCTCGAAAGCCGGACCTGGTTTGTGCGAACTTGCTCAAAAGAGGGACATTGCAGGCAGTTCGACCACCAGTAGCAGACACGCACCAGCCGCACAGTTCACGCAATGGCGATTTTCACAACTGTTGTAGTCTCGGTTGTTCGAAGGGTAGAGGTATCATCGCCGCTCTACGCCGATGTCGTAACCCCCACCGCTTCTTCAACCGGCCTCAATCTCCGCACCGCTGTCAACGTCATCATCGCCGAGAACAGATACAGTGGCACCGCGAGCACCCCCATCGCCCCGCGCTCCCACTCCATTCATCGCCCACCACACCCTGCGCAGGAAATCCGGTCGCGGAGCCAGCATCAGCACCCGGCTCACCGAAACCATCGAAGCAATCAACACCACCGGCGACATCGCAAGCAGAACCAGCATCTGCTTCGCAGACACACCAGGGACTATCCCCCATCGCCATCCCATACACCGCCGCACTCGCAGCCAGCCCACTGCATGCCAGCACCGCCGCCCCAGTCCCCCACCGATAACCCACACGTCCCGATCGCACAAGCTGCACCGGCTTTGGCACGTATGGCTCGCGCTCCAACTCCGCCTTTACCTCGCTCCACAACAGCGTCGTCACTCCCACACACTCTGGGCTGTAATGGACAATGCACGGGCGGTTGTTCAACACCCGCTTCGCGTGCTCCGCCTCAGCGATTGTCGCGAAATCATGCTCCCACAACTCGATTCCGTACCCACCTTCGTCATAGCTGTAGGTACCCTTTCGCATTAGAACAGCTTGCTAAGGGATACGTTTTGCGGGGGCAAGGTCAGCGCTAGCCCTATTGCGCCGCCCATTATTAGCTCTCTTAGCCTCCCACTGTGCCGAGAACGATCGGCGCCTCGTCAACATTATTCTATTCACAATTGGTGCGTAGACTGACAGCAGCAATAAAACCACCTTGAGGAAGCACACCCTTGGGCCTTGTCGTCGACGAACCGAAGACCGAAGCACAAAATCCGTATCTTATCCGGCAAATGACCCGCGAGGATGCCGAGGCAGTCATTGCGTTGCAACTCCGTGCATTTCCTGGCCAAGTACCTTGGAAAGCTGAGCAGCTATATCGTCATATCGAGATCTTTCCCGAAGGCCAGTTGGTGGCTGTGGACGAGCATGATCGCATCCTGGGCTCAGCCAGTTCACTACTCATTGACTGGGACGATTATGCCGAGTCGGCCAACTGGTCGGCGATCACAGGGCAAGGTACCTTCAGCACCCACAACCCGATGGGCAAAACGCTTTATGGCGCGGACATGGGTGTGGATCCCAATGCGCGCAAACTAGGCATCGGCACGGCTCTCTATGAGGCGCGCAAGGAACTGATCCGCGAACGCGGTCTGAAGCGCCTGCTGACCGGGGGACGCATCGCAGGGTACAACGCCGTTGCGGGGGAGATGACGGCTAGGGAGTTTGTCGCCGATGTGGTCGCTGGCAAACGCAGAGATCCAGCGCTGAGTTTCCAACTGGAAAACGGGCTGGTCGTTCTCGATGTCGTTCCAGGTTACATGGAGGACACCGAGTCGCACGGCTTTGCCACGGTCCTCGAATGGCTTAATCCGGAGTACACGTCCTCGGTCAGCCTACAGGCTAGTCTTCAGCACGCGGCACTCGAGCAGGATGCCGCCGAATCGCTGCGCGGAACCCCTCGTCCCCGTCGCGTTCGCATCGCCGCCGTTCAGTACCTGCTGCGTCCTATCGCCAGCTTTGAGGACTTCGCCCGCCAGGTCGAGTTCTTCGTCCACACTGCCCGGGACTACAAAGCCAACTTTATTCTCTTTCCCGAATTTTTCACCATGCAATTGCTCAGCTACATCAATGAGCCTGCCCCAGCTTTGGCCGTGCGCCGTCTGGCCCGCCTTGCGCCAGCCTACGAGGCCCTCTTCATGCGTCTAGCCAAGGAAACAGGAATCTACATCATTGGCGGAACCCACCCCGTAATTCAGCGGGGAAAGGTCTTCAACGCCGCGCACCTGTTCACGCCCAATGGCCAGGTCTTCCGCCAGAAAAAGGTTCACCTCACCCCCACCGAGAGTGGCCCCTACCAATTAAGTCGCGGGCATGGACTCTACGTCTACCACACCGACTTTGGCAACATCGCCATTCTGATCTGCTACGACGTCGAGTTTCCAGAGGTGGCCCGCGTCATGGCCGAGGCTGGCGCGGAGATTCTCTTTGTTCCTTCCTGCACCGACAGCCGTGAAGGCTTCTGCCGCGTCCGCTACTGCTCTCAGGCCCGCGCTATCGAAAATCAGGTCTACGTAGCGGTGGCCGGCACAGTGGGGAATCTCCCCTTGGTGCCCTACATGGCGGCCAACTACGGACAGGCTGCCATTCTCACTCCCTCGGATTACTCCTTCGCCCGAGATGGTATTGCCGCCGAAGGCACCATCAATCAAGAGCAGATGATCGTTGCCGACGTCGATCTCGATCTCCTCGACGAGCAGCGAGTAACCGGCAGCGTCATTCCCCTCCAGGATCTGATCAAGGACGCCTACGACAATGTCGTCCACTTCTCCGACTACAAGGGCCAGAAGCCAATGGTCGTCGAAGACTCAGGCGAGCCGGTTCTGACAAAGTAACTTTAGCTATATAGAAATAAAGTGATGAGATAGATCGACTTGATGCGGGCGGGGACGGTTGCCCGGTTTCTGATGGGCCGATCGCCCCAGATTCCGGGTGCTCAATATCTTAAAACGAGAGATGGAGCACCCGTTTTTATGATGGAAGACATAGGCTTGGATGCGCCTTTCATTGGAATTTCGGCTTATCCGCCGCAGCGCCCTATCACTCGATCGGCTTTGTATTCTGTCTGCTTCAGGCAATGCGATCCAGGTGTCGGAGCAGAAAGTCGCCAGCACCTGCGCGTGGCAGTTTGAAAGGCTTCGCTCGGCTTGACTAAGCGGCAATGGGCAAGCTGGTTTACAGATACCAGGGGATGTTGATCACGATGATGCGCTGATTGCCGCGCATGAGCAGTAGCAGCTTGAGGAGTTGCGAGCGCTGATTGTGCAAAGGTGTCTGCCACCAGTGTTTGACGATAAGTTCAGGTATCAGGACGGCGATCTGGCGGTCAGGTTGTTCCTTTTCAACCTTCTCGATGTATTCGACAAGAGGCATCAGGACGAAGCGATACGGAGAGTTAAGAAAGATGAGCGCGGGGACCTGCCTTCCTGCCTGATTGAGGGGGGCGGCAACGTTGCGCTGCCAGTTGTGCTCTATCTCCTCCCAGCCTTCTTCGGCGTCAACGTGAACCGCCTGTACCTGGTCACTTAACTTCATGGCGAAGCGCAGACCTTTTTCCGAGATGCGGGTCCAGCGATCCATAGGAACGATGACGAGGGGACCGTTCAGGTTGTCGACGCGCATGGGACGATCGATGACCACATCGCGCGCGACGCCGTCGTAGTGGCGCTTGACGGCGCTCATGGTAATCATCAGGCCAGGGACGATGATCGCAGTGATCCATGCGCCTTGCGTAAACTTTGCGACGAGGACTACGAGCAGGGTGATGCCGGTGGCGGTGGCTCCGATACCGTTGATGATCATACGGTGGCGCGTGCCTTTGCCGCCCTGCCGCTTCCAGTGCATCACCATACCGGCCTGCGACAGGGTGAAGGCGAGAAATGCTCCGATGGCGAAGAGCGGAATGAGCCGGTCCGTCACTCCGCCAAAAATGATGAGCAGGAAGGCAGTGAAGCCGACAAGAGCGTAGATGCCGTATGAGTAAAGCAGGCGACGGCCGCGAATATTGAATACGTGCGGAAGATAGTTGCGCAGCGCGACGGCGCGGGTAAGACGCGGAAAATCCGCATAAGACGTATTGGCGGAGAGAGCGAGGACCGCAAGGATGGACGCGATGGTGACGTAGTAGAACCAGCCCCGGCCCATGACGGATGAGACCAGCTGCGAGAGCACACTCTGGTAACCAGGGCTGTTGGGATCGGTTGCAGCAATGCTGTAGGCGCGGCAGAGCAGCGCGATGCCCGCAAGGAAGGTCATGAGCAGCACGATGATGATGGTCAGGGTGCGCTTGGCGTTCTTCTGGGCGGGCGGGCGGAAGGCGTTCACGCCGTTTGAAACCGCCTCCACGCCGGTCATGGCGGTGCAGCCGCTGGCGAATACCTTGAGCAGGAGCCAGAGAGTGACAAGGGATATGCTGGCCGGTACATGCGGAGGAGCGATGAGCGGCACGGGGTGACCGCCGGCCGCCACAGCGCGAAAGGCTCCAACAATAATGACGAAAAGCAGTGTGCCAATAAAGAGGTAGGTCGGTACCAGAAAGGCGGTGACAGTGTCTTTGATGCCGCGCATGTTGATGAGAGTCAGGATGAGCAGTATGCCAAGACAGAGGGCAAGGGTGTGGGGCAGAAGCCGCGGGAAGGCGGAGACGAGGGAACCAACACCGGCCGAGATGCCGACGGCGGCGTTGAGAACATAGTCGATCATCAGCGCTGAGGCAGCCAGCAGTCCCGCTTTCTCACCAAGATTCTCGGAGGCGACGGTGTAGCTTCCGCCACCATGGGGATAGGCGTCAATCGTCTGGCAGTAGGAGAAGTAGACAATGGCGAGCAGCAGGATAATCGCGAAGCTGATGGGCACGATGTGCGCAATGCCTGCGAGACCGAGAGGAATGAGAAGGGTAAGTGCCGCCTCTGGACCGTATGCGGCTGAGCTTAGAGCGTCGAGACCGAAGACGGGAATACCGGCGATGGGCCCAATTTGCTCGGCGCGCTCTTCAGAGGTTGCGAGCGGCTTACCTACGACAAGATCGAAGAACGACATGATATGCTCCGTCGGGTGCCCGCGAGAGCAAGACCCAATCTCCAACAAAGTTTAGTCCACAATGTATAAACAACTCCCTGCTCATGGAGTTACAGAAAAAGAAGAACCGGAGT
>PLHC01000048.1 GCA_003138795.1 Granulicella sp. | reverse complement strand
CAGATGGCTCTGATGAACCGCCGCCTGGCCCCGGAGATCGAGACCGTCTTCCTGCAACCCGCCGGCCGCTACTCCTTTGTCAGTTCGCGCATGCTGAAGGAAGTCTTCAGCTTCGGCGGTGACGTGAGCGGCCTGGTCCCGCCCAACGTGCTCAAGCGCCTGCGCGGGCGCATCGGGGCGAGTTAGATGCACTCTGCTTTCTCTTTGGTTTTTTCAGGTCGAAAAGTCACTCCCCTTTTTTGCGTTGGAGAATTGAGGCAGAAACGGCAAGAGAGGGGGATTCATTGATAGATAAACTATTTATTTACAGTATCTTGAAAATCTACGCTGCGGAAATACTCCCAAAAGTACACCCTTCGAGAATTGATTAGACCCCTAGTGCTGCTATGGCGAATGGAGCACACCAATAGCAAATACGGTCATTGTTGCCGTGCTGTGCTCACTCGGTTGCAGCCTTATCATGATCTGCGCCGGACCGGGTTCAACTCCAGATTTGAGTGCACAAAGCTATTTCGGTTTGCAATTTCTTCAAAATAGGCGGAATAACCGGTCATGTAGAATTGTGGAAGGGAATGGAGATCATCCTCAATCTCGTCTGGGCGCTGCTGGCTCTTCTCTTCATGGGGCTCTGGCTGCGTCATGCGCCTCGCAACGGCGCCAGCACGCGGATGCAAGCCGTCGCGCTCTTGATGACCATCGTGATCTTTTTTCCCGTGATCTCGGTGACCGACGACCTGCAAATGGCTCTAAACCCAGCCGAGGCCGACGCTTACTACCTGTGTACGCGCCGCGATCACGCCGCAGTCAGCCCGCACTCCATCTTGCCCGCCGTTGCAACCCTTCCTCCGCCGGTATTCGCCGAGCTTTCCTTCGGCTTCCTAGGCTTTGCCGCGCCCAGCCAGCTTCCCACCCCGCTGGTGAAGATTCCCGCCATGGCTTCCATTCAGAACCGCCCGCCGCCCGCCGCCTGATCCTTCGCCGCGCTCTTCCTACATCTTTTGGCCTCTCTTCTTCTGTGTCCGCCGTACAAACCACGGCGCAAAGGCTGCGTATGAAGCGAATCTTCCCTTTCCTGCCGATTTCCGTGGCGGCCGTGCTGCTCTTGCTTGCGCCGGGTCTCAGTTCCGCGCAGCAGAGTCTTGCCTTGACCTGGGATCAGGTAAAGGCGAAGTTTGAAGCCGCCAACCCCGCGCTGCGGGCCGACGCCCTCGGCGTGGACGAGATGAAGGCCGCCGAGATTACCGCCTTCCTGCGCCCCAATCCCACGGCTTCCTTCACCATGGACCAGCTTTATCCTTTCGGCGCGCACTACGACCCCAACGTTCCCGGCGTGCGCAATCGTCCGCTGAGCAATGCGCTCACCACCGGCTCGGTCAGCTACCTCTACGAGCGCGAACACAAGCGCGATTTGCGGCTCGAAAGCGCCAAGGAGGGCACGCAGATCGCCGGCTTACAGCATCAGGATCTGGAGCGCAATCTTCTCTTCAATCTGCGCGCGGCCTTCGTCGATACTCTGCAAGCCAAGGCGGTGCTGGATCTGGCCCGGGCCGACCTCGAATACTACGACAAGATCATCGCCATCAGCCGCAATCGTCTTCGCGCCGGCGACATCGCGCAGATCGATCTGGACCGCATCGAGCTGCTGCGCGTCCAATATGAAGTGGAGATTCAGAACGCCATTGTCAACCTGCGCACCTCCAAGATTCAGCTTCTGCAACTGCTCAACGAACGCACGCCGGTGGAGCAGTTCGATGTGACCGGCCCCTTCGACTTCTCCGACGATCTGAAGCCGCTGGAAGACTTCCGGCAGGTAGCCCTCGACGAGCGTCCCGACCTGAGAGCCGCGCTGGAGTCCATCCAGCAGGCCCAGACCAACCGCAAGCTGGCCCAGGCCAACGGCTCCGCCGATCCCACCTTCAGCGTGGATTCGGGCGCCAATCCCCCGCTCGATCCATACGTCGGCTTCAACATCAGCATTCCGCTGCGCATCTTCGATCGCAACCAGGGCAACAAGGAGACCGCGCGCTATCAGGCCGACGCCTCGCGCCTCACCGAGACCGCCGCGCGCTACCAGGTGATCTCCGACGTCGATCAGGCATGGGTTGGTTATGTGCAGGCCAAGCGGCTCTCCGACCGCTTCGGCGAGCACTATCTGGATGAGTCGCGCGACGTGCTCTCGATCGCGCAGTACGCCTTCGAGCACGGCGGAATCGCCCTGATCGACTACCTCGATGCCCTGCGCGATGCGCGCTCCACCACCTCAGACGCGCTCAATGCATATCAGCAAACCTGGCTCGCGATCCATCAGCTCAGCGCGGCCAGCGCCAGCGAGATCGTCCCGTAGGCCCTTCGACGGATGCTCCCGGCTACGACAGCCTTTATGATTGCTGCGGAGAAGAACTTCCTTGCCCGCAACCAGCTACCGCAAAATGGAGACGCGATGAACGTGCTCGTAACCGGCGGGGCCGGGTATATCGGTGGGACCGTTTCGACGATCTTGATGCAGGCCGGACACAAGGTCACGGTGCTCGATAACCTATGCCACAGCAAGCGCAATCAGCTGCCTGCAGGCGCAGAGTTTGTGGAGGCCGACGTCGCCGATCGTCCGCGCGTGGAGGGGCTGCTGCGCGAGCTGAAGCCCGATGGCGTGCTGCACTTTGCAGCGCTGATCGAGGCCGGCGAGTCGATGCAGAAGCCCGAGATTTATTTTCGCAACAACACAGCATCGACGCTCTCGCTGCTCGAGGCGATGCTTGCGACGGGCACGAACAAGCTGGTGTTCTCGTCGACCGCCGCCGTGTATGGCGAGCCGAAGTCTATGCCGATCGAGGAGAGCGCAACGCTTGCGCCGACCAATGCATATGGCGAATCAAAGCTGCTCGTCGAACACATGCTGCGTTGGTTCCATCGCATTCACGGGCTGCGCTATGCGTCGCTGCGCTACTTCAACGTCGCGGGCGCGCTGCCTGGACGCGGCGAGGCACATGAGCCGGAGACGCACATCATTCCGCTGGTCCTCGACGTGGCGCTGGGGCGGCGCGAGAAGATCTTTATCTTTGGCGACGACTATGCAACGCCCGATGGAACGTGCATTCGCGACTACATTCACGTCGCGGATCTTGCGGATGCGCACATCCTCGCGCTGGCTGCGCTGAGTGAGTGCGACCGGATGATCTACAACCTCGGCAACGGCAACGGCTTCTCGGTGAAGCAGGTGATCGAGGCTGCGCGGCGCGTGACCGGGCATCCGATTCCCGTGGAGATCAAGCCGCGGCGCGAGGGCGATCCGGCGCGGCTGGTCGCGAGCTCCACGCAGGCTAAGGCGGATCTTGGGTGGACGCCGAAACATCCTGGACTCGACGATATTCTGGCGAGCGCGTGGGCCTGGCATCAGCAGCGTTACGCCCGCTGATTACGCTGACGCTCGGCGCCTGAAGCGGCCCACGGCTTAAGGCTGGGCGATGCGAATCACTTCGCCCCTGCCGCGCAACACGTACTCGATGCCCTCGGCTGGAAGCACGACGATGCGCCACGGCTCGAGCCGCACGGTGCCCGCGCCGCTCTCGACCAAAGATCCCTCGCCCAGCGCAAACAGCATCTGCATCTGGTTGCGGAGGCCGAGCGGCGCTGCTGCCTGCAATAACGAGAAGCGATCGACGACGAAGTAATCGGATGCGACGAGCCGCGTGAATCCGTCCATGGCGAGCGGCTCGACGAGGCCTGCATCGGTGGTAGTGCGGGTGACCGCAAGGCCCGCGTCGACGTGCAACTCGCGCGGGCGGCCGTAGTCATACAGACGATAGGTGATGTCGCTGTACTCCTGGGTCTCGAGCACGACCATGCCCGACCCGATCGCATGCATCGTGCCGGCATCGACGTAGACCATATCGCCTGCCTTCACAGGCAGATAGCGCAGCTTGTCTTCGAGTGTTCCGTCTGCGATCGCAGCACGCACCTGGTCGAGCGAGATCTCTTCGCGGAAGCCAACCGCAACCGTCGCTCCGGGCTCCGCCGAGAGAACGTACCAGCACTCCGTCTTGCCGCGCGGCTGGCCCAGCGCCAGCGCCTGCGCATCGTTTGGATGCACCTGCACTGAGAGCTTCTCGCGCGGAAACAGCGTCTTGATCAGCAGAGGAAACTCGGCGGATGCGCCGGACGCGAAGGCCGCGGGGTAGAGCTTCGTCAGTTCCGCGAGCGAGGTGCCTGCAAGCGGGCCGGAGTCGGCAACGCAGGTCTCCGCCGTCAGCCACGCCTCGCCGATGGGCTTGCCGGCGGCCGGCTGCGGATAGCAGCCGGGCAACGTCTCCTCGCCCCAGATGCGCTCCTGCAAAATGGGACGCAGCGAGACTGGGCCGATGTGCTTCGTGCCCAGATGCAACTCTTGCGATGGCATGCGCAGCCTCTCCCTCCGTGGATGGACGCTGCGTCGGTGCATGCAACGTCTTCCCTCGTAGGCTACTATGCGCGAGGAACGCGGCCAAACAGGCTGAGGCGCGCAGCCCGAGACTCTACGGTTGCGCTCGGAAAATGCCGATCTCCTGGCCGGGCAGATGGACCTGCAGTTTGCCCGCGATCACTTGCGCGGTAGCTCCATCCGGCAGCATCGACGTGCAGTGCGCGCATCCTGTCACAGTGTTTGCAGAGGTGGTCAAAGTAACGTCTTGCGGGCTGGCACTGTTATTGACGACAACGACATACCGCTCGGCTGCTGGCGTGGTCATGCAGTCCCCTGCTATGTCCGGCGTGCGGGCAAAGGCGAGGAAATCCTTGTCCGCCAGCAGCGTCTGCAGCTGGCCTGTTTGCAGCACCGGAGTATGCAGCCGAAGCTGCATCAGCGTCTCTACCCATGTGTGCATCGCCTGCTGTGCCGGGCTGCGGCCTGCATCGGTAAAAGCGTCGGCCTTGTCATTGGCGAAGCCGCCGGGGAAGTCTTTGCGATTGTCCAGATCATCGCCGCCCGTCATCGCGATCTCGTCGCCATAGTAAAGTTGCGGCATGCCGAGCAGCGTCGCGAGCAGGCCGAAGGCGAGATGCAGCTCCGCGGGGCTCGCGCCAGGTTCGGAGAGGAAGCGCTTGGTGTCATGATTACCGAAGAAGGTGACGAGGCGCTCCGGATGCGGATAGAGCTTGTCTGCAAGAAGCACGTCGGCAATCGCCGTCATCGGCTTGTGCTGCGTGAGCGCGCCCCGCAGAGCGAAGTACATGGGAAAGTCGAATGGCGTATCGAGCAGCGTGTCATAGGTGCCATCGCTGCCCTTGTTCTCTCGCCCTCCGGCGAAGAAGCTGGTGATGTGCGGGTCACTGTTGAAGACTTCGCCTACGTCTGTCATGTGCGGATACAACGCATGCAGCTCTTCGTTATAGTCGTGCCAGAAGCTGCGCGGAACGTACGGGAACGTGTCGATGCGCAGACCATCGAGGCCTGCCGATTCGATCCACCAGATCGCGTTCTGCACGAGATATTGAGCGACCAGCGGATTGTCCTGGTTGAGGTCCGGGAGTACGTCGGCGAACCAGCCATCGAGCAGGACGTGGCGGCGTGCGGCGCTGGCGCTGGGATCGGTGACACTGGCGAAGTCGTCATCGACCTTGATATGCGACGCTGCCGTTCCGTGAAACCAGTCCGGCGTTGGCGTGTCCTTGACCCACGGGTGCGCAGGGCCGACGTGGTCAGCGTCGCCGCGGACGGCAGCCTGACCGTCAACCTTCCAAACCGCGAAGGCAGCTTCCATCCCTGGTGGAGCGAGTTCCGCATCGAGGCCGTCGGCTTTACCCCGCAGACCTCGCAGGCGATCGTCAACGGCCACAGCAGAGTGCTCGAGCACACGCCGCTCGGCTGGGCCGCGACCGTACCCGATAGCGGCAAGTCGCAGACCATCGTGCTGCACTAGAACGCCGATTCCACCAGAGTTGTCTCAAAGCGTTTACTCTTAATGCGAGCCTGCTCGCGCACGCTCTAGACCGAAGGAGTCCTTTCTTGGCCGTTTCCATCCGCAACATCAGCGCACCAGGCTATGCCGACGACCTCCAGATCAAGACCGACACGCGCGCCATGAGCGTCGCCACCGCGCTCTTCTTCATGGTCGGCTTCCTCACCTGCCTGAATGACATCGTCATTCCGCATCTCAAGAGCATCTTCGAGCTCAACTACGCCGAAGCCATGCTGGTGCAGTTCGCGTTCTTCTCCTCCTACTTCGTCTTCAGCTACCCCGGAGGTGCGCTGGTTGAAAAGTTCGGCTACAAGAAGACGATGGTCCTCGGCCTGCTCGTGATGGCCGCAGGTGCCGCGGGGTTCATTCCCGCCGCCAAACTCGCGCTGTTCCCTGTCTTTCTCGCAGCGCTCATCATCCTCGCCGCCGGCATGACCATCGTGCAAGTCGCGGTGAACCCCTACGTCACCGTGATCGGCCCGGCTGCAACGGCTTCCAGCCGCCTCAACCTCGCGCAGGCCTTCAACTCCTTCGGCACGTTCATCGCTCCCTTCTTCGGTGGTCTACTGATCCTCCGCAACGCTGTTGCGGTCATGCCGCCCGAGCGCCTTAAGTCCATGTCCGATGTCGCGCGCCAGACCTACCGCGCCTTGCAGGCCTCGACCGTCCGCCTGCCCTACATCGGCATCGCCCTCACGCTCGTGATTCTGGCCCTCGCGCTCGCCCTGATCAAACTGCGTCCGCAGGCCTCCACCGCCGACCGCACACAGGACTTCCGTCCCGGCGCCTTCGCCGAAGCCCTCACCCAGCGCGACTCCATCTGGCACCATCCCTGGCTGATCGGCGGCGCACTCGGAATCTTCGCCTATGTCGGCGCGGAGGTCTCCATCGGCAGTCTCCTGGTCAACTACATGGGCCTGCACCAGATTGCGGGGCTGCATGAGTCGACCGCAGCGCCTTTCCTGATGGTTTACTGGGGCGGCGCCATGACCGGTCGCTTCGTTGGATCCGCGATCCTGCAGCGCGTCCGTACCGGCCCACTCCTGGGGTGCGCCGCCATCGTTGCGTTTGCCCTCGTGGTGACGAGCATTCTGGCGCATGGATCGACCGACGTGTGGATGCTTCCCGCGATGCATCTGTGGCACTGGAACTGGCAGCTATTCATTCCAAAGTCGCTTGCGATGTGGTCGCTGCTCTTCGTCGGCCTCTTCAACTCGATCATGTTCCCGTCGATCTTTACGCTCGGCATTCAGGATCTCGGCTCGCTGACCAGCAAGGGTTCGAGCCTGATGATCGCGGCCATCGTCGGCGGCGCCATCATTCCGGAGACGACAGGAAAGCTTGCCGATATCATCGGCCTGCACCACGCCTTCGTCATCCCGGCGATCTGCTACATCTATATCGCGGCCTACGGTATCGCGGCGCTCCGCCGCCCCGCTGGCTCCGACGTGCTGCTGCCCGTCGAACCGGTATAGCGGCGCGACACGACCAACCCAAATCAAACGCCGACGCCCTGAACCTGCTCGTCAGATTCAGGGCGTCACTGTCAGCGACGTCGTCGCAAACCCCTGCGTGCCCGTCGATGCCGCGATCTTCACCACCTGCGCCACACCCGGCACCTCCAGCGCTTGTACCTGCACCAGCCCGCTTCCGTTGGAGATCGCCGAGCTCCGCGATGTCGTCAGCACCGGCGCCCCCGCACACGGCCCACTGCAGGGCAAGCCCCCTCCCACGCGTAAGCAGTCTGGTAGATATTCACCGTCGCCCCCGGAAGCGCATGGCCTGCGCCATCGGTCACCAGCAACACCACCGGCACCGGCGACGCACCGGACACCACACTCTGCCCCGCTCCGCTCGCAACAGTAACCACCCACTGGGGCGGAGCCACGCCATACACCGTCCAGTTCGCGCAGACGCTGCTCCACGCGCATCCCGTAACGACATTGGTCGAAGCGCTGGCGATCGCATTCACCTGCGCCACCACCGAAGACGTTCCCTTCGCCGCGGTCACACCCGTTCGCTGGCGTCAGGGTGAAGCCCGCCGCCGCCGTCGACCACACCACCGGAACACCCGCCGCAGCCGCTCCATCCTGCGTCGCTGTCAGAGAGACGCTCCAGCTATCCGACGCGCCCGCCGCCAGGTACTCCGGAACGGCGCCGATCGCCACCGTCTGCACCGGATTGGCGTCAGCGATCGTAGCCCGCACCGAGCCGCCGCCACTCTTCTCCGTTCCGCTCACCGTCACGCTGCCTGCGGCAACGCCCATCAGCGGCGTCTGCGCAAGGCCAGTCGCATCGGTCGTCACAACGCACCCCGGACCGCTCCCGCAACCCGTCGCCACTGCGGCTCCGCCTCCGTTTCCAACGATCACAAAGGCCACGCTCGCGCCCGCCACCGGCGTAGCGCCATCGGGCGCATACACCCGCACCGCGAATGGCGTCGCCGCAACATACCCCACCTCCAGCGACGCTGGCGCCGACACCAGCGCGATCTGATTGATCGTGCCCTCGACGTAGGTGAACGCCGCCTGCATGTCCGTCGTACCGCCCGTGCTCGCATCGGTCACGACCACGTCCACCGCTGTGCCGCTGCTCGCGCCCGCTGCCGCCATCAATGGAGCCGTCGCCACAATCTGCGTCGACGTCCAGCTCAACACCGTCGCAGCAACCCCATTGATCGTCACCTGGTTGCCCAGCTGAAACCCTGTGCCGGTGATGGTGATCTGCCCGCCAGCCGCGCCTAACGTCGCCGGCGAGACGCTGCTCGCATACAGAATCCGCGCGTTGTAGGCAAAGTCCGGCCGTCCTGCGCCGAACTGATCGGCGAGCGCGATCCGCACTGTCGATGCGCTTGCAGTGGCCGGAATCTGCAACTGCGTCATCCCCAGAGACATCGAGTTCAGCGCCGCCGCCTGGCTCNNTTGAACATCTGCAGAATCACGCCGTTCAGCGCCGCCGCCTGGCTCGCCACTGTGGGCAGCGTTCCGGTCGGGTCACTCGCATTCCACACGCCGATCACCGGCTGCAGCTTTTGCACGGTCGCCGCACCGGTCTCATCGACAGCCGTCATCTCGATCGTCCAGCTGGTGTTCGTGTTCACCGACGTCGTCCGCCACGCGGTGTACCCCGCCGAACACAGCAGTTCACTCCACCATCCGGTTGCGCTGGACGCTACCGGGTTCGTCTCCGTGCCATCCGGGTACATGCACCAACTCCACACTGCGTCCTCTTGGGTGATTGCCGCCAGGATGGACGTCCCCTGACTCACGCCTGTCAGGATGTACGTCCGCGGCCAACCAGAGATGGTGATCACCGGCCGCTGGTAGGGTCCAACCGCGTACTCGCCGGAGTACAGGGGATTGATCGTCTCCGTCGCGAAATTCAGATTGTCCGTTCCCGTTCCTGCCGGAATGTAGGCCATGCTCCACGCACCCGCATCGCTGGCCACATCCACGCCACCATTCTCGCTGGCTGGCTCAGGTCCACTCACGGGATTCCCGCCATTCTGCTGAAACGGATAGCCGGTCGTGCTGGAGAGGATTGGATAGGGCTCATAGCCGCCGTCCACCCCGATCAACATTCGCGTCACTGTCACATTCACCAGCTCCATTCCCTGACCGGTTGGAAAGTTGACGGAACCAGAAGCAGAGATCGCATCCAGGCTACTCTGCGTTTTGGTTGAGGTCGTCATCGTCACCGGGTACAGCGCAGCCAGCGCGGCGACATCCTCCGGCCGCAGCGTAAACGGGTTCTGCATGCACTGGTAGGTATAGGTCCCGCAGATCACATCGATCGGATGCATCAGCGGCCACAGCGCCATCTGCGCCGTCGTTACCTGCGACACGCCCGTAAACACGTTGTCGTTCAGCTGCGACCACGCCAGCCCCAGAACGCGTCCGAAGACGCGCGTCAGCTGATACTGCATCTGCTCCAGCTGTTGCGCATTGGATCCAACACAGAGGCCGTTCAGCACAATCACCGCATGCTCGATCGTTGCGTTGGTTCCAAACGAGTCCACGCTCTCGCTCACACCGTTCTGCAGACAACCGCTGGGGTCGCTCGCACCGCTGCCCAGCAGCAGATCGGTAATGCTGCCATCGCTGTCATAGATGACCGCAATCTGGATGGCCTGATAGTTCGTCGCCTCCACGTCGGCAGGAAACACGACATCCGTCCCGTTGAAGTAGGAATTCGGCGCGCTCCCGTCGGCGATCACATGCTCGGCCAGCTCGCCGCCCTGCGCCAGCGTCAGGTTCGCCGTCGGCACATTCCACACGGCTGCGGCTGCCACCACCATGGCATCCGCCTGCGCATGGCTCACCGTCGAACTCAGCTCGCCGGGGTCGGTAAAGTACATCGGCTGGCTGGTGTACTAGGCCATCGGAACGCCTGCCTGCGCATACCCGCTTGTCCCCGAGATGAAGCGCGGGCCGCCAGGCCATGCCGTCGCTGCTGCTAAAGCAAGGGCGCAAGCGACCATCGCGCAGCGCACCCTCCCACGACTAGAACGCCACATCGGATTGCTCCTGAAGATTCAACCGGCTATGCATCTTCGTCTGCCCCACCCGCGGACTCGCACCCAGCATCACAGGCAGCGGCCGCACCCCCACCGGCAGCGGATACGTCGCCGGCTCAAGGACCGTTGACTGCTGCCAGCTCGTCACCACGATCTCTGCATCCGCCAGCGCGATCGTTCCAGACTCCGCATCCACCACCGGCGAACCCACCGGCCGCGTCGCCAGCAGCCGCGCATCCAGCAGCGGCCCCGCATTGGCGCCCATCGGGACCAACGGCACTACACCCGCCATGCCATCCACCGGAGGACTCAAACCCGCTGCACTCGGAGCATGCAGGAAGAACATCGCGCGTTGCCCAATCCGATATCGCTGCTGCCCACCGGCCCAGCGCCCCGCCCACTCGCGCAGCACATACGTGCCGCCCACCCACGCCCATCACCGACTGCTGCACCTGGAAGGTAATCTCCACCACGCCGGCATTGGGCACGATGCTCTGCACCTGCCCAACGAAGACCACGCCCGCACGCGCCGCCAGGCTGCGCAGCACACCGGCAACGCTGGTCGCCGGTGCTGCGCAAGCCCTTGCGCTCGACTGCTGTCCGATGGCTCTACCGCCCACCGCGCCCATTGCCAGCACTATGGCCCAGACCCAACTGCGAACACGCATCACGGTCTACCCTCTGCAACGTATCTCGTCACAAAGAGCAAAACCCATGAATCTGCCTATGCCGGGTCAGCCTTCAGGCCCGCAAACACCGGCCTAAATTTCTGGATAAAAGTCGAAGAACGCCTCGATGCTGTGCCGCAACTGCGCCTCGATCCGTTCGCGGCTGCCCTCCAGGATGTGCATCGTCACCTGGGCCTCGTTACCGTTCTTCAGCTTGATCGGCGCCGCCTGCACAGCCTCGACCTCATCTGCAGGCAATAGCCGCATTCCATATACCAGTACCAAATCAGCCATGGCTTAATCCTACGCCGCGCTCCTGCACCCTTTCCCAAAGCTTTACAATCGAATCTCCATGTCCGATCAGAACGCAATCCGCGACACCGTCATTCTCGGCTCTGGCTGCGCCGGCCTCACCGCGGCCATCTACGCCGGGCGCGCGAACCTCAATCCGCTCGTCCTCGAAGGCCACGAACCCGGCGGCCAGCTCTCCATCACCACGCTGGTTGAAAACTTCCCCGGCTGGCCCGACGGCGTGCAAGGCCCCGAGCTCATCGAGAACATGAAGAAGCAGGCCATGCGCTTCGGCGCCGAGCTTCGCATGGCGCACCTCACCTCCGCCGACCTCACCACGACGCCCTTCGAGCTCGGCGTCGGCAAAGACATCATCCAGACGCGCTCGCTCATCATCGCCTCGGGTGCCTCGGCGCGCTGGCTCGGGCTGCCCTCCGAGCAGGCCCTGATCGGCTTCGGCGTCAGCTCCTGCGCGACCTGCGACGGCTTCTTCGCCTCGGGCAAGGAGATCGCCGTCATCGGCGGCGGCGACTCCGCCATGGAAGAAGCGCTCTTCCTCACCCGCTTCGCCACCAAGGTCACGGTGATCAATCGCAGCGAAAACTTCCGCGCCTCGCGCATCATGCTGGAACGCGCCGTCGCCCACCCGCAGATCGAGTTTCTCCACAACACCCTCATCGAAGAGTGCATCGGCGTCGAAGAGAAGGACCTCAAGGGGCTCAGGCTCCACAACCGGAAGACCGGCGAGCGCTGGACGCTGCCCGTCAGCTTCATGTTCCTCGGCATCGGCCATGAGCCCAACGCCAAAATGTTCGAGGGCCAGCTGGACCTCGACGCCGACGGCTATATCAAGACCGAGGACAACATCTTCGTCTCCATCCTGGGCGAGCGGATTAACGGCGTCTACGCCTGCGGCGATGTGCAGGACCGCCGCTACCGTCAGGCCATCACCGCCGCCGGAACCGGCTGCATGGCGGCGCTGGAAGTAGAGAAGTACCTCGAAGAGCTAGGCCGATGAAACCATGCGCTGCTGGCTAAATGGTGCTGACTGCCTTCTGATGCCGCTTCGAATACGCATCTCTTGCTTCGAATACGCATCGCTTACTGCAATCGACGCAGTACGCGAAACTTTATCCATATTCCACACTCGAACCAATACGTTCCTGAGTCTCGATCTCTCTCAGGAATGGCCTTTCCCCTTGATCACCAGGTTGGTGTACTTGCGTTTTAGCCTCGCTCTGCTCTTTCTATGTCTATGTCTGGCCAGTAGTAGTAGCCGCGCCCAGTCGCCCAGCCTTCCGGATGCGCCGGAACCGTCGCCCAGTCTCCTCCTCGCTACCGCCTCCTCTCCCGCCACCGAAGACTCTTCTTCCTCCTCGTCAGTTCCCGCCGATCCGTCCGGCTTCAGCTTCTATCCCGAAGGCCATCAGCCCAGCGACGCCACGCAGTCCACACAGAACACGAGCCAGTCCCGCAGCCAGAAGCCGCAACCCGCACCCGCTCAGTCCACCAACCTGGACGCCAACGGCAATCCCATCCCCCTGGAACGCCAGGAGCCTACACGCATCCTCGGCTTCATGCCCAACTTCCGCTCCGTCTCCGGCGGAGCCGCGTCGCACCCTCCCGGCTGGAAGTACAACTTCATCATCGCCACCCACCAGTCCACCGATTACTCCTCCTTCATCTTTCTCGGCATCACATCCCTCTCCGCCGAAGCCATGAACTCTCACCCCACCCTCGGCAAGGGCGCCGACGGCTTCTACGCCTACACCTGGCGTGGTTTTATCGATAAGACCGATGGCACCTATCTCTCCGCGTGGCTGCTGCCCAGCATCCTCCACGAGGACACCCGCTACTACGCTCTCGGAGCAGGCCACAGCATCCCGATCCGCGTTCTCTACGTCCTCAGCCGGCAGGCCGTGGCCCGCACCTACGGCGGAAGCCAGACCCCCAACGTCGCCGGTCTCGGCGGCAAGGTCCTCACCCAGGTCATCTCCCGCTACTACTACCCGCCCAGCGCCGACAGCTTCAGTGCCCTCGCCACCAAGTTCGGCTACTCCGTCATGCGCGACGTCTCCTTCTCCGCCATCCGCGAGTTCTATCCGGACATCGCCGCCCACTACATCCGTCGCCACCGCGAGAAAGTCGCACAGCAAGCCGCTCGCGACGCCCAACCCGGCCGCGCCACCCCCTGACGCAGCTCTCTTGCGCCACGAGCAGGCGCCACGAACAGGCCACCTATCCGCGGCGAAATCTGACCTGAACGTTGCAGTCCTTCATCCATCCCTTCGTTTGCATTTTCGATGCCATGGGTATACCGTAGGGGGGTATGCCTATTTAGGCGTACAACCCCACCTTCATTGGAGCACTTATGACGAACGCAACTACAAAGGAACCTCCGAGTCCTCGGACGCCCTTCCTGCGCTGCGTTCGCGGGTGCCGGTAGTCTCCTTCCCTAGCAACATCTGAAGGCGTCACCTCCCCGCTCGCGCAGTGCCCACCCATGGCACCACGCGTCGGGAATCATACGTGCATTCGCGCGCCTCCCCTCGCCTCCACTCACTTGCATTGTGCAAGGAGGCCTCCCATGACCCCAAAGGTCAGCACCACCTTCACGCCCCGCCGGCCGGCGCTCGTCCGCGTCTGGCGCACCACCGGTCTACCCGGATCGCCGCTCACCAGCTCCTGGCTGCCCTCTGAGACCACCACCTCAACCGACACCACCGCCGAAGGGGGGAGACGCCGGTGAGTCTCATGCAGCCTCAACTCGAGCGCTCCACGCCGCCCCTGCGCAAGACGCACGTGCGGCGCCCGTGGCAGCGCACACTGTTGAGCTTCCTCGTCGCCTTCGGCCCCGGCCTCATCGTCATGGAAGCCGACAACGACGCCGGCGCGGTCTCCACCTACATGCAGGCCGGCGGCCAGTACGGCCTCCACCTGCTCTGGGTGCTCCTGCTGCTGCTGCCCATCTGCTACTTCGTGCAGGAGATGGTCGCGCGCCTCGGCATCGCCACCGGCAAAGGCCACGCCGCCATGATCTACGAGCGCTTCGGCAAAGCCTGGGGCCGCTTCTCGCTCTTCGATCTCCTTGCCGTCAACTTCCTCACCCTGATCACCGAGTTCGCCGCCATCTCGCTCGCCATGAGCGGCCTCGGCGTCGCTCCGGTGATCTCCGTACCCATCGCGGCCGTCGCACTCGTCGCGCTCATCGCCACCGGCAGCTACCGCCGCTGGGAGCGCATCGTCGTCATCCTCTGCCTGCTCGACCTCACCTGGTTCATCGCCGCCGCGCTGCTGCATCCGGCCTGGCACGAGGCCCTCACGCGCACCTTCATCCCATCTCTTCCGCACGCCGGAGTCACCGGTGATCTCGTCTTTCTCATCATCGCCATCGTCGGAACCACCATCGCGCCGTGGCAGCTCTTCTTCCAGCAGAGCTGCGTCGCAGAAAAGCGTCTCCGCTTCGCCGACCTCAAGTGGGCGCGGCTCGACACGCTCATCGGCGCCATCTTCTCCATCCTCGTTGCAGGCGCGATGATGCTCGTCGGCGCCTTCGCCTACAACCACCACATCGCGTTCTCCGATCCCGCGCAGCTCGCCAGCTCCATCGGCGCAATTCTGCCGCACCGCAGCGGCGTCTTCATCCATCACGCGCTTTTGCTCCTGATGGTCAACGCCGCCGTACTCGGCACCACCGCCATCTCGCTCGCCAGCGCCTGGGCCTACGGCGAGGTCGCCGGGTGGGAGCACTCGCTCCACAAGAAGCCCACCGAAGCACCGGGCTTCTACGCCGTCTACGCGATCTGCGTCTTCGCCGCCGCGGGCATCGTGCTCGTTCCGCATCTGCCGCTGCAACTGGTCATCGTCAGCGTGCAGGTCTTCGCCGGCCTCATCCTGCCCTCGGCCATCATCTTCCTGCAACTCCTGCTCAACGACCGCGCGCTGCTCGGCGATCGCTGGGTCAACCGCCCCTGGAACAACTGGATCAACTGGTCAATCATCGTCATCCTGTTCGCGCTCTCACTCGTGCTCGCCGCACAGGTCCTGCTGCCCAACCTCTTCGCGTAATCCATCACGCCAACCACCCGAAAGGAGAAACACCATGGCCACCCTCGCCACTCCACCCATCCACCACGAAGCAAACCTCCACCACCACACGGGCCTCTTCGTCATCCACCCACTCGACGACGTGCAGGAGCAGAAGTGTTCCGCCGAGGGCCTTGGCCTGATAGAGCTCACGCCGACCGTGCGCTTCTCCCTGGGCGCCCTCCGCGTGTATCTCATCGCGATGACGCTGGTCATCGTCTACCGCACGCTCACGCTCGCGCACGTCTTCACCCAACGCGCGCACTA
>PLHC01000147.1 GCA_003138795.1 Granulicella sp. | reverse complement strand
TCATGCCGCAGACGGGCCCGCGGCCCACCTATCTCGCGCCTCCTCCTCCTCCAGGAGGTCCACGCACACCCATCTTCCAGCGTCCGCGTCCTGGCTATCAGGGCGGTTCGGGGGCTCCTGGAGCTCCCGGGGCTCCAGGCTCGCGTCCCGGAATGGCTCCCGGTGCTCGCCGGCCGATGCATCCGACGCGCACCTTCCCCGGCGGTCCCGGTGGTGGTCCTGGCGGTCCCGGCTTCGCGCCGCGCCCGGGATTCGGCGCGAGTCGTCCGGGCTTTGGCAATCGCCCCGGAGCAGCTCCGGGCGGGTTGATGCCCGCTCCCGGCGAGGCTCCTGGGCCAAACCGTCCGGTTCGCGCCGGACAGCGTGGCCGCGGAGCACCGCGCTACGAGAAGAACAAGGAAGTCGCGCTCAAGGGCTACAGCGTTCCGCGCTTCGGCGGACCACAGATCCCACAGGGTGATGTTCCAATCACCAAGACCATTACCGTCACCGAGGGAATCTCGGTGAAGGATCTCGCGGAGAAGCTGGACGTTCGCGGCAAGGACCTGATTGCCACGCTGCTGATGCGCGGCGTGATGGTCACCGTCAACCAATCGCTCGACGGCGAACTGGTCAAGGACGTTGCGCGGCAGTTCGGCGCCGATGCAACGGTCATCACGGTCGAAGAGCAGTTGGAGAACGAGGCCATNNATCACGGCAAGACCTCGCTGCTCGATGCCATCCGCTCGACGGATGTGGCTGGTGGTGAGGCTGGCGGGATTACCCAGCACATCGGCGCATACAAGGTGAAGATCACCAAGCCGGATTCTCCGGCGTTTGGGCGTGAGATCGTCTTCCTCGATACGCCGGGCCACGAGGCCTTTACGCGCATGCGTGCCCGCGGAGCGAAGATCACGGACATCGTCGTGATCGTCGTCGCAGCCGATGATGGCGTGATGCCGCAGACACTGGAAGCGATCGACCACGCTCGTGCGGCGAAGGTTCCGATCATCGTTGCAGTGAACAAGATCGATAAGCCAGAGGCCGATCCGAGCCGCGTGATGAACCAGTTGGCTGCCCGCGGCGTGCAGGCTACGTCGATGGGCGGCGATACGGAGTTCGTCGAGGTCTCGGCCAAGAAGCGGATTAACCTCGACCAGCTCGAGGAGATGATCTGCCTGGTCGCCGATGTGAACGAGCAGAAGGCTACGCCGGAGCGTCCCGCTGTCGGCACGGTCATCGAAGCCAAGCTGGATCGTGGCCGCGGCGCTGTCGCTTCGGTCCTGGTGCAGAACGGAACGCTCCGCACGGGCGACAGCTACATCGTCGGCAACACCTTCGGCAAGGTCCGCGCTATGTTCAACGATCGTGGCCAGGAGATCAAGGAAGCCGGTCCGTCGACTCCAGTCGAGATCCTCGGACTAGAGAGCATTCCGGATGCGGGAGACACATTCCTCGTGATGGCGGACCGCGACAAGGCCAAGGGCATTGCGCAGTACCGCAAGATGAAGGAGCGCGAAGGACAGCTGGCGAAGAGCTCGCGGGTGTCGCTCGAAGGACTCGCCGAGCAGATCAAGCAGGCGGGCGTCAAGGACCTCAACCTCATCCTCAAGGGCGATGTGCAGGGTTCGATCGAGGTGCTGGCCGACTCGATGCAGCGCATGTCCACCGAAAAGGTACGCGTGAAGGTGCTGCATTCGGGCGTCGGATCGATCACCGAGTCGGATATTCTGCTGGCTTCGGCGTCGAATGCGGTGGTTATCGGGTTCAACGTTCGGCCGGACCGCAAGGCTACGGAGATTGCGGAGCGCGAGAACGTCGAGATTCGCCTGCACTCGATCATCTATGAGCTGCAGGACCAGATCACCAAGGCGATGTATGGGCTGCTCGAGCCGGTGTTCAAGGAGAACTACGCTGGCCGCGCAACCGTGCTCAACGTCTTCAAGATCACCAAGGTCGGCCAGATCGCCGGCTGCCAGGTCTCGGACGGCCTCATCAAGCGCGACAACCAGGTGCGCGTGCTGCGTGAGGGCGAAGAGGTCTGGAAGGGCAAGATCGCCTCGCTCAAGCGCTTCAAGGAGGATGTCAGCGAAGTCCGTCAGGGCGTCGAGTGCGGCATCGATCTCGCTGGCTTCAAGGAGATCAAGGTTGGCGACGTGATCGAGGCGTTCACGACCGAGAAGATGGCCGACGAACTCGGCCGCAACTCGGCCGAGGCCAAGAAGGAGCGCGATATTGCCGCTCTGAAGGCGGCCAAGGACGCTGAGAACGAAGTCGCCAAGGCCGAAGCCGAGGCAGCTAACGCCGAAGCAGCCAACGCATAACGCATCGTTCCATCAAGAACAAAAGGCCGGGAGCAATCCCGGCCTTTCTGTTTGTGAGGGGGGGGTACCCCCCCCTCCCCCCCTGATTTCGTAAAGTCTCTGGTTGCAATACTTAGCAAAATGGCTGCCTGTAAAGTATTCCATCCAGATACTTTATTTGCAAAGTATTCAAATCATTGAAGTTAGGTGCTGTTTCGGGGGGATTGCAGCGGCTCCGCTTGGTGGCGAATGCTTTGCTCATTCCAGCCCTACTTCTATTGTAGAGAGTCGGATGGGGTGATTATGCCAAGTTTTGAGAAGAATTATCTCGCTTGGTTTCAGTGGTTTACGAGGAAATCGGAGGGCGTGGGGAGTTGACAGGGTTTCCGGCTTCTCCGGTAGGTGCAGACGCGTCCGAGGGCTTTTCAAAGGACAGGAGGTCGCCGGGCTGACAATCGAGCACTTCGCATAGCAGCTCTAATGTGCTGAAGCGGATGGCTCGGGCCCGGCCGGCTTTGAGGACGGATAGATTTTGTGGGGTGATCCCGACCAGGTCGGCGAGCGTGTTCAGCCGCATCTTTCGCCGGGCGAGCATTACATCCACATTGACAATAATCGGCATCGTTCGCTCCTTCGCTCGCTCAGATGGTGAGTTCGTTCTCTTCGCGCAGGTCCACGGCCATGTCCATGAACCATGCGATGACGATGAGGATGGCCCCGATGACGAAGGAGTCGGCGTGGCCCTGGAACGTCTTCGCCGGATGCACGGAGAGGGCGAGCGATAAGCCCCAGACGAGGTTCATAACGCCCCAGAGCAGACAGGCGATGCCGAACTGACGGAGCTGGCCGACAGATGCGCGGGTGAAGATGTCTCCCTGGGAGTAGTCTCCGAAGAGCCGATGCAGGTGGTAGAAGCATTTGAACAGGGCAGCGAAGGCTAGAGCGGTCACGGCGCCCAACAGAAGGCGGTGGCCGAGCGTCAGTCCGGCAGTCCAGAAGATCGTGTTGCCATAGTTGATGCCGCCTACCCCAAAGAGCACACAGACAACAGCGCCAAGGCCTACGAGCGTAATCAGTGCCAACAGCACCTTGCAGATGACGCGGAGGATGAAGCTGACTCTCTTGATCTTTCTAAGCTTTGCCTGAATTTCGGGTCGCATGAGAACTCCTTCTGGAAGCTGCTCGTTCAATAACCTTGATAATAATCGGAAAAGATTGCTTGTCAATATAATTCTATTGCTTATCGATAATTATTTATCGAACCATGAGTTTTTTAGGATGAGCATTGGCTCAGGAGTCTTATCCGCGTGTGCCTGGCATCTGGATGGCCTCGCCGCCAACGCTGTCTTGCTGCGGTGAAAAGGAGTGGTCGCGGGTGGTATATCTGGCTGCACCGGATTTTTTGCGGGTGGTTTGCTGGAGGAGAAGAATGGCGCGTTCACGCAGGGAGTTTTTGGCCAAGGGTTCGATGGGATTGGTGGCGGCGGCGATGGCTGCGCAGACGGCAGAGGGTAAGCAGGCGGCGCAGACGACTGGTTCCCAAACGCCGCAGACGCCGGGGGCTCCGGGAGCGTTTGGGACGGCGTCGGCGACGGGGCCGGAGGTGAGCGCGGAGACGTTTGCCCAGGCCGAGAAGCTGGTGCAGGTGGAGATGTCGCCAAGGGATATGGCGGAGGCTGCGGGGAACTGGCGGGAGTCGATGGCCGCGGTCTATGAGCGGAGGGTGGGGCCGCGGAAGCTGGCGATTCCGGAGGGAGTGGCGCCGGCGACGGTGTGGTTTCCAGAGGCGGCGGTGCTGAAGCCGGGTGTGCCGATGGCGGTGGTTGAGAATTTGTTTGTGTGGAGCGCGGGGAAGGACGTGCCGCTGCCGGAGAGCGAGGAGGCGATTGCGTTTGCGCCGGTAACGCAGCTCTCGCGGTGGATACAGCGCAAGCAGATTACGTCGGAACGGCTGACGAAGATCTATCTGGCGCGGCTGGAGCGGTACAACAAGGAGCTGAACTGCGTGATTACGCTGACTGCGGACCATGCGCTGGAGCAGGCGCGGGCGGCGGACAGGGAGATTGCGGCGGGGAAGTTCCGCGGGCCGCTGCAGGGGATTCCGTGGGGTGCGAAGGACC
>PLHC01000128.1 GCA_003138795.1 Granulicella sp. | reverse complement strand
GCTCGCGTCTTTGCTCCACGCTGCTTTCAGACCCCGCCTCACGACGACGCCCTTGCGCTTCGCTATCACTTCTCCTCCATCAGGATGTGAAGGGGACTCCCACCCCCAAGCTGTCACTCATGCACGGCGTACCAAAGAAAAGCCACGCGGCGAAGCCGCGCGGCTGTTCCTGCTGTGAGGCTGATTTAGTGGGCTGTGCTGGGCGCCTTTGTGTCCGTGGCGGCCGGGGCTACCTTGGGCTCGTGCAGCTTGCGGCCACCTTCGGCGGCCCATTGCTCCAGCATTGCCGTGGTGACCGACTTCGGACGCTCGATAGCGTAGCCGAGAATGCGATCCCAGGTGATGTTTGCCATGCAGCCGAGGGCGCGGCCTACGCCGAACAGAACGGTGTAGAAGTCCCATTCGCGGAGCCCATAGTACCACTGGATGACGCCCGACTGCGCATCGACGTTTGGCCACGGATTCTTGGCCTTGCCCTGCTCGGTCAGAACGCCGGGGGCAACTTCAAAGATCATGGAAACGAGCTTGAACAAAGGATCGTCCTTGAGTCCCGGAGTGGCGAGACAGAACTCACGCTGCGACATGTAGCGGGGATCGGTCTTGCGCAGAACAGCGTGTCCGTAACCCGGAACAACCTGACCCGAGTTGAGAGTGTCCCACAGAGCCTTGGTGATCAACTCTCTGGTCGGCTCCACGCCATGGCAGTACTTCTGCTGGAACTTGAGGGTCCAGTCCAGAACTTCCCGGTTCGCCAGCCCATGCAGTGGGCCAGCGAGGCCGTTGAGGCCAGCGGAGTACGCATAGTAGGGGTCGGACAAGGCCGAGTGCACCAGGTGAGTGGCGTGAGCCGAAACGTTGCCCGACTCGTGGTCGGAGTGGAGAATGAAGTACATGCGGGCGACATCCTTGTACTCTTCGCACTGGCCGATCATGTGGGCGAAGTTCGCACCTGCGTCCAGCGTAGGATCGATCGCGATCTGGGCGTCGTTTCGATACTTCAGGTTGTAGATGAACGCAGCAATGACCGGAATACGGGCGACGAGATCGAAAGCATCTTCGTAGACGTATTCCCATGCGACCTTTTTGTTGAAATTTCCCGAGTTATAGTAGGCCGCGAACTTGGAGTCCTTTTGCAGGACCAGGATGGCGCTGGAGAGCATCACCATCGGGTGGCTATCAGGCGGCATCGCGCGGAGCAGCTTCCAGACATATTCCGGAACGTTCTGGCGCACCTTCCATTCGGCGAGAACTTCTTCCACCTGCTCTTCGGTCGGCACATCGCCGATGAGCAGGAAGAACCAGAAGGATTCCACAGTGGGGTACTCTGAATTCTTTGCCTTGGGCAGCGCTGCGAAGGTCTCCGGGATGGTCTTGCCGCGGAAGCGGATGCCTTCCTGGGGATCGAGGTAAGAGATGTCGGTTACGAGGCAGCGGATGTCACGAACTCCGCCGATAGCGTGGTCGATAGTGACCTCGTCGATAACGACGCCTCCGAAATCTTTAATGAGCTTCATAGTGCGGGGCCGGAACTCCTCCCCTTTCCGGGAAAGAATTTCTTTTATAGCCATGATGAATTTCTCCTTAGCTGCCGTAGGCGTTCATGGCCAGCTCAAATGATTGGCCTATCTGAATCCCCCCGATATACAGTTGGCTGTGATTGTCATCACATCCGGAATTCGGTCGCCGATATTCGGTCGCTTGGGTGGGGTACGGCGCCAGATGCGCGCGGCCGAAAAGAGAAAGCGCAGCCACGCCGTACCCTCCTCTGCAACCCAACCTACCGCAACGCCACAACCGCTCGCTCAGCCCCACGCGAACGCGTCCGCCGCACAGCGGCTTCGTTCAAGTCGCCTTTCCAGCAAGTTCCCCCGCCAGCCAGTCTGGTGCATTGAACTTGGCGAAAACACGTATTGCGGGAACTTCGCTTTCTCAGCCTCATTCAAGGGCCTATTACCGCCAGATGAGACTCGCCTTCATCTACATTCTGTCTGGCCAAGGCTAGTTGCACGCTTCTGGCTACTGACCTCTCCTCGGTGAATGCATTGGCGATTGTGCGCTCATTGAGAAACGGAGAATTTCAGGCTGGGTTAAGCGAAGCTCGTGACGAATCTGTCCATTGTGTCTCTGCCTGCTGCGCAATCGAAGGAGTTGATACCGCGCAAGACCGCAATTGGAAATTGTGTTAGTTTCTCTTAGCTCGCGCGCGGGGATGGCTGGGACGGCTTAACCGAGGTTGATGCGTGCGCTTGTGTGGTTGCGAAGCGTCTCGGTGATAGACGCTTCAAAAGTCGGGCTCCCAAGTCCGGTCATGTGGGTCACTGGTCGGCTTTGGGCTCGTTATAGCTGCTATAAAAGTCTTCGCCTGGATTTAGAACTCCTACGACTAGTTCCGGTATGGCGCTGCGATTCAAGTCAAGGAAGTTCTCGATTAAGCTCAGCGTCCTATCGACCGCCGGCTTATCCTCGATGACCGATCGCGAAATGGAATGCGTCCCTATTTGCGGCCTATAACGCACTAATGAGCTTAGTAGAAATAGCGCAAGGTATTGCAGCGAGAACTCCGAGAAGTTAGTGCCTTGTACTGGAGATATCAAGTGACTACCGCCCGACGGAAGCTTTCGGTGGTGAGACATTGTTCGGACTCGGGGGTCGATGTGTGCAAGCTCGTTCGCAATGCAATCCCCGCACTGCTGCTGCCAGTGCAATGGATCGTGTGCAGATGCAACCCCATCTCCAACGAACAGCTCTCAACACTTAAATGGTTTGCGAGCGACGCGTTCACCATCCTGGCAGCGTCCGTTGAAGCGGGATTGCGCTTGTGCTTTTCCTCTCCATCTACCCTCGCCAAGGCATGAACACGGGGAGATGCATCATCGTGAGTCCAACTACAAAAGCCGTCCAGCCAACGCCCTCTGCCCCCAGCGACGAACCAGGGATCGGGGCGAAAGCTCCGCCCGAAGTCGACTCGAAACCTGGTGAAAAGCCCGCACCGCCGGACGATCTCAAGTCCATCCCGATGGCCGACTTGGAGAAGAAGCTGCAATCCTCTCCGAAAGGCCTGCCCCAGGCGGAGGCCGAGAAACGGCTGACGCAATACGGCCCGAACGCGCTCAAGGAAGAGAAAATCAACCCGTTCCTGAAGTTTCTGACCTACTTCTGGGGGCCGATTCCGTGGATGATCGAAGCCGCGGTCATCCTGTCCGGGGTGGTGCGGCACTGGTTGGATTTCTTCGTCATCCTGGCGCTGCTTTTCTCCAATGCCGTGGTGGGCTTCTGGGAGGAACATCAGGCGGGAGACGCCATCGCAGCGCTCAAGGCGAAGCTGGCCAACAATGCACGCGTTCTGCGCGATGGCAAATGGGCCACGCCGCTCGCCACCACGCTGGTGCCCGGAGACGTGATTCGCCTGCGCCTCGGAGACATCGTCCCCGCCGATGCTCGCCTGCTGCAGGGGGACCCGGTAGAGATCGATCAGTCCGCGCTCACTGGTGAATCTCTGCCCGTCTCCCGCAAGCCCGGTGATGCCGTCTTCTCCGGCTCGATCGTGCGCCAGGGCGAAACCAATGCCATGGTCTATGCCACCGGTACCCGCACCTTCTTCGGCAATACAGCGCAACTGGTGGAGCAGGCCCATACAGTCAGCCACTTCCAGCGTGCCGTGTTGAAGATCGGTGACTACCTCATTGTTCTTGCCGTCGCCCTGGTCGCGTTGATTCTCACCGACTCGCTGCTGCGCCACAACCCGGTGCTCGACACGCTGGAGTTCTGCCTCGTTCTCCTGGTGGCCTCCATCCCGGTCGCCATGCCCACGGTTCTTTCCGTCACCATGGCGGTCGGAGCGCGTCTGCTGGCGAAGAAGCAGGCGATCATCACCCGGCTGGCGGCCATCGAGGAGCTCGCCGGCGTTGACGTGCTTTGCTCGGATAAGACCGGAACCCTTACGCAGAACAAGCTGACGCTGGGCGATCCATTCACCGTGAACAACATCTCCGCCGACCAGGTGATTCTGTGGGCCGCGCTCGCCTCGCGTGCCGAAGACAAGGACACCATCGACCTCGCAGTGATCGGCGGTGTGAAGGATGCGAACGCATTGAAGAGCTTCCAGATCCTTCACTTCCAGCCCTTCGATCCTGTGCACAAGCGCACCGAAGCCACGGTCAAAGGCGGGGACAGCAAGCAATTCTTCGTAGCCAAGGGAGCGCCCCAGGTCATCCTGGAAATGGCAAAGAACGCCGACGCGGTAAAGTCCGGCGCAGAGAAGGCCGTCAATGATTTCGCCGCGCGAGGCTTCCGCTCCCTCGGTGTAGCCCACGCCGACGAAGAAGGAGACTGGCAGTTCGCCGGCGTCATCCCCATGTTCGATCCGCCGCGCGTACAGGCGAAGGCAACCATCGCCGACGCCCGCAAGATGGGCGTCGCCGTCAAGATGGTCACCGGCGATCAACTCGCCATCGCCCAGGAGATGGCCAAGCAGCTCGGGATGGGCACCAACATCCTCAATGCCAGCGCCCTCGGCGACCTCAAACAGCAGCCCAGCGCGCAGGTGATCGACTCCATCGAAGCCGCGGACGGCTTCGCCCAGGTCTTCCCCGAACACAAATACCTCATCATCGACGCTCTGCAGCAGCGCGGCGACATCGTCGGCATGACCGGCGACGGCGTCAACGATGCCCCCGCCCTGAAGAAGGCCGACTGCGGTATCGCCGTCTCCGGCGCCACCGACGCAGCGCGCGCAGCCGCGTCCATCGTGTTGCTTGCCCCCGGTCTCTCCGTCATCATCGATGCAATCAAGGAGAGCCGCAAGATATTCCAACGCATGAACAGCTATGCCATGTATCGCATCGCCGAGACCCTGCGCGTGGTCTTGTTTATGACCCTCTCCATCCTGGTCTTCAACTTCTATCCCGTCACCGCCGTCATGATCGTGATAATCGCCTTGCTCAACGACGGAGCGATTCTCTCCATCGCGTACGACAACGTTCGGTACAGCAACCAGCCTGAAGTATGGAACATGCGACGCGTGCTCGGAATCTCTACGGTGTTGGGAGTTGTCGGCGTCATCACTGCGTTCGGCCTCTTCTGGCTCGGCGAACGTGTCTTCCATATGGATCGCGGCCACGTTCAGACGCTGATGTACCTCAAGCTCTCCGTGGCCGGCCATCTCACCATATTCCTGACGCGCACCCGCGGTCCCTTCTGGACGATCAAGCCCGCGAAGACGCTCTGGATTGCCGTACTCGGCACGCAGATCGTCGCGACTCTGATCGCCGTCTATGGCTTATTCATGACGCCCCTAGGCTGGAAGTATGCAGGTTTTGTATGGGGCTATGCGATCGTCTGTGCCCTGTTCACCGACCGCCTCAAGCTGCTGGCCTATCGGATCCTCGACCCCGCCACTGCGCCACTGCTGGCGAAGAAGCAGGTTGACCTTACGCCCCAGATAGCCAAAGAAGCTTATGAGCTTTACCAGCAGCGGGTTCGCGGGGAAAGCCTGCAGGATCAGGACTGGCTGGAGGCCGAGCGCGAAGTGCGGCAAGCGAATCAGGACGGCCATTGAAAAAGCATCATAACTCAGAGAAGTTTCGTGTACGCCCCGGCGAAGAGATCAGGCTCAGCGAGACGCCCACCCGGGTCGAGCCCCTTTACAAATCAAAGAAGAAATATCACGCCATCCTGCAGCTGCCTGGCATCGGCCGATCCTGGCGCTCACCATCCTTGCCGAAGCCGGCGATCTGCGCCGCTTCGGCCATCATCGCCAGTTCCTCAAGTTCTGCGGCCTCGACCTCTCGACCAGCAGTCAGGACAGTTCCGCGGTACTACCAAGCAGTCGAAGTACGGCAACGCACGCCTGCGTTGCGCCTTCTGGATGGCCGCCACGGTTGCCGTGCGCCAGACAGAGAACAGCTTCCGAGACAAGTTCGAACGATATCTCCGGCGTGATCCTCCCAGCCCCTCTTGCCATCCCTCCACAATCCCAATAACCTCTCGCTTGCGAGCCATCTGCGTCGTCCTCCTCCTGAATGCCGTCTTCGTAAACAACTGCCTAAGGAATCGCCGCAGGTGGCTCGCATACAGACGACCACTCAGCAGGTTCTACAGAACTTTACGGACTCAATCATCCAGCTTCGCGGTCAGCGCCTAGGACTTGACTCAACTTGGTTATGTCGGCATAATTGCAATCGCTTTATTCGGAGGTGCGGCATGGGTACCGTAACCAGAAGAACAGCCTTGAAAGCTTCGGCCTTATTTGGCGCCGTCGCATTATCAAGCCGAGCCTTGATGCCGACAGCAGCTGCCGCCGAACAGGCGAAAACGCCAACCAAGGGTACGCCGTCTCCGGCGCCAGCCACGCATTATGGACCGGCTAGCGCAACAGGAAGCGTTTCGGAAGTCTATCAAAAGGCTAGGCAGGTTCTCTATCCGATATGCCGTGTCTGCCCGCAATGCGATGGAGTTGCGTGCGCCGGGGAGTTTCCGGGCATTGGCGGACTGGATTCCGGCATGTCGTTCCAAAACAATTTCAGCGGCCTGCAGCAGGTAAGGCTCAAATTGCGGCCGTTGAGCGGGGACAAGAAGCCTGACACCTCGACTGTCATCTTTGGGCAGAAGCTTTCGTTTCCAGCAATGGCGGCACCGATTGGGGGGTTGGCAGAGAACTTCCCCCATCTCCATGACATGTCGGAAGCCGGGTACTTCGACGCCATTATCGGCGGATGCGTCGATGCAGGCACGATGGGATCGGTTGGCGACATTCAATCGGACCCATATGACGTAACTAAGGCTAGATATGACGTCGTCGCGCGATACCCCGGCAAAGTTATCGCGGGCATTAAACCGCGCCTGAATCCGAACCTGATTAGCATTATCCGCCTGGCCGAGGCCGCTAATGCATTCATGATCACCATTGATATCGACTCCGCCGGCCGGGGTTGGATGGATACTTCGGGCGCGTCCGCGGTCGAGCCCAAGACGGTTGCTCAACTGCGCGAGATCGTTCGCGCCACCAGAATTCCGGTCATCGTGAAGGGCATCACCACTCCCGAAGATGCACTGCTGGCAGGCGAAGCCGGAGTCTCTGGAATCTGCGTTTCCAATCATGGCGGACGGGTTCTGGATCACACGCCCGGCACCGCCGAGGTGCTGCCTGCCATTGCCGACAAGGTGAAAGGCAAGATGGTTATTTTTGTCGACGGCTGCGTACACTACGGCGACGACGTGCTGAAGTACGTTGCCTTGGGCGCGGATTGCGTGATGGTGGGCCGCCACATTATCCGTGCGGCATTCGGAGGTGGACGGCCGGGGGTCGGCCTGTTCATGAAGACGATGCGCGACGAACTGGAAGCCGCCATGGTAGTCACCGCCTGTCCGGATGTGCGCAGCATCGGCCGGCAGATTCTGGCGTAGGAGGCACTCTATGACTCGCTTTCCGAGGGGCCTTCGGCTGGCGCTGATCTGCCTTTTGCCGTGCCTCTTCTGCTGGCACGCGGTTGCTGGAGACGTGCGGGCATTCAATTACAGGGGTGGCGGACAAGGCTCGGTCACCTTTGACCATCGCGTGCACGCCTCCAAGGGCTACACCTGTCTGGATTGCCACACGCGCCTGCCGTCGACCGG
>PLHC01000152.1 GCA_003138795.1 Granulicella sp. | reverse complement strand
GGGGGGCACCCCCCCTCCCCCCTCTTTTTCTAAAGTATTCAAAAGAGGAGGTTTGGGGGCAAAGTATTCATTCTATTTGGCTTCGTAACCAGCCTGGAATGAACGGCTTATGCAAATTTGTGGCGGTAAAGTATTCCATCCAGAGACCTTACGGGCAAGGTATTGCATTCAAATGAGTTAGTCGTTGTTCGCGGTGGTTTGCGGTGGTTTTGGCTCGAAAAACACTCTCTCGGCGGCTAAAGCCGGGTTGGTCTGCATGGTTTATGGCGGGACTGAAGTCTCGCCCCTTCAAAGCTGGCCTTCAACGCTGGCCTTCAACGCTGGCCTTCAAAGCTGCCCGTTGGCGGATCTTTCAAGGCCATTCGATTGCTGGGTTGGATTATGTTTTTGGGTCTACTTCTATTCTAGCCAGTTGGCAGGGGGTATTATGCCAACGTTTACGAATATTTATCTGGTTTGTTTTCAGTTGGTTGGGTGGATTTTTGCGTGCTGGAGGGGTTGACAGATCATGGGGCGGAAGCAAGCAGCGGACTCCCTTCGGGAATGACAGAGAGAGGCAACGGCAAGGGCACATCGCGATAGGGGAGCAGGCGTGGCGTCTCGGGAGCATGCGTGGCGTCGCGAAGGTGCATGCGAGCAGCAGGGAGGCGGCTGGAACGTCCATAATGGACGGATGATTGATCGCGTGTCCGTTGCGCCGGCGGAAGGGTATAGGCAGCGTTTGCTGGCCCATGAGGAACGGGCGGAGCGGCTGAAGGCGATCCACGTGTGGGTCGGCTATCTTCGCCTGCTGCTGGTCGTGCTGTTTCTGGTGGCGGCGTGGTTCACGATCTTCCAGCGGTACGGGCCGCGATGGCTGGTTGCGGTCCCGATGGTGCTGTTCGTTGCCGTTGGTGTCTACCACGGGCGGGTGTTGCGCAGCCATGGAGTGGAGCTCCGCGCGGCGGAGGTATATCGCAGGGGCATCGCACGGATCGAGGACTGCTGGGTGGGGATGTGCGAGCGAGAGACGCGGGACCTCTCCGCAGGGCTTTCGGCAAAGCTGGCAGCGAGTTTGTATGCGGCCGATCTGGACATCATTGGGCGGGGCGGGATGTTTGAGCTGCTGTGCACGGCGCGGACCCGCATGGGAGAAGAGATGCTGCTGGAGTGGCTGCTGGAGCCAGCGGCGGTGGGCGAGATTCTGGAGCGGCAGGCGGCGGTGGACGAGCTGCGCGATGGGGTGGACTTGCGCGAGCGGATGGCGGTAGCGGGCGAGGCGGTCGTTGTGGGGGTGCAGGCGGAGGCGCTGCGCGAGTGGGCGGAGGCTCCCGATGTGCTACGGCAGGGATGGATGCCCTGGTTCGCCGGCGTGCTGGCGGTGCTGGCCGTGGCGGCGGTGGTGGAGTGGCTGCGGGGCGGGTCGATGGGGGCGATCGGGCCGATTGGGGCGCTGCTGATCGTGTTGCTGGTGGAGGCGGGCGTGCGACGGCCGTTCCAGCGCCAGATGGATGCGGTGCTCGAGGGCACGGACCAGGCGCTCAAGAATATGCAACTGCTGGCGGCGCTGCTGGAGCAGATGGAGGGCGAGAGCTTCGAGTCGGCGCGGCTGCGGGAGATCAAGCGGAAGCTGTCGTCGCATGCGGTTGCAGGGTCGGTTGCGATTGCCAGGCTGGGAAGGCTGGGGCAGTACAGGGACTCGATGGACAACCCGATTGTGAGGGTGGCATTGAACCTGCCGCTGATGTACTCGGTGCAACTGGCGTTTGCGATCCAGAGATGGAGGCGGCGGCATGGCGGTGCGGTGCGGTTGTGGCTGGAGGCGGTGGCCGAGATGGAGGCGCTGCTCTCGCTGGCAACGTACAGCTATGAGCATCCGGGCGATCCGTTTCCGGAGTTTCTGGAGGGGGAAGCCGGGTTGCGGGACGGAGCAAGGCTGGAGGCGGTGGAGATTGGGCACCCGCTGATTGCGGCGGCGAGGTGCGTGCGCAATAGCTTGCAGCTTGGCGGAGAGACGCGCGTGCTGATGATCACCGGGTCGAACATGTCGGGCAAGAGCACGCTGATGCGCACGGTGGGCGTGAATACGGTGCTGGCGATGTGCGGTGCGCCGGTGCGGGCGCGGAGTTTGCGGCTGACGCCGCTGCGGATCGGCGCGAGCCTGCTGGTGAACGACTCGTTGCAGGAAGGACATTCGCGGTTCTACGCGGAGATCGAGCGGCTGAACAAGATATGCTCCTGCGCGGAGGGCGGGCGTGGGAGCGGTGGTGAGGCTGGCATGCTGTTTTTGCTGGATGAGCTGCTGCAGGGGACCAACTCGAAGGACCGGTTGATCGGGGCGCACGGAGTGGTGTGGGCGCTGATGCAGACTGGAGCGATCGGGATCGTCACAACGCACGACCTGGCGCTGGCCGGGATGGAGGGTCTCCGGGAGGGTGGGTTGAAGAACATGCACTTTCAGGACGAGATCGTGGAGGGCGAGATGCGGTTCGACTTCCGGCTGCGAGAGGGCGTGGCGATGAAGAGCAACGGCGTCGAGCTGATGCGGCTGATCGGGTTGAAGGTCTAGGTTCTCGACTGCGAATTCACGAGTACACTGGGAGGACGTTCGGGTTTGTGGGACAGCGCATCTGTAGTGTGGGAAGCGTGTAAAGCGTTGAGGTGAAACGCAATTTTCTTTCGAGGACAGGAATGACCGAAAAGCAGCAGCAAGACGCACCGGATCAGCAGCAACAGGATTCCTTAGATCAGTTGTCAATCAATACCTTGAGATTTTTAGCTGTCGACCAGGTGGAGAAGGCCAAGAGCGGCCATCCGGGAGCGCCGCTGGGCTGCGCTCCGATCGCCTACCTGCTGTACCACAAGATCATGAAGTACAACCCGACGGACCCGTTGTGGTCGGATCGGGACCGGTTCATTTTGTCCAATGGCCATGCGTCGGCGCTGCTGTATGGCGTGCTGCACCTGACCGGCTATGCCCTGCCGATCACGCAGCTGGAGCAGTTCCGGCAGTGGGGATCGCATACACCGGGGCACCCGGAGTATGGCGAAACGCCGGGCGTTGAGGTGACGACCGGGCCGCTGGGCCAGGGATTTGCCATGGCCGTGGGCGAGGCGATCGCGGAGAAGCATCTGGCGGCCGTGTACAACCATGAGAACCACACGCCGGTGGACCACCACACGTATGTGCTGTGCGGCGATGGCGATTTGATGGAAGGAATCTCGCACGAGGCCGCATCTCTCGCAGGAACGCTTGGCTTGGGGAAACTGATCGTGCTGTATGACGACAATTTGATCTCGCTGGATGGGCCGACGGAGCTGAGCTACACCGAAGACGTGACCATGCGCTTTGAGGCGTACCACTGGCAGGTGCAGATGGTGCATGACGGCAATGACCTGGTCGCGATTGAAGCGGCGATCAAGGCGGCCAGGGCGGAGACGTCGAAACCGTCGCTGATTCGCGTGCGGACCGTGATCGGCTATGGCAGCCCGAAGGCCGGCACGAGCAAAGCGCACGGCGAGGCGCTGGGCGCCGAGGCAACGAAGGAGACCAAGCGGAATCTGGGGTTCCCGGAGGACCAGAGCTTCTACGTGCCGGAGCAGGCCGCGAAGAACTGGATACAGGCGGTCGATAAGGGCAAGAAGGCACAGGCCGCGTGGCAGGTGAAGTTTGCGGAGTACAAGAGGGCGTACCCGGCGCTGGGCGAGCAGTTTGAGCGCACCGCGTTGCGGAAGCTGGCCGCTGGCTGGGAGAAGACGATTCCGACCTTCCCGGCGGGGCCGGATGCGAAGCCGGTGGCGACGCGCAATGCCGGGCAGGTGGTGATGAATGCGGTTGCGAAGGTGGTGCCGGAGCTGTTTGGCGGCGCGGCCGATCTGACGGCTTCGACCAAGACGATCTTCAAGGATTCGCCGAGCTTCCATGTGGACCCGGCCGGACGCAACGTGTTCTTTGGCGTGCGCGAGTTTGGGATGATGGCCGCCGTCAACGGAATGGCAGCGCACGGCGGGCTGATTCCGTTTGGATCGACGTTCTTTACGTTCAGCGATTATTGCCGCTCGGCGATGCGCATGGGAGCGCTGATGGGCACGCACTCGCTTTACATCTTCACGCATGATTCCGTGGGGTTGGGCGAGGATGGCCCGACACATCAGCCGGTGGAGCACCTGATGGCGCTGCGCGTGATTCCGCATCTGACGGACTTCCGTCCGGCGGATGCGAACGAGACGGCGGCGTGCTGGCAGCTGGCGCTGGAGCGCCAGTCGGCGAGCTTTATGGCGCTGAGCCGGCAGGACCTGCCGGTGCTGGATGCAGCGAAGTACAAGGTGTTCGAGGGCACGCGCAAGGGTGCGTATGTGCTCGAGGCGTTTGGCAAGGATCTGGTGCTGGTGGCGACGGGCTCGGAGGTTGAGCTGGTGCTGAAGGCCGCCAACGAGTTGAAGGCCGCGGGAATTCTCGCGACCGTGGTTTCGATGCCCAGCTTCAAGATCTTTGAGGAGCAGAGCGACGCGTACAAGGCGTCGATCTTTCCGCATGGCGTTCCGAAGATCTCGGTTGAGGCTGGAGCGACGATGGGCTGGTGGAAGTACATCGGGCGCGACGGCGTGGCGATCGGTATTGACCGCTTTGGAGCTTCGGCGCCAGGGCCGATCGTGTTGGAAAAGCTGGGTGTCTCGGTGGCGCATGTCGTCGAGCATGCGAAGAAGCTGGTGAAGAAGTAGCAGGAGCAAGGGCAGGGAAGGCGGCGGTTGGTTCGATCGCCGCCTTCATTGCCAAGCAGACAGGGTTTTTGCCGCGGGCCTTCTTTCCTCGCCGATTGAGGGTCCGCGGCAAAGACCCTGAGCTGTTGAGAGCGGAGAGAAGAGATAGATTGCGCGGGGGTGGCATGACACAGGATGAGGCGAAGCTGGCGGTTGCGTGGCGTGCGGTAGAGCTTGTGGATGAGGGGATGGCCGTCGGCCTGGGCACGGGGACGACGGCGACGATGTTTATCCGCGCGCTGGGCGAGCGGGTGAAGGCTGGGTTGAGGATTCGCTGCGTGGCGTCTTCGGATGCGAGCCATCAGCTGGCGGCATCGCTGGGGATACCGGTCGTGAGCCTGGCGGAGCTGCCGGAGCTGGATGTGTATATCGACGGAGCGGATGAGGTGGGGCCGCGGCTGGCCTTGATTAAGGGCGGGGGCGGGGCGCTGCTGCGGGAGAAGATTGTGGCCAGCGCGGCGCGGAAGTTTGTGGTGGTCGCGGACTCGACGAAGGTGGTGGAGACGCTGGGGCGGTATCCGCTGCCGGTGGAGGTGATCCAGATGGCGCTGCCGATTGTGCAGAGGAAGCTGGCGAATCTGGGGCTGAATCCGGCGGTGCGGCGCAGGGATGGCGCGGCGTATCTGACGGACGAGGGGAATTTTATTCTGGATTGCGCGTGCGAGCAGATTCCGGATCCGGAGAAGATCGCGGCTGAGATTCGTGGGATTGCGGGCGTGGTGGAGCACGGGCTGTTTTTGAATATGGCGAGCGTGGCGCTGATTGCGGGCGATGGCGGGGTGCAGGAGCTGTATCCGTAAGGGGAGACCGTTCCCGTTGCAGTATGCGAGGGAGAGGCTTTAGCCTCGGAGGGCGTTTGCGACCCACACGGGAGCAAATTCGGCGCAGCGACCAGACCTGCTTCGTCAGCCTGCTAACCGCAGGAGGGCTCCCTCTCTTTAGAAATGAACGGTGGGCGATCGCTTTTCTGAATACGCTGGAGCGGTATTCCAGGGAATATGCGCTCCATGACTTTGTGGTTATGCCGGACCAGGTTCATTTGCTGTTGAGTCCGCACTGTCCGTTGGAACGCGTGGTCCAGCTAATCAAAGGCGGCTATTCCTTCAATGCCAGGCGCGCTTTCGAATGGAAGGGTGATATCTGGCAAGCTGGATTCTCGGACCACCGCATCCTCGATGAAGCGGATTGGCATAGCCATATTGCCTATATCGAAAAGAAGCTGGCCTCACTCCGGACTGCCGATTACAGGTTCTGTGGAAGGGCTGGCGCTGTGCCCCTTGCTGCGGTCCCTGCGTGGCTAAAGCCGCATGACCGCGGAGAGCAGGGCTGAAGGACTGCCTCTTTTAGAGCTGAAACTCCCGAACGAAGTCCATGCTCCCTTGCATCGCTTGAGCCTCGATGGGCGTCTGATCTTGTATGGAAAATTCGGCGAAGACGGCACAAAAGGGCAAGGTCTGGTTCATTACGGGCGCATCGACGGGGTTTGGCCGGTTGCTGGCGGAGTATCTGTGTACGCTGGGAGCGACGGTGATTGCGACCGCGCGCCACGTGGGGCAGCTCGCGGAACTGACGACGCGGTATCCGGACAATGTGATTATTCTTCCGCTCGACGTGACCAAGCCGGACAGCATCCAGCGTGCGGTGGCAGAGGCGCTGGCGCATGCAGGGCATGTGGACGTGCTGGTGAACAATGCGGGCTACGGCGTGACCGGCGCGATCGAAGAGGTGGCCGAGAGGGAGTACAGGCCCATGTTCGAGACCAATGTCTTTGGGCTGATTCATCTGACCCAGGCGCTGCTGCCGCAGTTTCGCGAGCGGCGGTCGGGGAACATTGTGAACCTGTCGTCGATTGGGGGTCTGATCGGATCGCCGGGGTGGGGTTTTTATAACGCGACGAAGTTTGCGGTGGAGGGATTTTCGGAGGCGCTGGCCGGAGAGCTCGAACCGCTGGGCGTGCATGTGACGGTGGTGGAGCCGGGGCCGTTCCGCACGGACTTTCTGGGGCGGTCCGGCGTGCAGGCGAGGCAGATTATCCCGGATTATGCGCAGACGGCGGGCAAGTCGCGGGAGTACTTTCAGACCCAGTCGGGCAAGCAGGCGGGCGATCCGCAGCGGGCTGTGGAGGCGATGGTGGCGGCGGTGAGTGCGCCCGAACCACCGAAGCATCTGCTGCTCGGAAAGCTTGCATTGAAGCGGTTTCGCGCACGGCTGGAGCAGTGGACCAAGGAGCTCGATGCATGGGAAGAAACGACGGCGGGCGCGGACTTTCCAGAGGGTGAGTGAGCCCGTGCGGAGAGTTGGCTTCCAGAGTTGGCTTCCCGGATAACGATGGTCTTCACCCTGCGTTGATGAATGGATGCTGTGCATTGACAAGGATTGCGTTTACTCTCTAATTGGCGGTTTCCGCGCGAGGACAGACTAACGATGGAATTGGGCTTGATCGGATTGGGCAAGATGGGCGGCAACATGGCGGAGCGTCTGCGCCGTGCCGGCCATACGGTGGTGGGATTCGATTTTTCGGCCGAGGCCGTGCAGCGGCTCAATGATGCGGGATCGGTGGGCGTCAAGACGCTCGAAGAGTTGGTGCAGAATCTGCAGGCGCCGCGCGCGATCTGGATCATGGTGCCGGCGGGCGATCCGGTGGACCAGACGATTGCGAAGCTGAAGCCGCTGTTGCAGAAGGGCGATATTTTTATCGACGGCGGCAACTCGAACTATAAGGACTCGCAGCGGCGGTATGAGGCGTTGACGCCGGAAGGCTTTGGGTTCGTCGACGTAGGAACGTCGGGCGGCGTGTGGGGCATCACCGAGGGCTACTCGTTGATGATCGGCGGCGATGCGGATGTGGTCGAGCACCTGCGGCCGATCTTCGAGGCGCTGGCTCCGACAGCGGATACCGGATGGGGCCGGGTTGGGCCGAGCGGTGCGGGACACTTCGTGAAGATGGTGCACAACGGCATTGAGTACGGCGACATGCAGTTGATCTGCGAGGCCTACGA
>PLHC01000103.1 GCA_003138795.1 Granulicella sp. | reverse complement strand
TCTTGCAAACGTTGGGAATCAGACTGACGTTGACACCTCCAGCAGCAGCGGAGGCAAAGGAGAAGTAACGCATGGCACGGACCCTTGATGTCTATCTTCAAACCGAGCTGGTCGGTCATCTTGTCCAAGACAAAGGTGGACAGATGACATTTCGCTATGCTGAGAACTGGCTGGAGCGACCCGGCGCAACGCCATTGTCGCAATCCCTGCCATTGCGAAAGGAACGCTTTTCGCGCAAGGAATGCCAAGGGTTCTTCGGTGGCNNCGGGCGCAGTCACCTTCATTCCAGCGGGCCAGCCTCTGCCCGAAAGCAATTACAGATACCGCACGCTCTCATCCGAAGAACTTGCCGCAGTCCTGAGGGAGCTGCCGAAACGGCCGCTTTTGGCCGGCGAGGAAGGGATACGCCTCTCGCTGGCGGGCGCGCAGGACAAGATCGCCGTGCGCGTTGATGGCGATGATATTTCTATTCCATTGGGCGGTGCGCCCAGCACACACATCCTAAAGCCGACAGTAGAGCGCTTCGACGGAGTTGTGGCTAACGAAGCGCTGTGCATGAAGCTTGCCGCCGCTATTGGCCTACCAACAGCAACTGTCGAGACGAGAAGTGTTGAAGGGATGGCGTATCTGCTCGTAGAACGGGATGACAGAACGTATCGGCAAGTAGAAGGTCAAGGAGCCGTTCTCGAACGGCTCCATCAGGAAGATTTTTGTCAGGCACATGGCATCGTTTCGGAATTGAAATATCAGAAAGAGGGAGGCCCCTCGCTCAAGCAAAGCTTCGCTTTGCTGCGAAATGTATCCAGTGCGCCGGTCCTCGATCTAAGCCGTTTTCTCGACGCCGTGATCTACAACTATCTCATTGGGAACAACGATGCCCACGGCAAGAACTTTTCGCTGCTCTATAGCGGTGTTGGGACGGATGACCTGCAGATCAGACTTGCGCCGCTCTATGACATCCTGAGTACGGTCTACTATCCCGAACTCAGTCGGACGATGGCGATGAAATTGGGTGGGGAGTATTCGTCGGAGAGGGTGATGCCGAGAAACTTTGAGCAACTCGCGGAGGAGGCGGGTCTCGCCAAGCCGATTGTAAGGCGTCGCGTACCCGAGCTCGCCGATTCCATTATCTCGACTCTCCCCAAGATGGACACCAGTGATCCCGTCGCCGAGGCGGTTGCCGTCTTGATCCGTGGGCGCTGCGAAAGAGCCCAAGATGCTTTTCATCGGTGATTTGGGATAGTCGGCAAACCGCACCTTATTCTCCGAGCCCGGACATCGTTCTGGCCCGAACCGCGGCTGCAGACACACGCCTTAGGCGCGATAATAGCAATAAGCCGTAATGCAAAATATATGATCCTGTCGTATATTTTGCATGTGTGGATTTCACGCGCAGTTGAACCCCGGCTAGAACGCTCCGCGAAGACGCGGCCCGTCATCATGCTTACTGGAGCCAGACAGACCGGCAAGACTTCAACCTTCCTGCGCCTTTTCCCCGGACATTCTTTTGTCTCCCTGGACCTCCCCACCGAAGCCGAACAAGCCGAGAAGGAACCACGCACTTTCCTGCAGCGTCATCCCCCGCCCGTTATCCTCGACGAGGTGCAATATGCACCCGGCCTGTTCCGACATCTCAAAGCGGAAGTGGATGCCAACCGAACCCGCAATGGGCAATTTCTGCTCACCGGTTCGCAAAAGTTCACGCTGATGAAGAACGTCTCCGAGTCGTTGGCTGGTCGTGCCGACATCGTGGAACTCGAAACCCTTTCCTTCGCTGAGATTCTGTCGGCGTTACCGGACACTAGAGTCGAAACAGCCATCGTGCGCGGCGGCTTCCCAGAGTTGTATGCCAACCCAGATATCGACCTTGTTGCCTTCTACAACTCCTACCTGGCCACCTACCTTGAACGCGATGTCCGCGCCCTTTCCAACGTCGGGAGCCTGCGAGACTTTGAAAGATTTCTACGCGCTTGCGCCCTCCGTTCCGCGAACCTTTTGAACAAAGCTGACCTGGCCCGCGACGTTGGCATTTCCCCCTCAACAGCGAACCAATGGCTGTCCATGTTGGAGGCTTCCGGGCAAGCCGTCTTGCTTGAACCGTCGTTCTCGAATCGAACCAAATCCATCGTTAAGAGCCCCAAACTCTACCTCATGGACACTGGCTTGCTCTGCGCACTGCTGAACATCCGGTCTGAGGAGGATCTTCGCCAATCACCGGCAGTAGGAGCCGTGTGGGAGACGTTTGTCTTCGCTCAACTCCGCGCCCGCGAACGCAACGCCGGACGCACCGGCAGCCTCTTCTTCTGGCGCGACCGCACCCGCGAAGTTGACTTCGTGGTGGATGCTGGCGGACGCCTGGAGCTGTTTGAAGCGAAGTGGACAGAGCTGCCCGACATGGGCGACACCGTGAACCTCGACTTCGTGCGGAACGTGTTGGGCAACTCGCGTGTGACCGGCGGTTCGGTCGTCGCTCGTACACCGAATAGCTTCCCATTCCCTAACGGATTCCGAGCTGTACCCGTCATCGAACTCGGTTGATTATCCCAATTGCGCGGAAAACCCCGTCCTTCAGGGCGGGAACGCTTGGGAAGATTGCCGCCACATCCGGCACACCGGACATGGCGGAGCCTCCGGCGGCCAGAGTAGCATCCTGCTCTGGCACTGCTCATACCGCCGGCGCAAGCTACGTCTCTTCGACGCCTGCGCGGCATGACCACCGGGCGAACCGGGCGGTGGAAGTTGGCTGGAGACTCTAGCTAATTCAGATACTTTACTTACTAGTTTGGCAATATGCCACTATAATGATGGCAGATTGCCTTCGGAGGCTACGATGGCCCAAGTTGCAGAGACGAGTCCTAAGCGAGAACCATCCATGTTCTATCGGCGTGTTGAGGCCAAACTCGGAGTCGTCCCTTTGCGCTCTGATCGCGACTTGGCACGGCTGGTTGCTGCGTGCCTCCCTCTCAGTTCGTTGGAATCGCTTTCAAGCAATGGAATGACCGATGAGGAGATATATGACTTCATCGTGCCGCGGCGCACCTTGACCCACCGAAAGGCTCGGCATCAACCCCTGAGTCACGATGAATCTGACCGCGCTGTCCGCATCGCCCGCATCGTTTCGCAAGCTGAGGAGGTGTTCGGCGATAACGCCAAGGCTGGACGTTGGTTGCGGAAGCCAAAGGTACGGTTCGAAGGTATCGCGCCACTGGAGATGCTGCGGACAGAAGCTGGCGCACGCATAGTAGAAGAAATGCTATTGCAGCTCGATTATGGCTTCACGGCATGATTCTGTGGCGGATCAGCAACTACGCAACTCTGGATGGTGTTGGTGGACTTTACGTCTCAGGGCGTTGGCATACGAAAGGTCACCCCGTTGTATATTGCACGTTGAACCCATCGACGGCACTACTCGAAATCCTTGTCCATATCGAGATTGACACCGAGGACCGGCCAGAACGGTTTCAAGTGCTGAAGATCGAAGGCCCGGAGACGCTCTCACGGAAGCGGATCGACATCAGTATGCTGCCGCTAGATTGGGCGGATGACATTTCTGTGACCCAAGCTGTTGGAGACCGTTGGCTTTCAGAGCGCAGTTCACTGCTCTTGGAGGTCCCTAGCGTCCTGGTGCCTGAGACATGGAATGTGCTCGTGAATCCTCTGCATTCCGAGTTCAACTTGCTGACGATTGCCATGCTGTACGACCATCCGGTTGACGCTCGCCTCTTTTGAGTCATGCGCTTCAATTCCCCAACAAACGCTGTGCATGCGGGAAACCGATAACAGCACATAGACGGGGCTGATGGGTGTTCCAGAAGAGTTCGTCGAACACTACGTGACGACCGTGCTGAACCCTGAAAAATGCCGACTGGTGTCTGGCGTCAACCTATCTTTCCCCTCGAGAACAGGCAACGACAAAGGCCAACTACAAGGGTCTCTACGCTCCGCCGCGCAAAAAGACGCCCGGCTCCAGTCGAGAGGACGGATGTTGTGCAGGGTTTGGACGGGTTCTGAGAGGTCATCACGGCCCTGCGCTACAGGGCCCCAAGCGAAGGATGACTACAGACAAATCCGAGCAGGCTGCCTTCCGCGGTAGCTTGCAATTGCTGTGCCTCCTGAACGGCGATGAGCGCAGCGTGAAGATCTCCTTGCAGGAGCGACTGCCGTGCGGTCTGGCGCAAGCGATAGGCATGAGCCGCCAAAAGCATCAGCGCTGTAAGATCAGCGCCGCAACGCGAGCACTGCGACGAGCCGCGAAAGCGAGCACGGCAGACGGGGCAGGAGCCTGCGGGGCTCATGCCTGGCCTTCGACGAAGAACAGAAGTTCGCGCAGATCGTGAATTGCCTGCTTGAGCGCGGAGGCATCAAGATTGTTGATGGCGGTTTCGATCGCTTGATTCAGGTCGATGACCTCCTCACGGTCCTCTTCGTGGGCCGTATCGAGCAGGCGGCGAGAGCGTTCGATCATCTGCCGGCCCTCGCTCTCGATCGCGCTCCAGTCTCCTGCATGGGAGGTCGTCTCGTGCTCGAGTCTTTCTGCATCTTCGGCATCGAGCTGGTCCTCCTCATCCTCGATGTGCTGGAACTCCTGGAAGTCTTCCTCATCGAGGAGCTCTTCATCCGGGCGGGTGGCAAAGAGTTCTTCGAGGCGCTTGCGGGCGGCGGCCATCTCGGCTTCGGTCCTGGCTTCCAGGGCGCGGGCGATGGTGATGTTTTTGGATAGTCCTGACTTCTTCTCGATGGCGGTGACGTTGAGGATGCCATCCAGATCCAGACTCATGCGGCAGAGGACTTCATTGAAATCGCGCACGGGAGTCAGGCCCTTGATGCGGAAGTCGCCGACCAGAATATTGCGCAGCGCATCTTCGTCCTCGCCTTCATACACGCATATATCCACCTCCTCCTGGTAGGGGTGACTGGTGTAAAAGCGTTCGGTGCGGGTGATGGGCAGAGGGCTGTTGCGGCGGATGATCGACTTGTAGCAGTGCGGATAGGAGACGCCGCCGCGCTGGCCAAGGAAGGAGACGCCGAACGAGTAGGGCGTAACGTCGACCAGCACGCGCTCGACCTCGTGACCGGCCAGACGGGAGGCCATGACACCGGCTCCGAGGGCTACGCAGAGATCGGGATGAATCTCTTCCCGAGGCGTCAGGCCGGTGCGTTCCTCGATCATCCGCGCCACCAGCGGAGTGCGCGTCGAGCCGCCGACCAGAAGAATTGCATCCAGATCCGAGGGGCCTTTGCCTGCATCGGCGAGCGCCTTGGACATGTGTTCCAGGGTCTGCTCGACCAGAGAACGGATCATGTCCTCATACTGCTCGCGCGTGATTTCCAACTCCAGATGCAGCGGCTTGCCATCGACGGTGACCAACGCTTCTTCGCGGACGGTCACTTCGGGGTCGGAGCTGAGGCGGCGCTTGGCATCCTCCGCGGCCCACCAAACACGGGCCCGGGCCACGGGATGTCCGCTGCGCAGATCGATGCCGTGCTGGGACTGAAATTCACCAAACAGGTGCTCGGCAAGCAGGTCGTTGAAGTCGTCGCCACCCAGGTGATTGTTGCCGTGGCTGGCGAGCACCTCGGTGACGTCGCCCTCGAGCGCAACGATGGAGACGTCGAAGGTGCCGCCGCCGAGATCGTAGACCATGGCGGTGTGACGGCTGCCTTCCCCATAAGCCAGACTGGCTGCGGTCGGCTCATTCAGGATGCGCACCGCCTCCAGCCCTGCAAGGCTGGCAGCCTCGCGCGTGGCCTGACGCTGGGCATCGGAGAAGTAAGCGGGAACGGTGATGACCGCCTTCGTGACCGGCCGGCCGAACTGGCGACTGGCCCAGGAGGCAAGCTCGCGCAGGATCAGCGCGGAGACCTCCGGCGGGGTAAACGGACGGTCTCCCAGAGAGACGGTCTCGTTGCTGCCCATCTTGCGCTTGATGCTGCGCACGGTGCGCTCGGGGTATAGCATCAACTGGTTACGCGCCGGTTCGCCCACCAGAAGATCTCCGGACGGGGAGAGACCCACCACCGAGGGCAACATGCTCCTGTTACCCGAGGTGATGATCCTCACCTGGCCGTCGATGAAGGCCGCGACCTCGGAGTTGGTTGTGCCCAGATCGATACCGACAATCAAATCATTCATCTCATCCATGAGGCTTCTATTCTCCTATTCCATGAGTAGCCCGAGCTACTTTGACCTGTGCGGTGCGGTAGACTTCGCCGTTCCACTCGTAGCCGTTGCGGTAGACCTCGACCACCGTTCCTTCGGGGACTGAATCGACGGCTTCGACATCGACGGCGGTCATGCGTTGCGGATCGAAGAGGTGGCCCAGAGACTCGATCCGATTGACGTGGCAGGCTACAAGCGCCTCGTCCAGACTGGCCAGGGTGAGGCTGTAGCCGTGAGCGAGCGCCCTCAGAATCTCCTGCGTGTGCCGCGCATAGCCTGTGCCCACACCCAGCCAGCGCGCCATGCGCGGCAGCCGCGAAGGTGCAAGTTTTACGGCGGCGTTACGCGCTGTGTTGCCTCCCCGCTCCACCCGATCGCGCAGATCCAGCAGCGCATCGATCTCCTGTTTGCGCGGCTGGTGGGTTGCGGGAAGGAGGGCCGGCGTATCTTCCGCGCTCTCGTTCTCCGCGGCCGCGGACGCCTCCAGGCTCTGCGTCAGGGTTTCATTCAATTGCTTGAAGGTCCGTCCCTGTAGCTGGACCTCCTGCGTGAGTGCGGTCATGGCCGCCCAGAGGGAGTAAAGATCGCAGCCCCCGCTGACGGACGGCCCACTCTCGATCGGCGGGAGCGGGTCGCCGCGTTCAATCGCGGCGAGCAACTCAGCGGTCAGTCCCTGCGGTGGTTGCTCGTTGGCCAACGCACGGTCCAGCCACGCCTCAAACGTGCGCAGAATTTTCTCACGGTCATCCGGCGAACGTCTCCCGGAGGAGGGGTCAACATCCATCTCCATCTATCGTTCCTTATCCATCTGCATTTATCGTTTCTTCAGTACAGCCAGCCACGGATCGGGGCCGACGTAGGGTCTACCGTTGTCCACGGCCTCCAGCAAGGAGTCGAGCGGCGCTTCCGGATTGCAGGAAAACAGCGTGTACTGTGCGCGCGTTCGGCGGTCCCGCAGAAGTTCGTAGGCGTCACGCACCCGTTCAAACTCCACGGGAGAACGGTCCGGCGGAAACTGCTTGATCCTGACCAGATAGGCGGCTCGAATTCGCTCGTCGTCCGCTTCCGGGCTGACATCGAGCACGGCATAAGGATCGAGGGGCGGGGTCTCGTTCAAAGGCATCGTTTCACTCTAAAACAATCTTCCCTGCCCCGGCGGTGGAAGTTTGGCGGTTTTGCCTATCCTCGTTGGCGCAGGCGAGATAGGTTTGGAAAATGCTTTGCTCATGATTCTATCGACGACAACTTTTGGATCTTCTCCGGCCTGAATGGCTTTCTTGGCCGCCTTCGCCGCGCCGGGAGCGAGCATATTCAGAATTCTCTCGATTCGCCTCCATGCCGGCGAGGAGAATCGGCCCCGCTTCCCATCGGAATCAGCCTCGTCATCAAACTCACCCTCGTCATCAAACTCAGCTTCGCCGTCAAACGCATCTTCGTCGTCCAAATCATCTTCGTCCAGCAGGTCGCTGTCATCCAGTTGCCCGGACCGGCGGGCCTGGCACCTGGGGCAATCGCAGGCCGACGTTCCAAGGGCCTCTGCGTAGCGCGGTTCACGGTAGCGGTTATAGATGGGAAACTGCTTCTGGTCCTGCTCGTCTACGAGAATCTGGCTCAACAATTCTGGCGACACGGGACGGTCGGCAATCTCCACATCGTCGGGCATGCCCAAATTGTATCCACGGCGCGCACGCGCACCCGTCTTTCCCCCGGTGAGCTGATCCAGTATCTTGCCGGCCAGTTCCATGTCACGCTCCCGCCGCGCCAACTCCAGCGCTGCGGTGAAACAACCTTCCCTGCGCAGAAACGCCCACTGCGGCAACGAGCGGGCGCGCAGAAACAGAAACCGTGCGTTGGCTTGGCCCGTGGCCAGCCCCACGGCCGAGATGGCGTAGGACAACTCCGTCAAGAAGCTGTCCAGAGCCGTCTCGCCAAGTAGCAGCATCTGGGCCGTGTCCGCAGAGCAGTTGGGCTGGTGCAGAGCCTCCATCAGAGGGAGGCTCCAACCCTGGGAGAGCGACAGCGGAAGACCAGCCCACGCGGCCAGGACACAAGCCTTGACTGCGCCGGCCAAAAGTTCAGCGGGAGGAGTTTTGGAGATCTTCAACGGTGGCGCGGAGACGGTGGAACCCAGATTGGCCGCTTGCAACAAAGCAGCGGTCAGAAGATGCGCTGCCACGCTGCCTATGGACTGGTCTAATTCTGTCTCCAACTCGCGCTGAGCCGCCTTGTTCCGGTCCACCGCTGCACAGCACCAGCGCAGGGTCGCAGCCAGTGCGGCCACCTCGCCTGCTCGAACCTCCAGCACGGTTGCGAATTGTTCCATTTCACCCTGCGCGAGATGCATCTTGCGCTGGCTCAGATGCCGGATGGCCGCGGAGAGCAGGAGCCGCAACCTGGCACGGTGTACCTCGGGGTTCAGCCGGTCGAGTTCTTCCGCCTCGGCCAGATACTTCAGCGATTTCTTGAACGCACTTCGCTGCTCCGCCGATTCCATCAGATGGAGCAGCGGCTGAATGTCCTTTGGATGGGCCTTTCGCCAGTGCTCGGCCACGTTGTCGGACACCTGCCATGGACCATGCTTCTTCGCCCAGGTCAGCCACAGATGGAAGGCTTCGGAGCTGGGATCGGCCTTGCAGGCGCGCAAGTACAGCACCCCCGCAGACGGAATATCCTCCGATTGCTCCTGCTTGCCGGGCTTGCGGTAGAACGACTCCCGGTCGCGCATCTCCTTGATGATTTCCGGCGGAATGTTCTCGGTGATTTGCGCCATGTGCAGCGAGAGAACTCCATCCTCCAGGCCACCGGCTGCAAACCAGTTCTCCTTGATGGCCTCGCTGCGAAAGTACTCCCATACCATGACCGCTTCCGCATAGCTCCCAGCGGAACGTCCCTCCTCCAGTATCCTTGCCAAAAGACGGAAGTAGTAAGCGCCCATCCGCGGACCGCCGCCCATGGCTGCGTTGATGGCCGTTGGCTGGATGTTCAGCATAAGACTGCGCACCGCGATGTGCTGGCGCAGATGCTCACGCGTCTTTGCATCGCAACTCCCAGCGGCCGCCATCGTGGTCCGTGCGGCGTCGAGGATCTGCCGATGTTTCTTTGCCTGCAACGCCTCTTCCATTGCCGCCAGCGCAGAGCGCAACGCGGCTCCATGGTCCCCCGCCGCTGCGATGAGCTTCTGCCCGGCCAGACTGAACTTTCCATCCGTTCCCTGCCCCATGATCGCCGCAAACGGCAGGACCAGGCGCGCTGGGACCGAATCGTCCGCTATCGCCTTGAGCCACTTTATGCATGCATCCTCCTCGCGGCGGTAGTAGCTGGCGATGGCGCGGATGAGCGCCTTCCACGGGGCCAGCGGGCTGCGGTGCGACACCTCCGGCAGCGCCAGAAGCGCGTCGTCCACCGGTCCCTGCGTCACCGCGGTGAACGCGGCGGCCAGTGCCGATGCGGCCACGCGCAAAGGATGCTCCGGCGGCAGAGATGTAACCGCAGCCAGCGTGGGAAGGTCATGGATCCGCTGCCGGATGAAGGTCTCGATGCGCTCACGGTCTGCCGCCGGGAGATTTGCATCGCCGAGCGGCGCAACTACCTCCTCCAGCCTGCCCTCGAGCGCGTGGAACTCTCGATCGAGCTCCACTAACTGCGGGATACCAGCGGGAAACCGCTCGCGCACGATGCCAAGCAGGGCCTTGGCCTCCACGGTCATCCCCAGCTTGAGTAGATCTTCGATGCGGGCTTTGTAGGCCTCCAGCAACAGAGCTTCCGACTCCGCCGTAGCACAGCGTTTGTAGATGTCCCGGGCAAGCTGTAGCGCGGACTTGGAATGCCTGCCAGTAATCAACTCCCGTACCCGCTCGGCCTCCACGGGCAGCAGACCTGCCCCACCTTCTCTGGGAGCGGAGGCTGGCGTCGGAGTATTCCTCTTGTTCTGTTTTCGCACCATGGGATTACAAAATAGCTATCCGAAATTGTACTGTGTGCTTTTCATATCCAGTTGAACGCCACAGGGCTTCTCTCTCATTATCGCGCGCACTGTCGGTGCCCTACGATGTGCGCTCGCGGTGCTTCTGTGTTGCGGCATGCGTTTGGGCGGAGTAGGCGCATGGAGATGGAGATATCGCTGCGGTGACCCAAGTGTGAGCGCAAGCCCCTCGCTTTAGCCATGGGGTAAGCGATTGCCTTTTGTGAATAACCTGCCGGGTTTGGTTGTCAAG
>PLHC01000079.1 GCA_003138795.1 Granulicella sp. | reverse complement strand
ACCATGCCGGGCGGTGTGAATTTTCTCTCCGCCAGAACGTGATGGATCAGGCAGCGGTGGAGACGCCCGTTGCCGTCCTGGAACGGATGTATGTAGACAAAACCGAACGCTGTCGCCGCCGCCTGGAGCACGGAGTCGAGCTCCCCCTCGCGCATGCGCTCGTTCGCGGAGATCATCCCCTGCATCAGGAGCGGCAGATCCTCCGGGCGTGCGCCAATGAATTCCGGTAGCGGATCGCCCTCATGATCCCGCTCGCCCAGGAAAACGCCGTCCGGCCGCAGGCCGGCCCGCGTGAAGCGCGTGTCCTCGATCAGCACGGCATGCAGACGCACGATTTCGTCAAGGGTCAGCGGGTTCTTTCCGGCCTGCAGCACCGCGCGGCCCCACCGCTCCAGCCGGCCGCGCGGCGGCTTTTCGCCTTCGATCTCGAAGCTGGCGCGGCTGTCCGCCAGCAAAAGGAAACTGGCCGCGCGCGCGACCACATTCGCGCCAGTGCGTCCAATGACCTCGTTCGCCTTGGTTCCAAGAGCGCGCGCGCCGAACTCTATGAGCGCCTGCGTCCTGCGAATGACCGGGCAGAAGGCCGGCGTGCCGAGTAGGTTATCGCGTACCTTGTGACGACGGGAGAGCCGCGGCGCCGCTGTGAAATAAAGGCGGTCGTCCAGCAGATCGGTGAAGCTCGCCTCCGCCGCATCGGGAATGTCGAGCGTCCGGCCTGTGAGGAATTCATAGAGAAACCAGGCGCGCCGGTTGGGTGCGCCGGTCGGGGCGCTGCGCACGAATGCGGTGACGGTGTCCTGCGGGACAGCTTCGAAGAGCCGTTTCAGGACGAGCAGATCGAAGTCTTCATGGCGCAGCGCGAATCCCAACTGGTCGCCGAAGGACTCGCCGGGCCAGTACCGCTTGTCGAAGACGTTCCAGCCCCTCTCCTCCCGGCGACTCGCCTTGACGTGCTGTCCGGATACGGCGCTCGGGCGGCGGACGGGGGCCTGAACGCCGAATGTCTGGACGAGGGCTGCCCAGCCGGCCAGCCTTGTATCCGCCGGCAGCGTCTTCTCCTGGAAGGTTCCGGCGTGATCATTCTTGCGGGGATGATTTTCAGCGGCCACAGTCGAAAACTCCTCCTTTCGGTCGAAAACAATCGATAATTCCGCTTCTTAGTCGAAAACCAATATACATGGCTTAAGGTCGAAAACCAATCTTTTCGGTCGAAAAGAGCCTCTATTTTACACTAAAGGTCGAAAATCACTATTTATTATGAATGTCAGGCTTGGCTCCCTGCCGAATTCTTTGGCAGCCAGAAACAGATTGCCGAATTGAAAGACCGTTTCCGTCTGCGGTTCGATATTGCGGGCGCACCCATAAACCTTTTCTGGAAGATCGACTATTACGCGAATGCTTCGTGAGCTGTCGGCGCGGAAGATGATCCGCTGCTATCGCATTCTTTCCAAACAGATCCCCCGCCTATCCAAAGGCTTGGGCGGGACGCCTGACGACGGAACAATGACCGTCGGTGCGGCGCCCTTTGCCGTTGCTTTCGTCGGGGCAGGTCTGAGACAAGGCAAAGCTGGAAACATGCTGCGGCGAAGCTCGGCACGTCCCTGTGTCAGCGGAAAAGCTGGTTCCACCCATAGCTGCAAACCTCACGGATGGATTCAGAAGTCAGGTTCCGGCCTGCGGCGATGCGCGCCGCTTCCCGGATCGTGTCATCGATCTCTGCAAAGAGAACGTCTGAGGGCCTTCTCGACCTGACGGATGGCGTTCGCGTGCAGGGCGGGCCTGGTGTTCGCCTCCCACTCCTACCGTATTGCCGGCAGTGCTCCGCCGAAGGTCTCGATGGTGTCGTGAATGTACAGAACATCTTTGGCGCGGTCAGGGATCCTTCGACTGCGCAGCTCGCGGTAAGACTGCGAGCTGCTTCGCTCAGGATGACAGATTTGTGGTGGTGAATGAGGGCGGTCGTTTGCTACCGCAAACGATACCCCACCCTGCCGCGCGGTGAAACTGCGCGGCGAGGATGGGGCACCCGGTCCTACGCGGACGGCGGGAGTTAAGCGATGGCGGAGGCGACTAAGGCTTTGGCTTCGGTTTGGATCTGCTTGAGGTGGTCGGGGCCGTTGAAGGATTCTGCGTAGATTTTGTAGACGTCTTCGGTGCCGGAGGGGCGGGCGGCGAACCAGCCGTTTTCGGTGGTGACTTTCAGGCCGCCGATGGCCGCGTGGTTGCCGGGGGCTTCGGTGAGGATCGCGGTGATGGGCTCTCCGGCGAGGGTGGTCGCAGTGACTTGTGAGGGGCTGAGTCTGGCGAGCTTGGCCTTCTGTTCTGTGGTGGCTGCGGCGTCGATGCGCTGGTAGACGGGCGCGCCGTATTTGGCGGTGAGGTCGTTGTAGAGCACGCCGGGGTCTTTGCCAGTGACGGCGGTCATCTCGGCTGCCAGCAGCCCAGATATCAGCCCGTCCTTGTCGGTGGTCCAGACGTGGCCGTTGCGGCGGAGGAAGGTCGCGCCGGCGGACTCTTCGCCGACGAAGCCGAGCGAGCCGTCGATAAGGCCGTCGACGAACCACTTGAAGCCGACGGGGACTTCGAGCATGGGGCGGTGGAGGCCGGCGGCGACGCGGTCGATGATGGAGGAGGAGACGAGGGTCTTGCCGATGCCCACCTTCTCGGACCACTCGGGACGGTGGGTGAAGAGGTATTGAATGCAGACGGCGAGGTAGTGATTGGGGTTGAGCAGGCCGGTGGTGCGGGTGACGATGCCGTGGCGGTCGTGGTCGGTGTCGCAGGCCCAGGCGACGTCGAAGTGGTCCTTGTTGGCGATCATGCTGGCCATCGCGTAGGGAGACGAGCAGTCCATGCGGATGCGGCTGTCCCAGTCGAGGGTCATGAAGCGGAAGGTGGGATCGACGTAGGGGTTGAGGATGTTGAGGGCAAGTTTGTAGTGCTCTGCGATGCGCGGCCAGTAGTGGACGCCGGCTCCGCCCAATGGATCCACCGCCAGCTTCAAGGTGGTGCCGGCGAGGGGAGCGAAGTCGATGACGTTGGCGAGGTCCGCGACGTAGGCGGTGATGAAGTCGTGGCGATGGGTGGTGGGCGCGTTGAGGGCCTTCGAAAAGGCGAGGCGCTTTACGCCCTGGAGCTTGGCGGCGATGAGCTCGTTCGCGCGGTTCTCGATCCATTTGGTGGCGGTGGTGTCGGCGGGGCCGCCGTTGGAGGGGTTGTACTTGAAGCCGCCGTCTTCGGGTGGATTGTGCGAGGGCGTGATGACGATGCCGTCGGCCTGGGGCTTGCCGGAGTTGGTGGCGTTGTACGTGATGATCGCGTGCGAGAGTGCGGGCGTGGGCGTATAGCCGAGGTCCTGATCGATGAGCACAGCGACGCCGTTGGCCGCGAGGACTTCGAGGGCGGTGGAGAAGGCTGGCTCGGAGAGAGCGTGGGTGTCCTGCGCGAGGAAGAGTGGGCCGGTGGTGGATTGCTCGGCGCGGTACTCGACGATGGCCTGGGTGATGGCGAGGATGTGCTCGTAGTTGAAGCTGGAGGTGAGCGACGAACCGCGATGGCCGGAGGTGCCGAAGTTGACGCGCTGCGCGGGAACGCTGGGGTCGGGGTGGTTGGCATAGAAGGCTGTGACCAGGCGCGGGAGATTCACGAGGCGGTCGGGGGATGAGAGATGGCCGGGGGTGTTGAGCTGGACGTCGGTGGACATGGAAGAAAGCATACGGGGTTGGATGGGGAAAGAGGAATGGGTGGGTGTGGGGTGCGCGGAGATCTTTCGATGATGCACAGGGATGGAGATGGCCTTTGACCGGCGTTATGTCCGGTCTGGACTTATGTTTTGAGGGCAGAGATGGCTAGAACAGCGCGATTCTCTTATGGTGTTCGGTTTTTGATGTAGTTTATCGCTCTTGAATCCATCCAACTGCTGCTGGCTCCCGCTGAAGTTGTGCAGTCCACCCAAGCGACCCCTTGAAGAAACAGGCGGCATTCTTCTGAGCCGCCTCACTTCATGGGTGATTCTGTCTTCACCGGTAGATTGAGGAGGCGACGCAGCGCATTGATATCCGGGCGCACAATACCCGCGCTCCCGGGCACTTCGTTCTGGCGTTCCCAGCCTTGCAGTAAGGCCTCGACCATCTCTCTGCCGTCCGGATCGGCGACCGCCTGCAACGGAGTGCGCCCGCCCAGTGCGGGAATCTTGGTGCGAACCCAGCCCTCGACCTGCTTCTGCACCTCCGCCTCGACTTGACGGCGGAATTCGGGATCGCGCATCAGGTCGTCCTGATTGGTCTCCTCTTCCGTGCTGCGCAGGGCCTTCCTTTGCTTCGCCTGCTTCATCATCTGCTCCGGTGTCTCCGTTTCCGTGCCGACGTGTGTCGCCTGGGAGCCAAGGCGCTGCTCAATCTCTTCCCGAATCCGCTTGGCGCGGTTGGCCGAGTTCACTTCCACCAGCAGCGTCTTACCGAAGATCTTCAGATGGCCCAGGACAGTGTTTTCCCAGCCCTTGTTCATTTTGTTGCCCTTCTTGATCCATGCGAATTCGATGCTGCGCAGCGAGCCGTCGGGGCTTCGCTCCGCCTCTTCGAGTAACTCTTCTTTGGTTACCCCCCAAGCCAGGGACGCGAGAGCGTCAAAGGTCGACTGCGCCGACTGGGTGTTGAAATGGAGTTTGTGAGAGAGAAACGGCTCTCCATCGGTATTTTGCAACTTCGGCGGCTTGGTCAGGGCATCGCGAATATCGAGGTAGATGGTGCGAATCTTATCGGCATACCGCGTCAGGTCGGCGGCGGCAAGTTCCCGGTTTTGCTTTTTGATCTTGCGCTGCAACTCCGTGCGGAGCTTGATGATCTCAACCTTCCTGTCCGGAGGAATGGGAATCGGCGCCAATCTGCCCAATGTGGCAACTTCGGGCAAGATCCAAAGCTGTGCATAGAGCACGTCGCCGGACCGCATCATCTCGCTCCCTGAGTGCTCCTCGATCTCGGTTTCCTCGCCGATCAAAAGATCTCGCAGCACCACACCCCGCCCAGGATGGACGCGGACAATCTCATAGAAGCTGACCGGACGCGCGATGGCCTGTTCCAGAATCAAAAGCTCCAGGGCGGAGAGACGGTTTGCGGCTCTCTTCAAATAAGCCGTGACAACCACGCCGCCCTGCGGCTTCTGCGCACTTCGGCGGAGAGGCTTTTCCGGGTCCCACTCAAACAGAACATACGGGCTGAAGATGCTGAGTTCATGCGGCATTTCGCTCAAGGAGACGGGGTCATGATCCTGGTTGAAGTCCGCCCAGGCATTGAGAGCGTCGTCGCCAAAGTCGCGCTTAAAATGCCGCATTAAATCTGCCGTGAGGCGGTCAGAAGCGTCGCGCTGTCTACTCCATGGAGTGTCAAGCGTCTCCGGGCCAGGGATGGCGAGGGTTGTATTTGATAGACAGCACCGCTTGTACTTCTTGCCGCTGCCGCAGGGACAGGGATCGTTTCTGCCGGTCTTCTCACGAGGATGAGAACGCATGCAGCCAGCTTATCGCGACTAACCATTGTGCGGGTAGATCAGAAAACCTGATAGAGAGCTCCGACCAAGAAGGCACATTCGCTTATAGGGATATTACTTGACGCCACCGGACGCAATAAATTGTGGTTTGGCCAGAGTTGCAAAGGTGACCGGGTCTGTTTGCGCGGCCTGTTGAGCTAGGCGATAGAACAGTTTGCCGCGAGATGTAGAAGTGCGGCGGTTGAATCGAAAGGTGAGCTCGTCGAGGTAATCGTTCAGATGATCTTGTCCAATGGCACCCTGGTGGGTGCCGAGCAGCCATCGCTTCAGCAGTGAAATCACACGATGGACCCGGGGAAGCACATGTTCTCCCTCCTCCTGACGGCGCTGCACCTGGCGGTCATGGACATATCCGTCCAATCCGAGATAGGCGGGCAGACCGTCGGTTCTCACCGTGCTTCCCGGCGCAACGGACTGAGCGATGAACCCGTGCAGCGTGGCCCTGGTCACGTCCGGGATCGAACGCAGACGGATGCGGCCGATGCCCTTTCCATCCTCCTGAGCGGCAACGATAATAATGGCCTTGAGTTCCGTCCGCCTGCCGATGGCACCCGTTTCCTCTCCGCCCCAGTAGGTCTCGTCCACCTCGACGACGCCATCCAGTCGGTCGTGGCCCGCGCGAACCATGGCCCGGCGCAGTTTATGCAACATCGCCCAAGCCGTCTTGTAACTGCCCAGGCCGAGAACGCGCTGCAAACCCAAAGCGCTGATGCCGTTCTTTTGGCTGGTGATCTGCCACATGGTGCGGAACCAGATCGTCAGCGGCAGGTTGCTGTCCTGAAAGATGGTCCCCGCTGTGACCGACATCTCGTACCGGCAATGGTTGCATAGCCGCCGGAGCCGCCGAACCGACCAGGCATCCGCACCTGCACACCTCGGACACGCCCATCCGTCCGGCCAACGCAGAGCCGCGAGGTATTCGGCACATGCCTCTTCGGTGCTAAATCTCTGCTCCAACTCCAGTAATGTTCTCGGACAATCCTCACCCATGGCCCGGATCACTATATCTTGGGTGGGTGGCGTCAAGTAAATATCCCTAGATGGGTATCTGCTTGACGCACCCGACCACAATAGGTTGTGCCCGGTGTTTTGTTCGGTAGGGTCCAATTTTGAGCTTGATCTTGATTCTTCCAGTCAGATATTTGTCTTGCCAGACGTGTATAGACGAGGCGCTTTCCGTGTTCTGAATGCTCACGATGAGTTGGGGCGCTACACAAACCACGATTCCGCGGGGCGCGCGATCCAGCATGCATTTCGTACCATGGGGGCAGATAAAAATGGCAGACAAACTCGTTCATTTTGGGTCGTACTTTGTTACATGCCTCATCGGTGCATGGTTCTTGTGGCGAGCGGTTTACGGGTTGTTTGAGATCGAAGGGCACAAACTCCTCGAGGGATTCGTCCTTCTCTTCATTGGGCTGAGCCTTTTTATCTCGGGGGGATATCTCGCTACCCGCTGGCTCATTGAGATGTTCTGCCTCTAGTCCCATGGCGGAAAGGTATCATGCACGAGGTCCGCGTTGGCGTCGTTCCTGTATGGCGCTTAGCCCATCAGAGGTAGGCTGGTGGCAAACAATCTCAGCAGATACAAGGAAGTCGCGGTGGTTGCAGAACGATGCAGCATCCGCTCCATCGAGCGCATGACTGGCATCCACCGCGGCACCATCATGTGCCTGGCGTGAAAAGTTAACAGGGTTAGGGATGCGTCCAGGGCGAAGCAGATTAACGCGAGAGTGACGAAGCATCCAAACTTTTTTGAGATCGCGGGTCCCGCTCTCGTACTGTGCACGACAATGATGTTAAATCGCATAGAATCAAAAGCTTAATCTTTACCAAAGACTGGTAGCCAGAACATTTCAAGAGAGAGCGTTCAGTGTTGGGCCGAGCCCCCGTCTTAATTGTGTAGGTTTTGCGCTACACTTTAGACGGATGGCTCAGTCCTGCTCGACAGAAAGAGGGCAAGTGATAGCCAACCCAAGAGAATTGAGACTGTACCGGACCTCTTCAGGCAAGGTGCCTTTTGAGGACTGGATGGATGGCTTGCGCGATGGACGAGGTCGCGCTCAGATCGAAGTACGATTAGACCGCCTTGAACTTGGCAATTTCGGCGATTGCAAACCAGCCGGCGAAGGCGTTCTTGAGCTGAGGATCGACTTCGGGCCTGGCTACCGTGTCTATTTTGCTGAAGACGGACCTGTGGTTGTCTTGCTGTTGATCGGCGGCGACAAAAGCACCCAAAGGAAAGACATCAAGACGGCCAAAGCTTACTGGAAGGACTACAGGGAGGGGCAAGATGAGCGGACGCTCGAAAAGCTATAAGGAAGTTTTGCATCAGAGGCTGAAAAACAACGCGGAGGCTGCTAATTACCTCCAGGCAGCACTCGAGGATTCACAGGGAGCGTTCCTCGTTGCGTTAAAAAACGTTCTGGATGCGCGCAACGTTGCGGCTGTCGCAAGGGCGAGCAGTGTAAATCGTGAACACATTTACCAGATGCTTTCGGACGAAGGTAATCCGACACTCAATAGTCTGCAGAAGATCCTGCAGGCGCTAGGCCTGCGGCTCACGATCGAATCGGAAGTACTTTCCGCGGAAACTCAAGCACTGGCAATTGAACCCCCGGCGAGGCGAGAGCCCGGCGCCCGCGCGACTGCTGTCTAAGCGTCGCTTAGGCGATATTTGCTTGGTTCGGAAGTTGCGTTATTCCTTGTTCCTTCGCTGGGGCCTTCCGGGGCTCTAGCTTATAGTCACGGGACACTACATCTTGGGGTATGGTGCGTCAAGCAGATACCCATCTATCCCTATTCGCTTATGGGGGAGCAATCAGTCCGTTCTACCGATGACCCGTGATTTCTGATCAAAGGGCGCTTCTGTAGCACCGACGGCGTTTAGCGGATCGAGTCTCTCGTCGGCGCAAGTATCTCGACTTTGGGAAAATAGGTTCGATAACGTGCAGCGTCGCGGGTGAGCAGCGCAAGTTTCTCAATCGCCGCATGTGCGCCAATATAGAAGTCGGGCAACGGTGTGTTGCGCACTCCTCCCCGTTTGCGATACGCCAGGAAACTCTTGCCCGCGAGGAATCCTGCCTCCCAGGGGAGCTGCGCGCGCTGATAGATACTACTGGGCAGAGCCGCATTCAATGCTTCGATGGTCGTAAACCCGACCGAGACCTCGGCGTAGATGATCGGGTTCACCAGCAGCGACGCATGCTCGGTACACAGGGCGAGCGCCTCGGACGACCAGACGCTCCAGGTCGGGTCATTCGTTGCAATATCCAGCAGAATGTTGCTGTCGACCAGAACGCCGCGGCAGTCGCGAAGGCGAGCGGGCAACCCCACAAGCGCCGGCATCATTTGCTCTTCCGGTGCCGAGGTGCGTCGTCGCGCGTCAACGCCATGATCTCGTCGGTGCTCATGCGCGTGTCCGCAGAGCCTCGGAGCGCCTCGAGGGCTCGATTGCCTCGAGCGCCTGCGCCCGGCTTTGCCTTCCGAATGCGTGCGTGGTCGCCAACCAGCTCGAACTCGACTTGGGTGTGAGGCAAAAGACCCAACCGGGTACGAACATTCAGCGGAATCGTCACCTGGCCCTTGCTTGTGATTTGCATGGTAATACTCCTACTGGTAAGTGTAATACCGGCTCGGTTTGACTGCAATCGTTGACTCACGACGGCTTCTCGCTTCGCAGTGCCGGCAACGCCATCGACATACCAGGCGACGGCCAACCACACGTCCAAATCAGTGAAGGGACCTTGCCAGCCACAAAGCTTCCCCGGTGACGCTACTGAATCCTTGCCGTTCGTGATTTAGGAAGCAGATACCACGCGTCCCTGAGATTTAGATAGAAAGATCCATCAGGCCGCGCGTAGGCGCAATAAGGGCTTTCTTCTACAAGCAGGTTATCCAGCCAAGGTGTGTAAGCCTTCTCCATCGGCGGCGCAGGTTGGTCAATTTTCAAAGCCCACATCATCCTCAAAGCTCCCAGAGTGTTGTGTCGCACGTCCGCAGCCGTTCGAGGTTCAATCCAGTTGAGGTCTGTTGTGTCATCGATTTCTTTCTGTGTAGGAGCTTGCCAAACAGGGGCAGCATCCTCAGCCGGTTTCGTTCTATCCCGTACGATGCAAAACCTCATCTGCGTAGCTGCTTGGCCGTTTCGGAAGCCCACCAACCATCGTTTTGGGATCAAACTTAAATTCCGCACATGTTCATTTGTCTTATTCTGAAGGACTTATCAGTAGGCACAGAAGATTCGACCGGGCCATAAAACGTGAATTATGTCGTTGATTATAAACAAGTTAATATCGGAGACGACGGGGACGAACTATGCGCTGGGCGATGTAGTGGTGTTCGATGGGGCGAGCTGGGTTTCGCTGGTGGGGTTCAATGTCGGACAGACTCCGGGGCTGAGCCCGGCGTACTGGGGCGTGCTGACGTCGGTGGGACCGGCCGGGCCGGTGGGCGCGACGGGAGCTGCGGGCGGGTTGGGACCGCAGGGCGTGCAGGGAGTTCTTGGGCCTGGGCCGACGGGTGTGGCTGGGCCGATGGGGATTCAGGGGCCAGCCGGGGCGCAGGGATTGACCGGGGCAACGGGCACGGTGGGAGCTCTGCGGGGCCGCAGGGATTGCAGGGCGCGGGAACGACCGGGGCGCAGGGGATTCCGGGCACGACGGGAGCGACGGAAGTGCAGGGACAGGCGGGGCCAACGGGAGCGACGGGAGCGGTGGGGCCTTCGGGAGCGAACGGCACGAACGGGGCAAATGGAACGCCGGGCTGGCGTGGCAGGGAGCGTGGAGTTCGGCGACCAACTATGCGGTAACTATGCGGTGAGCTATGGGGGACAATCTATCTGTCGCTGACTGCAAACAATGTGGGGCAGCAGCGGGTCAGTCTCCGGCGAGTTGGGCGGTGCTGGCGCAGGCGGGAGCGAGTGGAGCGGTAGGAGCGACGGGCGCGACGGGAGCAGCAGGAGCGGCGGGAGCCGAGGGGTCGACCGGCGCCACAGGTGCGAAGGGAGCGGCGGGTGCGGTGGGGTTGAATTTTCGCGGGGCGTGGAGCGCGGCGACCAACTATGCGGTAAATGATGGTGTGACGTTCGCGGGGTCGACGTATCTGGCGCAGGAGGCGGGGAGCAATCAGGAGCCGGATTTGAATCCGCAGGTCTGGGCGATCCTGGCGCAGGCGGGTGGAGCGGGACCGACGGGTGCTCAGGGTGCGGCCGCGACGATCTCAATGGGGACGGTGACGACGCTGGCTGCAGGAGCGCAGGCGACGGTGACCAAAGCGGGACAGTGCAGGCAGCGGTGCTGAACTTCGGGATTCCGCAGGGTGCGGCGGGGACGGGATCTGGATCGAGGAGCGGGACGAGTAGTGGGAATTTTGCGGCGATGTATCACTCGGCGAGTGACCCCATGCTGTACTACGCGGTGAACTCGCCGAATGCGAGCGCGACGGAGATTGGCGGCGCGGTGCTGGCGTGGGTTCCGCTGGGGTGCACGGCGACGCAGTTGAATGTGTACTCGCAGCAGTCGGGCGCGATTACGGTGACGCTGCGAGCGGGCCAAGCGGGAGCGCTCGCGGATACGGCTCTGGTGTGCTCGCCGTCGACGAATGGGAGTTGCACGGCGACGGGATCGGTGGCGATTGCGGCGGGGGAGATTATCGACTTCCGGTTCGATTCGACGTCGGGAGCGACGGCTGGAGTGTGGACGGCTTTGCAGTGTCAGTAAAGAGTTAGCGCGGGACAGCGAGAGCAACGACGGCGGCGCGGGCTTCTTCTGCAGCGATCTTGCGATTGCTGATGGCGGCCTCGGAGAAGGCGATCGGTTCAGGCGCGAAGCGGATGGTGGCGTGGATGCCGTGCAGGTCGGAGAAGTTCCACATGTGTTGCCAGAGGGTTTCCGTACCCCAATGCACGTCGTTACGGGCGGTCTTGCCGCGGGCGATGTCGCGTGCGGTGAGGTCGTAGTGGATGAATCCGGCGGTGACGGGCTCGCCAGCGGCGATGGACTGGGCGAGGAGGCCGTTGCGGAAGGGGAGCGCGGGCACGTCGCCGACGCCGGTGGTTCCTTCGGGGAAGAAGACGACGGGGAGGCCGTCACGGAAGCCTTTGGCCATACCATCGGCGGCTTGAGTTGTCCTGCGACCGATTCTGCGATCGATGTAGATGGTTCCGGCCATCATGCTGATCCAACCGAATACGGGGGTCTTGCGCAGCTCGATCTTGGCGACGAAGACGCAGGGGCGCATGGCGGCGTGGACGAGGACGTCGACGTAGGTGAGGTGGTTGGAGATCACGGCGCCATCGCTGGGCACAGGGCCTACGGTGGTGAAGGTGATGTCCTGGGTGCGGAGCAGGCGGTTGCCGATCTTGCTGAGCCACGCTGCGCGCTGGGTGCGGGTGCTGGGACGATTGATGAGGACCTCGACCGTTGAGTAGGCGAAGACGAGGACGACAGCAAGAATGCGGTAGATCCTGTGGAGAAAAGACAAGCGATGGTTCCTCGCGACAGTTTTCAGTGGATCAATTTCAGACGCTCCGCTGAGTGTACCGATATGCTTAGAGTGTGGCGAGTCTGTGGAAACGATGGGTCGTGAATCCGGTGATGGGCCTGCTGCGCATGGGGGCCGATCCGGACAAGCTGGCGTGGTCGCTGGCGCTGGGTGTGGTGGTGGGGATGAATCCACTGCTGGGATCGACGACGCTGCTGGTGCTGGCGCTGGCGGCGGCGTTCCGGTTGAACCTGGTGGCGTCGCAGGTGGGCAATCACGCGGTGTATCCGCTGGAGATATTGATGTTTCCGGTGTTTATCAAGGTGGGGGCGGTGGTGTTTGCCACGAAGAAGCTGCCGCTTGAGGGCGAAGCTCTGTGGGGCGCGGCGAAGCATCATCCGTGGGACACGACACGCCTGCTGTGGAGCTGGGAGTGGCATGCGCTGGTGGTGTGGGCGGTGGTCGCGGCGGTGGCGCTGCCGGCGATCGCGATGGGAATAGAGCCGGTGCTGGAGAAGATGGCAAGAAGGGTGCAGCAGAGGAAAGTTGTAGCTCCTACGTTGTAGGTTCTAAGTGGAAGTTCTGAGAACTTCCACTTAGAACGTACAACCGACAACGGATTTGTTGCTCTATTGGGGGCCGTGGTATTCCTCTACGGGATCGGCGGAGTGGACCCAGGCGGAGACGATGAGGTTGCGGAGCTCGATGGCTCCGGCGGCTAGACGCTCTTCGGTGAAGGCTTTCGCTTCAGGGGTTCCGGCGCCGTCGAAGCCGTGGGCTTTGTCGAGTTGGTAGACCTTTTCGACGAGCGAGTTGGAGTGGTGGAGGTACTCCCAATATTGCGTCCATTCGTCGTCGATGACCTTCGGCTGGGTGGCGGCGACGAGTGGAGCTACGTCGGAGGGCTTGATGTTGGCGGAGACGTAGATGCTCTCAAACTTCGCGTGGATATGGTGGTCGGTGTTGTAGCCGCTGGGGTTCGGGCCGGTCCAGCCGTTGTACTGGATGGTGTTATGCAGCGGCTGTGAGCCGTCGCCGACATAGTGGCCGAGCCAGCCGGCGTCGAAGAGAATGGCGAGCTGGACGGGCGCTGTGTCCTGGTTGGCGGCGGTGAGCTTGCGGTACTCGCGCATGTCGGACTTGAGGCGTTGCCAGACCTCTTCAACCTGCCAGGGCTGGAAGCCGACGCGCTCGTCGAGATGGATGTCGGGGTGTTTGGGCTGCGCGGCGGCGAGGGCGCGGATGAAGTCGTAACGCTTCTTCGGGAAGTTATAGCCATCGACGCAGCCGGGAGTGCCGTTGGTGCAGGGTGTTGCGGCGTAGATGGCCCACTCGTAGTCGAGGAAGTGATCGGGGGATTGGGTCGCGACGAGTTCGGGTTCGGCGTCACGCTGCTTCCAGCGGTCGGGCTCGGGACCCATCCACTCCATGACGTCGAGACCGTTGCCGTTGCTCAGGAAGTAGGGGACGTCCGAAGGGAGATATTGCGCGGCGAGACGGTTGATCATGCTGTGGCCGTCGCGGCCCCAGGCCCAGATGGGTTGCGTGGAGAAGAACGCGATGAGCGTGGAGGCGAGGGCGATGCGGGCGAGGGTGGAGAGGCGCATGGGGAAAGTATAGCGAGAGGCATTAGCCGCGTTGCTGCTCGCAACTCCGGTATGGGCCCAGAGCGGGGATCAGACGCCCTCACACTCGGAGGTCGCAGAGGCATCGGGGGGCGTGGATTGAAACATTTGAGCGTTATCACCTTGACGGTGCCTCCGTCGTCGCCCCCACGCGGGGGGCGATGTCTGAAACACGCGAGTTAGCTTGACTCGCGTTCTTCCAAGATCGCGTCGATCCACAGCTTCAACGTGAGGTCTTCTCGCTTGGGAATCGCCATCTGCCAGCGCAGTTCGGCTTGGTAGCGCTCTTCAAGCGTATCAAGGTCGAACGGGACGGTCCGTGCGAGATGTCTCACGTCGTCACGGTCGCGTTGAATGTTCCGCTCCAGTTTACTGAGGGCGAGGTCATAGGGATCAAGCGCCATCAGGTGCAGATGCTCGAACGTTCCAGGGAACATCTCCGTAAGGCGACTTTCGTAATCCTCTGGCACATGAGCAACTCCCACGTGGTCGAGATAGATTCCGTACTTCTGGTGTAGAGCGCCGCCCATAATGCCGAGCCTTCGGAACTCGGTCGCCACCGCGGTTGGGGCAATCTCAAGCACGTCGATATCGGCGGTCGGCCGGTTCAATCCGTAGAGCATGGTCACCACAAACCCTCCCATGCAGTC